>PAVD01000044.1 GCA_002712985.1 Rhodospirillaceae bacterium
ACTAAGCGTGAGGAAGTAGAACGTGGGCAAGTTTTAGCGAAGCCAGGATCTATTACACCACATACCAAGTTCAAAGCTGAAGCTTATATTTTGACGAAGGACGAAGGTGGTCGTCATACGCCGTTCTTTACTAACTATCGTCCACAATTTTACTTTCGGACTACCGATGTGACTGGCATGGTGCATTTGCCGGAAGGCACCGAAATGATTATGCCAGGAGACAATGTGACGATGTCCGTAGAACTAATTGTTCCGATTGCAATGGATCAGGGTTTGCGATTTGCAATTCGTGAAGGTGGGCGAACTGTTGGTGCTGGGGTTGTAGCTGAAATCATTGAATAATTTTTAGTAATAGTAAGTGAAAGATAACACCAGTTTTTACTGGGGCAAGTAAGGGAAACGATGGAAAGTCAAAATATACGCATTCGTCTTAAGGCATTTGACCATAGAATCCTAGATCAGTCGACGCTCGAGATAGTTAATACTGCAAGACGAACTGGTGCGCAGGTCCGTGGGCCGATCCCATTGCCGACAGATATAGAACGCTACACGGTTTTGCGTTCACCTCATGTTGATAAAAAGTCCCGTGAACAATTTGAAATAAGAACACACAAGCGATTGCTGGATATTGTTGAACCAACCCCACAGACCGTTGATGCTTTGATGAAGCTAGATCTGGCGTCTGGGGTTGATGTAGAGATCAAGCTTTAAGGGTTACTTACTATGCGGACAGGTCTTTTGGCTCGTAAATTGGGAATGTCCAGAATTTTTATGGACGACGGGAGTCACCTGCCAGTGACTGTGCTGAAGGTTGATGGCTGCCAGGTAGTGGCGCAACGAACTGAGGCTCGTGATGGTTATATCGCGCTGCAAATTGGTGTGGAAGACGCTAAAACTAAGAATGTGAACAAACCTACCAGAGGTCATTTTGCTAAAGCAAAGGTGCCTCCCAAAAGGCGATTAGCTGAATTTCGGGTAAGTGATGATGCGCTGGTGGATGTTGGCACGGAAATCCTAGCTACACATTTTGTTGAAGGACAGTTTGTGGATGTAACAGGAATTTCGATCGGCAAGGGTTTTGCAGGCGCGATGAAAAGGCATAACTTTAGCGGCCTCAGGGCTAGCCACGGCGTGTCGGTTTCGCATCGGAGTCACGGTTCCACAGGAAATTCTCAGGACCCTGGNAAAGTNTTCAAAGGAAAAAAGATGGCGGGCCACATGGGGGCACGCCAGGTCACTGAGGAAAACCTCTANGTGGCTCGTACGGATGAAGTCCGTGGTTTGATAATGGTGATGGGAGCNGTACCGGGGTCAAAAGGTGGATATGTGAGAGTAAGAGATGCTGAAAAGCGAGCATTGCCAATTAATGCCCCGTATCCAGCACGGACTGCGGGTTTGGNAGCAGATTTGGATGATGCAGGCGGCAAAAAGGACGAAAAAGATGCTGCTGTTNNGTCAGGTGGCGGNGCAACTGNTGANGCGGATGAAGGGGTAAAGGCATAANCACAATGGAATGTGAAGTACTGACCCTAGAAAANAAACAAGCTGGTAAAGTGAATTTATCGGACGAGGTATTTGGTGTGGATGTCCGGCGTGACATTCTCCAGAGAGCTGTAAAATGGCAACTGGCTAAACGACAGTCCGGCTCCCATAAGACCAAAGAGCGTTGGGAAGTTAGAGGCACCACGGGGAAGATGTACCGGCAAAAAGGCACTGGTCGAGCTCGGCATGGATCAAGACGTGTTTCACAGTTTGTGGGCGGTGGGGTAACTTTTGGTCCACGAGTGCGGAGCCACGCACATAGCTTGCCCAAAAAGGTCCGGCGTTTAGCGCTGAAGTGTGCTTTATCTTCAAAACAAACTGAAGGAAAGCTTGTAGTTCTGGACGCAGCTGTACTTGAAAAACCGAAAACCAAGGTACTGGCGACACATCTTCTGGAACTTGGTTGGCAATCTGCACTAGTGATTGATGGTGCTCAAATTGATAATAATTTTCGACGTGCCGTAGACAACCTTCCGAACATCGATGTTATTCCCAGTCAAGGGATCAACGTTTACGATATCTTGCGGTGTGACGTGCTGGTGCTGACTAAATCGGCGCTAGGGGTACTAGAGGAACGGTTGAAATGACTACTGAACGCGATTATGACGTCCTGGTAGGGCCACTGGTTACCGAAAAGGCTACGATGCTTAGTGAACACCGCCAAATAGCTTTTCGCGTTCGTCTCGATGCAACTAAGCCTGAGATTCGCAGGGCAGTTGAACGTTTATTTGATGTGAAGGTGACGGGGGTCAATACTTTGCGTGTCAAAGGGAAGAGCAAGATTTTCCGCGGCCGACGTGGCCAACGATCTAGCTATAAGAAGGCGATTGTGACGCTGGCCGAAGGCCAAAGCGTTGACTATCTATCCGGCGTGTAGAAGGGGTTTAGTTGTGGCTCTTAAGCAGTTTCGACCGATGACACCATCACAACGCCAATTGGTGTTGGTTGATCATAGTGCTTTGTATAAAGGAAAGCCGGTCAAATCTCTGACATCAGGTTTTGCCAAATCGGGGGGCCGTAATAGCCAAGGCCGGATGACGGCTCGCCATAGGGGGGGCGGGCATAAACGTCGCTACCGGATAATAGATTTTAAGCGTCGGAAATTTGATGTCGCAGGAACAGTAGAGCGTCTTGAATATGATCCCAATCGAACCGCGTTTATTGCGTTGATCCGGTATGATGACGGAGAAATGTCCTACATCCTTGCGCCGCAAAGATTTCAACCTGGTGACAAGGTAATTTCGGGAGACCGAGCCGACATTAAACCTGGTAACGCCATGCCTCTAAAAAATATGCCGGTCGGAACCGTAGTACATAATATTGAAATGAAGCCGAACAAAGGTGGGCAGCTTGCTCGTGCTGGTGGGGCTTACGCACAACTGGTAGGTAAGGATGCTGGTTATGCTCTTTTGCGCCTTTCTTCGGGTGAACAACGGATGGTGCGGGGCGAATGTATGGCCTCAATTGGCGCGGTATCCAACCCCGATAGGAAAAACGAGAAACTTGGGAAAGCGGGTAGAAACAGGTGGCGAGGTCGACGCCCAAAGGTAAGGGGAGTTGCAATGAATCCGGTTGATCATCCACATGGCGGAGGAGAAGGACGTAGTTCAGGTGGACGGCATCCTGTTACCCCTTGGGGTGTGTCAACTAAGGGTAAACGCACTCGTAGCAACAAACGTACCGATAAGCTGATTCTTCGCCGTCGGCGTCATAAGAAATAACGGGAGGATCAAATTATGGGGCGCTCGGTATGGAAAGGCCCGTTTGTTGACGGTTATTTGCTCAAGAAGGCTGATGAGGCTCATTCTTCTGGACGAAAAACAGTCATTAAAACATGGTCAAGACGTTCGACAATATTACCACAATTCGTTGGCCTCACGTTTGGTGTTCACAATGGGAAAAAATTTATTCCAGTGTTGGTCACAGAAGATATGGTGGGGCACAAATTAGGAGAGTTCTCACCAACACGAACCTTCCACGGACATTCCGGGGACAAAAAGGTGAGAAGGGCTGTTTAAACATGTCAAAGAAAACAACACCGCGACGACTACTTGAGAATGAGGCTATGGCCATGGCACGGCGTCTGCGTACTGGTCCCCGTAAGCTCAATCTGGTCGCTAATCTCATCCGTGGTTTGCCGGCCGAGAAGGCACTAGCACAGCTAAGTTTCTCACCACGTAGGATTTCGGGTGAGGTTAAAAGAGTTCTTATGTCGGCAATTGCTAATGCAGAGAACAATCATAATCTGGATGTAGATCGGTTAGTCGTGGCTGAGGCATATGTTGGCAAGAGTTTGACTATGAAGCGCTTTCGACCCCGGGCTCGCGGGCGTATGGCTAGGATTAATAAGCCTTTCAGTCGGATTACTGTGGTCGTCCGTGAGAGAGAAGGAACTTAATTATGGGTCAAAAAGTTAGCCCAATTGGGATGCGTCTTGGAATCAATCGTACCTGGGATTCCCGTTGGTATGCCGATAAGGACTACGGCTTGCTTTTGCAGGAAGATCTTAGGATCCGGGCATTCCTGCTTAAGCAACTTAGCCAGGCCGGTGTTAGTCGTGTCGTAATAGAGCGACCGGCAAAGAAGGCCAGAATAACTATTCATACGGCTCGACCAGGGGTGGTCATTGGTAAGAAAGGGGCGGATATTGAAAAGTTGCGCTCTGCAGTCAGCAATATGACGGACAGTGAGGTTCATCTAAACATCGTTGAAATTCGGAAACCTGAAATAGAGGCACAGCTGGTTGCCGAAAATGTTGCCCAGCAATTAGAACGTCGTGTGGCATTTCGTAGAGCTATGAAGCGAGCCGTACAATCTGCAATGCGTCTTGGTGCTCAGGGAATTAGAATTAATGCGGGCGGTCGGCTCGGCGGCGCAGAGATTGCCCGAACAGAATGGTATAGGGAGGGTCGCGTCCCACTTCATACCTTGAGAGCCGATGTTGATTACGGCGTTGCTCGCGCAGACACGGCGTATGGAGCGTGTGGCGTAAAAGTTTGGATTTTCAAGGGTGAGATAATGGAGCACGATCCAATGGCGCAGGAACGTCTCCGGTCTGAGTTGCAGGGGGGGCGGACGTGAATAAACAGGTGACGATTAATGCTTAGTCCTAAAAGAAGCAAGTATCGAAAGCAGCAAAAAGGACGCATCCATGGTGTGGCCAAAGGTGGGACTACATTGAATTTTGGATCTTTTGGTTTGAAGGCCGAGCAGCCAGGGCGGATAACGGCTCGTCAGATAGAGGCGTCTCGGCGTGCAATAACGCGCCACCTAAAGAGAAGCGGTCGTATGTGGATTCGTATTTTCCCAGATGTTCCCGTCACGAAGAAGCCAGTAGAAGTGCGAATGGGAAAAGGAAAGGGTGTGCCCGAATTTTGGATTTGCAAGATTAAGCCAGGACGCGTGATGTTTGAAGTCGATGGTGTTCAAGCATCCCTGGCAAAAGAGGCGTTTAGAAGAGGCGCTGACAAGTTGCCAATCCGTACTCGTTTTATTACGCGTATTGGCGGGGATTCCTGAAAATGAAAATAGAAGACGTCCGAGCAAAAAATAGTGATGAGCTTGAGACAGAACTAATGGCCCTTAAAAAGGAACAGTTCAACTTACGATTTCAACGCGCTACAGGTCAGCTTGAAAATACGGCGCGTGTACGTTCCATTCGGCGCGGTGTTGCTCGGATTAAGACAATTTTACAGCAACGAAGCGAAAAATCTTCGTAGTATTTGTGTGATCGGATAGAGATATGTCGAGGCGAGTTCTTCAAGGTGTAGTGGTGGGTGATAAGGCTGATAAAACAGTGATTGTCCAGGTGGATCGAAGAATACAGCATCCCCTGTATAAGAAGTTTATTCGTAGGTCAAAGAAGTATATGGCCCATGATGAGACTAATGCACGTAAAGTTGGTGANCAAGTTCAGATTCGTGAGTGTAGGCCGTTGTCCAAAAACAAGAATTGGGAAATAGTTCTGGGGGACGGTTAGGTGTGTTTGGCAGCTGGTTTATTTAGTGCCTGGGGAGATTTATTATGATTCAGATGCAGACGGATCTTGAGGTTGCTGATAATTCGGGTGCCCGTCGTGTTCAGTGCATTAAGGTTTTGGGTGGTTCCGGGCGGAAGACCGCTTCCGTTGGAGATGTAATAGTCGTTTCAGTCAAGGAAGCAATTCCACGCGGTAAGGTAAAGAAAGGGGATATCCATCGCGCCGTTATAGTTCGGACAGCCAAAGAAATTCGTCGACCGGATGGGGGCGCTATACGTTTTGATAAAAATGCCGCGGTTCTTCTGACTCCGCAAAATGAGCCCGTAGGCACTAGAATTTTTGGGCCCGTAACCCGTGAGCTACGCGCGAAACAGTTTATGAAAATAATTTCTTTGGCGCCTGAGGTGTTGTGATGACTGAAAAAGTACATATCAAAAAAGGTGACGAAGTGGTCGTAGTTTGTGGGCGAGATAAGGGTAAAAGTGGACAGGTAACTAAGGTTCTTTTGAAACAGAACCGTGTGATTATTCAGGGTGTTGCGACGGTGAAACGGCACACTGCGCCTTCAGCGAATAATCCTGGTGGAATCATAGAGAAAGAAATGCCAATTGACATTTCTAATGTAGCATTGATGGATCCGAAAGATCAGAAACCGACTAGAATCGGTTACAGGTTTCTGGAGGATGGAAAAAAAGTTCGGTTCGCCAAGCGTTCCGGTGAAGTGATTGATCGGTAGGTAGTGAACGATGTCTCGTCTACAGGAACACTATAATCTCGTGGTTAAGCAGACCCTTATTGAGGAATTTAGTTACAAAAATCCTATGCAGGTGCCTAAGTTGCAAAAGATAGTGGTCAACATGGGTGTGGGGGAAGCGGGAAGGGAGCCAAAGAAAATCGATGGTGCCGTCGCAGACCTCACTGCTATTACCGGCCAAAAACCCATCGTAACTAAGGCGAGGCAGTCTATCGCAAATTTCAAATTGCGTGAGGGGATGATTATTGGATGTAAAGTAACGTTACGCGGTGACAGGATGTATGAATTCTTGGATCGTCTTGTAAATGTTGCCCTACCGCGAGTTCGGGATTTCCACGGGGTTCCTGCTACAAGTTTTGATGGTAGAGGAAACTACTCGTTGGGTTTAAAGGAACAGATAGTGTTTCCAGAGATTGATTACGACGCAGTGGACCAGGTGCGTGGTCTTAATGTGGTTATTGTCACGACAGCTAGGACGGACGATGAAGGCCGTGCCTTGTTGAGAGGGTTTAATGTTCCGCTGACAAATTGACGTTTCAACTGTAATGAGGAGGCGTTGGCATGGCAAAACGCAGTGCCATTGAAAGAAATAAAAAACGCAGGAATTTGGTGGCGAAGTATGCTGCAAAGCGGTCCGCTATAAAACAGATTGCGCGCAACAAGACGCTAGCTCCAGAAGAACGGTTCGGGGCATATATGAAACTGGCGAAATTACCACGTAACAGTTCACCGGTAAGAGTTCGCAATCGCTGCGAATTAACCGGACGACCACGAGGTGTTTATCGCAAATTTAAAATTTCTCGTATCGGTTTGCGGGAGCTCGCTTCTGCGGGTCATGTTCCAGGTATGGTAAAATCAAGTTGGTAGGGGTGACTGTATGACAATGACTGATCCGTTGGGTGACATGCTAACCCGCATCCGAAATGGTCAACTAGTTGGCAAGCCGCAAATAAACTGTCCAGCTTCTAAATTTCGGGCGAACGTATTAGAAGTTTTGGAAAGAGAAGGGTACATACGCGGTTACAGACAAGTTGAAGAAAGTAAGACACTGCCGCACCTAGAAATTGAACTCAAATATCATGAAGGGTCACCAGTTATCCGAACGATAAAACGGGTATCGCGGCCGGGGAGAAGGATCTATGCGTCGATCAAAGATCTAAGGCCAATAAATAATGGACTTGGTATATCTATCCTATCAACGCCCCGTGGGGTTATGTCGGACGCTGAAGCTCGGGCGGCGAATGTTGGTGGGGAGCTTTTGTGTACAGTTATCTGATATGCAGAGAAACATAAAACGATTCGGGAGGCTGTGGTGTCACGAATAGGAAAAATCCCGGTGGAAGTTCCTGATGGAGTGGATATCCAGATTGCTGGCCAGTTGATAACCGTCAAAGGCAGTTTAGGTGAATTAAATAACACTATTGCTTCAGAGCTTTCAGTAACGCAGGAAGAGAAAAAGATTTGGGTCAAGCCCCGAGGAACGGACATTAAAAGTCTTTCAATGTGGGGCCTCGGACGGACCATAGTTAGCAATATGGTGGCTGGTGTTTCAAAAGGTTTCACTCGAAAGCTAGAAATAGTAGGCGTCGGTTACCGTGCGGCCATAGAGGGTACGATACTCACTCTTCAGCTTGGTTACAGCCACGATATCAAAGTGAGGATTCCGGACGGGATCAAAGTGACGTGCGATAAACCGACCGAGATTGCAATAAGTGGTACTGATAAACAGAAGGTTGGCCAATTGGCTGCAGATATTCGAAATTTACGTAGGCCGGAACCGTACAAAGGTAAAGGCATCAGATATGAAGGTGAGTATGTTTTCCGAAAAGAAGGAAAGAAAAAATAGGAAAGATTTATGCTTAATCCTAGAGAAATGCATCAACGGCGACGCCAACGTAATCGGAAACGGATTCGCGAGGCAAGTAACGGAAGGGTGCGATTGTGTGTATTCCGCTCTAACAAGAATATCTACGTTCAAGTAATCGATGATTATGCTGGGCGAACCTTGGCGGCTGCGTCGACTTTGGATCGAGAGCTGCGTCAAGGCCTAAAATCCGGGAGTGATGTAGAAGCGGCAAAGGAAGTGGGAGTATTAATTGCTCAGCGGGCGAAAGCTGCTGGAGCAACTGAGTTAGTCTTTGATCGCGGAGGTTATCTTTACCACGGGCGTGTCAAGGCGTTGGCAGAAGCGGCCCGGGCAAACGGACTTAAATTTTAAAACGTAAGATAAAGGCCAGACCTATGGCAAAAAGTGATCCTAAAAAAAACGATTCAAGAGCAAGACGCGGTGGCCGAAGGAATAGAGGTCGTGACGANAATGAATCTGATCTTCTGGATAAGCTTGTTAGTATCAACCGAGTGGCTAAAGTTGTTAAGGGAGGCAGGAGGTTTGGGTTCGCCGCCTTAGTAGTGGTGGGTGACGGAAAAGGGTGCGTGGGTTTTGCCAACGGGAAGGCCCGTGAGGTTCCAGAAGCTATTCGCAAGGCAACAGAAAAGGCTCGGCGAACGTTGGTACGTGTGCCTCTAAGGGAGGGCCGGACACTTCATCACGATGTCAACGGTCGATTTGGAGCTGGGCGAGTCGTGCTTAGGGCAGCGCCACCAGGTACGGGTATCATCGCGGGTGGACCAATGAGAGCCGTGTTCGAGACATTGGGACTACAAGACGTAGTGACTAAGTCTATTGGCAGTTCAAGCCCTTATAATATGATTAGGGCTACCTTCAATGCGTTGTCTAAGATTGAATCTCCTCGGTTTGTCGCAGCTAAACGCAACAAGAAAGTAGGGGAAATACTGAGTAGGCGAAATATCGGGAAAGCCGTTTCAGAGGAGGCTCAGGGCAGAGATAATGGCTAAAGTGAGTAAGGTAAAAGTGACTCAGGTCGGTAGTCCAATTGGAAGGTCAAAGGATCAGCGTGCTACCTTGATAGGGTTAGGACTTAACAAGATGCACCGTAGCTGTGAACTTGAGGATACTCCCGCGGTTCGCGGTATGATCGAAAAGGTCGGCCACCTACTTCGTGTGGAATATATTAGTTAGCGATATGCCTCTGTCGTTGAAAGGGTTGCAGAATGAAACTAAACGAACTCCATGATAATCCAAATGCGAGTCGCAACCGGACCCGTGTCGGGCGCGGTATTGGTTCCGGCTTAGGTAAGACTGCGGGTCGCGGCCATAAAGGTCAAAAGTCACGCTCTGGTTCTGGTATGAAGGGGTTTGAGGGTGGACAAATGCCACTTTATCGGCGGCTGCCTAAGCGTGGATTTAAGAATCCGTTTTCTAAAAAATACTCTGTTGTCAATATAGGTGCATTGCAGAAGGCCATTGACCGGAAAAAATTGAATCCTGGGAAGACGATTTCAGCAGAGGTTTTATTGTCGGCGGGTCTGATAAAACGGATTGGAGATGGATTGCGTTTGCTCGGTAACGGCGAGCTAAAAACCAAAGTAGTGGTAGAGGCCATTGGAGCAACTAAAGGCGCCTTAGCCGGTATAGAGAAAGCGGGTGGTTCCATAAACCTCATAAAGGTTGTTGGTAACCAGCCTGTCGAGAACACTCGAGATGCAAGCGAGTCCACGTGACTGAGCTTTTCGTCGCAGAGCGCTAGTAAGCTATGGCTTCGGCAGCAGAGCAACTCGCAGCAAGCATCAACTTTGGTGCCATAAGTAAAGCCACTGAGCTAAAAAAAAGGCTTTGGTTCACGTTTGGGGCACTGATTATATATAGGCTCGGTACTTATATCCCGTTGCCTGGCATCGACCCAGTGATCCTCGAAGATATTTTTCAGCAACAGGCTGGCGGAATCATAGGCATGTTTAATATGTTTTCCGGTGGTGCTTTGGGAAGGATGACGATCTTTGCCCTGGGCATCATGCCTTATATATCCTCATCCATCATCATTCAGTTGATGACAACGGTTTCGCCCCATTTGGCGCAACTTAAAAAGGAGGGTGAGTCAGGCCGCAAACGGATAATACAGTACACTCGGTATGGAACTGTGATTTTGGCAACGTTCCAGGGAATGGGAATGGCGGTAGGTCTTGAAGGTATGACCGGTAGTCAAGGTTCGGCTGTGCTTGATCCCGGTTTGGCATTTCGGGTTCCTGCAGTGATCACTTTGGCGGGCGGTACTATGTTTCTTATGTGGCTAGGAGAACAAATTACTGCACGCGGTGTGGGGAATGGAATCTCGTTGATTATCATGGCCGGGATAGTTGCGGAACTCCCTGCAGCCATGGCGAGTACCTTGGAACTAGGTCGCACCGGTGCACTGTCGGCATTGTTCATTATTCTACTTATGGTCATGTCGGTCGCCGTAATAGCGTTTATCGTTTTCATTGAGCGCGCGCAGCGGAGGCTNCTTGTGCAGTATCCAAAACGGCAGGTAGGAAACCGTATGTTTGGTGGTGAAAGTACCCATTTACCTTTAAAACTAAATACAGCTGGCGTTATTCCGCCAATATTTGCGAGTTCGCTGCTTCTAATGCCAATTACCGCNATGAGNTTCTCGGCCAGTGCTGGTCCAGGTTGGCTGGGTGGAGTAGCGGCAATGCTATCGAGGGGTTCTCCCGGTTACCTGTTACTGTATATAGCGTTAATAGTGTTTTTTGCTTTTTTTTACACGTCTGTTGTATTTAGTCCGGAAGATACGGCGGACAATCTCAAGAAAAACAATGGTTTCATTCCAGGCATTCGGCCTGGGAAAAATACAGCTGAATATATTGATCATGTGCTGAAGCGGTTGACCACCGTAGGAGCAATATACCTATCAGCCGTATGCGTATTGCCAGAAATTTTGATTTCGCAGTATGCGGTGCCGTTTTATTTTGGTGGTACAAGTTTACTGATCGTAGTTAATGTGACAATGGACTTTGTTGCCCAAATCCATTCGCATCTGTTGGCTCATCAGTATGAAGGTTTAATCAAGAAATCTCGGCTCCGGGGACGTCGAGGGTGAGACTGATTTTATCTGGTCCTCCCGGTTGCGGCAAAGGTACGCAAGCACAAATTCTTTCCCACAACTTTCAAATCGCACATCTCTCCACTGGCGATATGTTGCGTGAGGCAGTTTCGATTGGCTCTAAAATTGGACTGGAAGCGAAAAAAACTATGGAGCGAGGTGGCCTTGTCCCAGATGCGGTGGTGATAAGTATTATATCTGAACGTATTGAAAGGCAGGACTGTGACCTTGGCTTTGTTCTTGATGGATTTCCTCGAACGCTGCCTCAAGCTGAAGCGCTTGATAAATTGCTTGTGGGTAAAAATTTGGCCATACACAGTGTGATTGAAATCCGCGTGAAGGACGAACTTCTAATTGAGCGTATCTCTGGCCGGTTCTCTTGTTCTCAATGCGGAGAAGGCTATCACGACCGTTTTAAACAGGTAAAGCGGGCTGGGGTCTGCGATTTCTGTGGGTCCACAGAATTTAGTCGCCGAAAAGATGACAATGAACGCACAATCCGAGAGCGGTTAGGCAACTACTATGCCCAAACTAGTCCTGTCTTGCCCTATTATGAGAGTAAGAACTTGTTGTCGTCCGTGGATGGTATGGCGAAAATTGATGATGTTACCCTAGCAATCGATCGAGTGGTGAATAATGCCCGAAAAGATTGACCTAATGCTGGTAGGATCGTTATAATAAGTGCATTGGTTAGCTATCCTCCTTTCTGAGGCGGACGGGCGCCCTTTTTTGCGCTGAAAAATTTGGCAAGGAGACGGAACATTGGCACGCATTGCCGGGGTCAATATCCCAACCAATAAGCGAGTTGCGATTTCGTTGACCTATATCTTCGGGATAGGACTAACGAAAGCGCGGGAAATTTGCCAAAAAGCAAGTGTAAGTGAGNCTAGTCGGGTCAATCAATTGGCTGAGGGGGAAGTTACTCGGTTGCGGGAAATAATCGANGGCGAATACCGGGTCGAGGGTGATTTACGTCGNGATGTCGCAATGAACATTAAGCGTCTCATGGATTTGGGATGTTATCGGGGTCTTCGTCATCGTCGTGGTTTGCCAGTACGTGGGCAACGGACTCATACCAACGCGCGNATGCGNAAAGGGCGGGCAAGGCCAGTGGCAGGAAGGAAAAAGGCCATTTAGAACGCATGTTAGAGATGTTGAGAATTGTGTCTTTAAATTTTAGGGTGTGGCATGGCTAAAGAATCAGGCGGGCGCGTTAGACGTCGTGAACGTAAGAATATTACCTCTGGAGTTGCACATGTTAATGCGACCTTTAACAATACGCTAGTGACGATCACTGATGTGCAAGGTAACTCGATCGCGTGGTCGTCAGCTGGTTCATTAGGGTTTAAAGGTTCTCGAAAATCGACACCTTATGCTGCGCAGATGGCGGCCGAGGACGCTGGGCGCAAGGCGACGGAGCACGGAGTGAAGACGTTGGCGGTGCAGGTCAAAGGCCCTGGCTCTGGTAGGGAATCGGCTTTACGTGCCCTGCAGGTAGTGGGATTTACAATAACTTCTATACGTGATGTGACACCCATTCCTCACAATGGTTGTCGGCCGCCAAAAAGGCGACGTGTGTAGTTTGTCAGAAAGACTAGAACTGAGGCACGGGCGTTCGATTTAACGCTCCGTTTATCAAAAGGCTGTTGGGTGAGANGTATTATGCCTGGAAATTTGGGGTTGACTAGGTGATTCAGAAAAACTGGCAAGAACTTATAAAACCGACCAAGCTAGAGGTGCAGACAGATCAGTCTGCATTACGGACTGGGACGGTTGTGGCGGAACCACTTGAACGTGGCTTTGGACTTACACTTGGCAATGCATTGCGCAGGGTTTTGTTGTCAAGCCTTCGTGGTTCTGCAATTACGAGCTTAAGAATTGATGGCGTCCTTCACGAATTCTCCTCAATACCGGGAGTGCGTGAGGATGTAACAGAAGTGGTGTTAAATCTTAAAGCAATAGCGCTCCGTATGCACGGTGAAGGCCCAAAACGTGTTTCTTTGAGAGCTAGTGGNCCGGGACAAGCAACTGCNGGTCAGATTGATACTGGGCACGATATTGAGATTATGGACTCCGATCTTGTTATCTGTACTCTAGATAAAGACGCATCGATCAATTTTGAACTAACGGTAGAGAGTGGAAAAGGTTATGTGCCGGCGATGCAAAACAAGCCAGACGATGCTCCAATAGGATTGGTTCCGATTGATGCGGTCTTCAGCCCGGTACGCCAGGTGAGCTATAAAGTTGATCACACTCGTGTCGGACAGGTTACAGACTACGATAAATTAACACTAAATGTAGAGACGGATGGGACGGTGACACCCGAAGACTCTGTGGCGTTGGCTGCTCGTATTTTAACCGACCAACTGCAACTTTTTATCAACTTTGACGAGCCAACCCGAGAACCTGGCGTCGAAGTCGCTGAGGAACCAGCTTTTAATGCTAACTTGCTGCGTAAGGTTGATGAGTTGGAACTGTCGGTTCGTTCAGCAAACTGCTTAAAGAATGACAATATTGTTTACATAGGGGATCTCGTTCAAAAGACAGAAGGCGACATGTTAAGAACTCCTAATTTCGGCAGGAAATCCCTAAACGAAATAAGGGAAGTACTTGGACANATGAATCTGCAGTTGGGAATGCATATTGAGGATTGGCCTCCAGAAAATATTGAGGAAATGGCCAAGCGGCTCGAGGAACCTTTTTAGGCAGCCCGGTAACAAAGGATCACGAGAGATGCGCCATCGTCTAAGCGGGCGAAAACTCAACCGCACCAGCAGNCACCGTAAGGCAATGCTCAGCAATCTTGCNGCGGCACTGNTCAAACACGAGCAAATAGAAACCACTCTTCCTAAAGCAAAAGAATTGCGGCGCGTGGTGGAGAAGCTGATNACTCTCGGAAAGAAGGGTGGCCTGCATGCTCGGCGCCAGGCACTGTCAGTTTTGGGAGGAGATACCCAGTTAGTAGAGAAACTTTTTACCATACTTTGCGATCGATATCAGAAAAGGCCGGGTGGATGTGTGCGCGTTCTTAAATCCGGGTTTCGCTATGGTGATAATGCTGCGATGGCGATNATCGAGCTTGTGGAGCGTGACGTGGAGGCGAAGGGTCAGGATTCTGGTCCTGTTACCTCTCTGATAGAAGATGGGGAAGGTTCCACGAGNGAGGCTGCCTGATNCGTNGCCGAATGTANAGCTAAAGGAGTCATCTCCTTTTATCGACTGTGAAACACCGCTTTGGGCTGGGTCTTGGTCNCAATATCTTGTGATAGGGAATCCCAAAATGAGGTGNCTCCCCTATCNACCGCCTTTGCATTACAAGTTTTCGTGATATGATTCTGGAGAGGCGGCCTTTCTTTCTAGATTTTGGCAGGCTTTCCTTATTGCAAGACGTTGCAGACTAGTACATTTTGAATGATCGGTCTAAATGCTGCAGTGCCACCCAAATATAGCGTGTATAAACACCCGTTTCGCAATTATCTTCATTTTGGGGCTACTGCTTACCGATGAAGTAAGCACACAGGCGCTGGCGGACCAGAAACTTGTACCCCAATCAAGCTCTGAAATTCGCCTTTCATATGCTCCAGTTGTTCAGGATGTTGCACCTGCTGTGGTCAATATATACACACGTCGTGTTATACGACAAAGACGTCCCTCCCTGTTTAATGATCCATTTTTTGAGAGATTTTTTGGTGAGACACCGTTTGGTTTGCCTCGTGAACGGATGGAGAGTTCGCTTGGGTCTGGTGTAATCATAGAAGCGGGAGGCATAATTGTAACAAATCATCATGTGATTAAGGGTAGTGATGAAATTACAGTTGTTCTGGCGGACCGTAGAGAAATTGAAGCTGAAGTGATCGGGACAGATGAGGCTACAGATTTGGCGGTTTTGCGTGTTAATGCCGGGAATATTCCTCTTCCCTTCGTGGAATTGGGAGATTCGGACGGGTTAGAGGTTGGCGACCTTGTTCTCGCTATCGGAAATCCTTTTGGCGTGGGGCAGACCGTAACAAGTGGTATTGTTTCGGCGCTGGCCAGGACCAGTGCGCGACTATCAGAGGTAGGTTCTTTCATTCAGACAGATGCTGCTATCAATCCTGGAAATTCGGGTGGCGCACTTGTCACGCTGGACTCTAAGTTGATAGGCGTTAACACTGCTATCTATTCTCGTGGTGGTGGTTCCATTGGTATCGGATTTGCAATACCCTCAAATCTGGTTCGTGTTGTGGTGGATGGGATCGTGTCTGGCGGGCGGGCCATCCGCCCTTGGGTAGGAGCTAGGGGTCAAGCGGTGGACCAAGATATCGCTGATTCGCTCGAACTACCTCGTCCAATGGGTGTCCTGATCAATGAATTACACATTAAGAGTCCCTTAAATGAAGCCGGTCTTCGTGTTGGTGACGTGNTTGTTGCAGTAGATGGCCACGAAGTTTTTGATCTTCAAGGTCTTCGNTTCCGATTTGTAACGCGTCCCATAGGCCAGACCGTAACTCTTAGTGCAGTGCGACAAGGCCGTGACATTGATGTTGAAGTGGAATTGATTGCCCCACCTGAAGAGCCTATACGGGATGTTCGCAATATTTCTGGTTATAATCCGTTAGCTGGTTCTGTCGTTGGCAATTTATCGCCAGCTTTCGCTAAGGAACTTAATGTAGACTCAAATAAAACAGGGGTGATTGTTCTAGAGGTTGGCCCTGGATATGCCGCGCGTCTGGGGCTCCGACCCGGAGATATTATCACAGAAATTAGCGGGACGAAAATCAATACTACTGCCGAGCTTTTGTTGATACTAGAGGTAGAACAGGGTCGATGGCAGGTGGTGATTGATAGAGGCGGGAATACGATGAACGTTGTTGTCACTTTGTAATGGCAACCTTATTTGAAGTTTCAGAAATGGAGGGAGGCGATGTACGTCCATTAGCTGATCGTATGCGCCCTAGGTCACTGGATCGGGTTGTTGGGCAAGACCACCTTATTGGGCCAGACGGCCCGATTGGACGCATGCGAGCCAGCGGACGGTTAGGGTCAATGATAATGTGGGGGCCTCCCGGTTGTGGGAAAACCACCATTGCTCGTTTGCTTGCGGATGAAACCGAGTANGAGTTTTGTCCTCTGTCGGCTGTTTTCTCAGGTGTTAGTGATTTGAGAAAAATATTCACTGACGCCAAAATTCACCGCTCTAGCGGCAAGCAGACTTTGTTGTTTGTTGACGAGATTCACCGTTTTAATCGGGCCCAGCAAGACGCGTTCTTGCCTTACGTTGAGGATGGCACCGTCACTCTTTTAGGCGCCACCACAGAAAATCCCTCTTTTGAGTTAATCCCAGCGTTGCTATCTCGTTGTCAACTCGTGGTACTGCGTCGACTTGAGGACATTGCATTAGAAGAAATTTTATTATCGTGTGAAAGATCAATTGACAGGAGTTTGCCGTTGACGGATGAGGCTCGCACACATCTTGTGAAGATGGCCGACGGAGATGGGAGGTTTCTTTTGAACTTGGCGAATGAGGTGCTGAATCTTCCAAATAGCAAGGTTTTGAATAAGGAAAAACTTGCAGAGACGCTCCAGAGGCGCGCTCCATTGTATGATAAAGGACAAGAAGGTCATTATAATTTAATAAGTGCTCTTCATAAAAGTCTGCGAGGTTCTGATGTTGATGCGTCACTTTATTGGTTGGCTAGAATGTTGGTCGGCGGAGAGCAACCACTTTTTATTGCACGAAGGCTGGTGAGGTTTGCCGTTGAAGATGTTGGAATGGCTGAGCCTCAGGCGTTGATACAGGCACTAGCAGCTAAGCAGGCTTACGAGTTTATTGGGTCACCAGAAGGTGAGTTAGTTCTTGTCCAATGCGTTATCTTCCTAGCGACTTCGCCGAAGTCTAATGCGGCATACCGGGCTTTTGGTGCTGCTAGTGCTGCTGCCAAAAGGACAGGAAGTTTAATGCCACCTAAACATATTCTAAATGCACCGACCCAGATGATGAAAGAGTTGGGTTACGCTGACGGGTATGCTTATGATCATGATGAGAAAGAAGCTTTTTCCGGCCAAAATTATTTTCCGGATGCGATCCATAGGGAAGAATACTACCGGCCTAGTGACCGAGGTTATGAAAAAGAAATTTCCAAACGTATTCGGTATTGGGCCAAACTGCGTGAGGACAAAGGTCCTGTGGTTGGTGGCTAGGTTTAGAAATGATATCCCATACTCCGAAAGACATCGTTATTTTCTCAGAGTTTTCGTCTATTTAGAGGGAATATTTATTGATGATTGTCGAGACAAACAATGTTGGGCGTCGGTGTGGCTGAAACTGTGAAACTAATCATTGCAGTTGCTCTGGGCGGTGCATTGGGCGCAGTTGGGCGTTACCTTATATCGGCTCAGGTTGCGCAATGGTTTAGTTCAAATATTCCTTGGAGCACCCTGCTGGTGAACGTTCTAGGCTCTTTTATTTTGGGCGCTTTGTACCAGTGCGGGGTACTGTTTTGGCACCCAAGCGATGCGGTGAAAGCATTTTTAGTTGTTGGAATTTTGGGAGGATTCACCACGTTTTCAACATTTTCGCTCGACGTGGTGCTCCTTTTTGAGCGCGGTCATTGGGGGATTGGAGCATTGTACGCTGTCGGTTCTATGCTACTTGCTATCTTGGGTCTGGTGGTTGGTCTTCTATTCATACGCAGTATCTTTACATGACAGAAGTGCAACTATTAGAAGTCTCCTTAGACGAAGACAAAGTCCGACTGGATAGATGGGTAGCCAATCGCTTTCCAAGCTTGGGTTATCGCTCGGTACAAAAACTTCTACGCACGGGACAAGTCCGGGTGGACGGGGCAAGGGCAGTCGGAAGCCTCCGCCTGACGGTGGGGCAAAAGATCAGAGTACCACCCATAACGGAGTCTATCGAGAGAACGAATAGAGTGAAAGCTGAGCCCAAAGGTGCTGAGCTCGAAAATCTTCGATCCCGGATTTTGTATGAGGACGATCAGTTGCTTGTACTAGATAAACCTCCGGGGTTGGCGGTACAAGGGGGCACAGGTCAGAGCCGTCATCTTGCTGAGCTTTCTAAATTTTTGGTGGCTAGTGATATCCCTGCGCCAAAGCTGGTACACCGTCTAGATAAGGACACGAGCGGTGTATTGGTAATGGCAAAAACAATGGCGGCAGCTCGTACATTTGGGAAATTGTTTAAGAGTGGGAAAATCCGAAAAACGTACTGGGCTGTGGTGGTTGGTATTCCTTTTCCTTTATCAGGCGTTATGGATAACATTCTCGATAAAAGGATGGGTCCGGGCGGAGAAAAAGTGACCGTTACGTCGGATAAAGGAAAGCCCGCTCGAACCCGTTACCATACTTTGGACCGAAAAGGAACTAAGGCTGCACTGGTAGCGCTGTATCCTGAGACGGGACGAACACATCAGTTACGAGTACACTGTGTGGAGTTAGGGACACCAATACTGGGAGACGGTAAATATGGTGGCCCTAATTCTTTCATCAAAGATCTCTCGTCGGCACGACGCCTTCATTTACATGCTCGTGCGATAGAGTTTCCCACCGATGATACCAAGAAACTACGTGTTGTGGCACCTCTACCTTATCACATGCGCGAGAGTATGGTTAAATTGGCACTCAATCCTGGAGAATGATGTCAAAGGCGCCCTANTTTTATTTTTCTAGCGTCGATAGGACTGTCTGTGATTTTGGATTTATTTATTGAAAGATAGGTTGGCATGAAACGTATCATCAAGGAACTTGAAGCGCGACGCTCCGCAGCACGAGATGGAGGAGGACAGAGACGTATTGATGCCCAACACAAAAAAGGAAAATTGACGGCTCGCGAAAGACTGGAGCTATTGCTGGATCCAGGTTCTTTCGAGGAATACGATATGTTCGTTGAACATCGTTCCAGCGATTTTGGAATGGATGGGAAAAGGATCCCTGGAGACGGTGTTGTGACGGGACACGGCACAATAAGTGGTCGTCCGGTTTTTATTTTTAGTCAGGATTTTACAGTGTTCGGAGGAAGCTTAAGCGAAGCTCATGCGGAAAAGATATGTAAGATAATGGATCAGGCAGTTAAAGTTGGTATCCCTGTGGTCGGGTTAAATGATTCTGGGGGTGCTCGGATACAGGAGGGTGTGGCTTCACTGGGTGGATATGCGGAAGTGTTTCAGCGGAATGTCCTGGCTTCCGGAGTAGTTCCACAGGTTTCGTTAGTGATGGGCCCGTGTGCGGGAGGTGCGGTCTATTCCCCAGCAATGACCGACTTCATCTTTATGGTGAAAGACTCTTCTTACATGTTTGTAACTGGTCCTGATGTCGTAAAAACAGTTACTCACGAATCGGTTTCGCAAGAAGAACTGGGTGGTGCAATAACCCATACTACAAAATCAGGTGTTGCAGATTGCGGATTTAACAGTGACGTTGAGGCTCTCGCAGCAGCCCGAAAATTTTTCGATTTCTTACCTCTGTCAAATAGAAGTGGAGTTCCTGAGTGGCCTTGTAATGACCCTGCAGATCGGGAAGAAAATTCATTGGATAGCTTAGTGCCGGAAAACTCCAACAAGCCGTATGATATAAAAGAGCTTATCCGTAAGGTTGTTGATGAATCAGACTTCTTCGAACTGCAGCCAGAATATGCGGCCAATATTGTTGTCGGATTTGCTCGAGTGGAGGGTCGGACTGTCGGAGTTGTAGCGAATCAACCAATGGTACTGGCGGGTTGTCTTGATATTGAATCATCTCGAAAGGGAGGTCGATTCGTTCGCTTTTGTGATTGTTTTGGAATACCAATTGTTACGTTTGTGGATGTCCCAGGGTTTTTGCCTGGCACATCTCAAGAGCATGGAGGAATCATTAAGCACGGAGCTAAATTGCTGTTTGCTTATGCGGAGGCTACCGTTCCTAAGGTAACAGTTATCACACGAAAAGCTTATGGGGGGGCCTACGATGTGATGAGCTCGAAGCATCTACGAGGCGACGTGAACTACGCGTGGCCGTCTGCGGAGATTGCTGTCATGGGATCTGAGGGCGCAGTAGAGATAATTTTCCGGGGTTCCCTTAAGAATCCCAAAGAGAGAACTAAGAAAACAGAAGAATACAGAGAGAAATTTGCCAATCCATTTATGGCGGCACGACGTGGTTATATCGACGACATCATCATGCCTAGAGAGACTCGAAGCCGAATTTGTAAGTCACTACGATTGTTGCGACAAAAGACTTTAAAGAATCCATGGAAAAAACACGNTAACATTCCCTTGTAAAGGGAACAGATACTGTCTCGTTATTCAATTGGATGAAGGCTCTCTTTGAGCCTTTTGACCATGTAGTGCNTAAGAATTTTAAACTCAAACTTTNCTATATACCCAATCANGGGCGTTTCGTCATTCGGTGTGCAAGAGTAGTGAGCCTGGAAAGCACAATCATGGCTAGTAGTACGCTTGCGGTGAACGAATACAGGCCCCAATGTAGATAAATATCTCCAATAATACTTACCTTCACTGCCGCAACAACAAGCGCTACGAGAAAGACGTCCACCATCGACCACTTTCCTATTTCCTGGAGAATCCTCACTCTCTTTTGGAAATGGTCGCTGGTCACATCATACTCATACCAAAGTAGGTAAGACGAAATTATTTTTGCTGCAGGAAACACGACGGAAAATAGAAAAACCATTACTAATAATAAAATTTCTCCGTGAAGCGCAAATGTCAGTAGCGAGTCAAATACTGAAATTTGTTCCTCCAGGAAAAGGAACCGGTTCACTGTCATCATAGGAGAGAACCAGCCAATGACTAGTAGACCAGCCGAGAGCGCCAATATAGGCCCGATAGCCCTGTCAATCCCCTGAGCTTGGGACGCGATAGAATTCTCTCGTGCGGAAGGAAGAAGCAGCACTATTTGGTTTCTCCTTTAGCCAGTCGGCCTATAAATCAAGTTTTGCTGATAGGTTCCAATGATCATTCCATAGTAAAAGGAGATATTGCAACGCATAGGTCAATCGTGACATTTTGTGGTAAAGCCTTCCCATAAAGATAAGTTATTTCAATTCGCGCGGAGTTCCCCAATAAATTTGAATTTTGATTGGAGACTATTTTTGTTTACAAAAATTTTTATTGCCAACCGAGGGGAAATCGCTTGCCGAATCATAAGGACTGCTTCTCGAATGGGAATAAAGACAGTTGTAGTCTACTCAGAAGCTGATACCAACGCGCGTCACGTTAGGCTTGCTGATGAAGCATTTCTCATAGGGCCGTCTGCCCCGAATGAAAGTTATTTGTCTCAAAATGCTATGATTGATGCTCTGCGTGAGAGCCAGGCGGATGCGGTTCATCCAGGTTATGGATTCCTATCTGAAAATAGTGATTTTGCTCGTTCAGTTGCCAATACCGGAGCTGTGTTTATCGGACCAGATCCGAATGCGATTGCTGCGATGGGTGACAAAATTCAATCAAAGAAAATTGCCCAGGAAGCTGGACTACATGTAATACCCGGATACCTGGGTGAAGTTAAGAATGCTAAGCATGCAATAGAGATAGCAAACGATATTGCCTATCCGGTAATGATTAAGGCCAGCAGCGGTGGTGGTGGCAAAGGAATGCGGGTGGCGCATAATGATGATGAGCTCAAGAGAAGTTTTGAGCTGGCACAGAATGAGGCGAGAACCAGTTTTGGAGATGATCGATTACTGGTTGAGAGATATATAGAACGACCAAGACATATAGAAATACAAGTATTGGGTGATACACACAGTAATATTGTTCATCTCAATGAGCGAGAGTGCTCCATACAGCGCAGACATCAAAAAGTCATAGAGGAAGCGCCTAGTCCTTTTGTTGATCCTGATCTCCGGTCTCGGATGGGCTGGCAGGCGGTCACTTTTGCAAAGAAAGTCGGTTACTATTCTGCTGGTACCGTTGAGTTTATTGTTGGATCCGACAAACAATTTTACTTTCTGGAAATGAACACTCGCCTCCAGGTAGAACATCCAGTTACTGAGATGATCACTGGGTTGGATCTAGTAGAACAAATGATCCGTGTTGCAGCGGGTGAACATTTGCAATTTAGTCAGGAAGATATCGGCATTGATGGCTGGGCTGTTGAAAGCCGAATATATGCGGAAGATCCAGAACGGGGGTTTCTGCCTGCCACAGGAAGGTTGACCCGCTATCTTCCGCCCCGGGAGACATCAACTATTCGACTTGATAGCGGGGTTGAGGAAGGTGAAGAGGTATCTGTTTTTTATGATCCCATGATGGGTAAACTGGTCACCCATGGCAGTGACCGAGAGACAGCTATTTCCTGGATGCAGACAGCATTACATTCCTTCGTAATTAGGGGAGTTGCTCACAACNTCACTTTTCTATGTGCTGTACTGGAGCATGCCAAGTTTAAGCTTGGGGAACTGACCACAGACTTTATTGCGGAGCAATATCCAGACGGGTTCGATGCGACAACCTTCAGTAAAAAAACAGGAGATATATTGGTCGCTGTGGGTGCCTTGGTGCACGTTATTCAAATGCAGAGGAGATGTATGATATCGGGGCGCACTGATGGCGGTCGATATCAACCTGGTGCGAACTGGGTGGTATCTATTGGTGGCGAGGAGTTTCCGGTGGTGGTTAATCAGTCTGCAAACGGCTGTGAAGTCCTTTTCCGTTCTGAGAGACTTAGTGTGAACGGGGAATGGGTGCCCGGGGCCCCCTTGTTCGTGGGACAGGTAGGGCAGTACAATGTACAGGTACAGATAGATCCCCTACTTGAAGGTTATTGCCTGACGTATGGTGGGGCGCGGGTGTCCGTGATCCTTCGTTGCCCTAGAGCAGCAGAGCTACTGAAAAAAATACCCGAAAAACCTCCCAAAGATACATCCCGTTTTGTATTGTCTCCAATGCCAGGACGGATCGTGGAAATTTCGGTTCGGCCGGGAGATTCGGTGAAGGCTGGGGAGGAACTGGCGGTTGTAGACGCCATGAAAATGGAAAATGTGTTGTGCGCTGAACGGGATGGCATGGTTGCGGAGGTGCTAGTATCAGCTGGTGATAGTATTTCCGTCGATCAAATCATTTTGGAGATGAAGCCGTACGCTACCGCATAAAGTGTTTACATGAATTCTAGATCACTAGCGGGTATGTGTGGTGAATTCGTGTCGGTGATTTCCCCAAATATTTTTTTAAACGTTTGGCGTAGTACCTTGTCTATTTCTGGCATCTTCACATTTAAACCTAAATCCGATATGGACGTTATATCATAATCGGAAATTCCACACGGAACGATCCCTTTATAATGGTCAAGATTAGGATCTATATTTAGTGACGCNCCATGAAAGCTGACTGACCGTCGAATGCGGACACCGATTGCTCCAATCTTTGCTTCACTTCCATTACCGCGTACAACCCATATCCCAATCCGTCCNGGGCGTCGTTCTGCGCCGATATTGAATATGGATAGACTATCTATCAGCCATTGCTCCAATTGCTTCACGTAACAGCGGACATCCAAGTTGCGATTCTGCAGGTCTAGCATCACATAAATTACCCGTTGTCCCGGGCCATGGTACGTGTACCGACCGCCCCGGCCGGTTTCGAATACAGGAAAATTTGGCCTGCCCAACAGTTCAGTCCGGTTGGCTGTGCTTCCCTTTGTGTAAATCGGCGGGTGCTCAAGAAGCCAGACGAGCTCNCGTTTTTCACCGAGTCGTATCTCTGCGACCCTTTGTTCCATGAATTTGACCGCGAATTGGTACGGTACCAAGGAATTTGTGGTGATCCATTCAGCAAAATCCATGGCTAAGCCTAACACTTGTTGCACGAAGAGGGGAGATTTGCTATCCCGCTAGCTACTACGCCAAGTCTAAAGTTGTGCGGTCGTGGCGGAACTGGTAGACGCGCAGCGTTGAGGTCGCTGTGGGAGCAATCCCGTGGAAGTTCGAGTCTTCTCGACCGCACCATAAATTGCAGTTTTTTGATGGGCTTGAGCTTGGCTGCGCCGCAGAATAAGGGTAAAGGCGACCTTTTCGTGGATGAGTAACTAGATAAACCAGGCGTATAAGGCGACTAGCAACGCCGGGGAGTGTTTCATGCCCGATGTTACCTTTCGGGGACAATATGTCGTATCGGCGGATTTAGTACGCGAGGTCTCCGATTCGCTGCGGGAAGACCGGACCACTGACGCGTTGGCCCTGGCGCGTGGACTTCATGCAGCCGATATTGCAGATTTAACTGAAGCATTGCCGCCAGAGTTACGGGATGTACTGGTGCATGCGTTAGGCAGCGAGNTAGATCCCGAAATGTTGACGGAACTCGATGATCAAGTCCTTGATGAGGTGTTGGAACAAATCGAGCCTGAGGTGCTTGCCACTCATTTGGCGGAGTTGGATACCGACGACGCCGCCGAGGTGCTAGAGGACCTGGATGCGGATGANCAGGAACGGATCTTAGAGGCGCTTCCTGAAGTCGATCGTGAGTTGGTTGCAGAGGCATTATCGTATCCTGAAAGTAGTGCTGGCCGGTTGATGCAACGCGATTACGTTGCCGTGCCAGAATATTGGAACGTGGGTCAGGTCATTGATTGGCTTCGCGAGAATGAAGACTTACCAGAAGATTTTTACGAATTGTTTGTTGTAGATCCCGGACATAAACCAGTTGGAGCGGTACCTTTAAGCCGTGCTATGCGGTCGAGGCGGCCTATTCCAGTAGCAGATATTATGACAGCTGAGCAAAAGCTATTTCCAGTTAAGATGGACCAGGAGGAAGTGGCCTTTCAGTTCGAACAATATNATCTCACATCAGCAGCTGTAGTTGATGAAAATGGGAGATTGATGGGACAAATTACTATCGACGATGTGGTTGATGTGATCGAAGAAGAACATGAGGAAGATCTCCACAGGTTGGGAGGAGTAAACGCCGAAGGCGACCTTTTTCACAGTGCGGGGGAGACGGCTCGTAGACGGTCCAGTTGGCTATTAGTGAATCTATTCACTGCCGTGATCGCATCCTTAACGATAGCTCTATTCGCAGATACCATTGAGCAAATTGTTGCATTGGCTATCTTGATGCCGATTGTTGCGTCGATGGGTGGAAACGCTGGCACTCAAACACTTACGGTTGCAGTCCGAGCACTTGCCACTAAGGAATTAACTTCTGCAAATGCGTGGCGCATTTTTTGGAAGGAAACTGTGGTGGGGGGGTATAACGGAATCTTCTTTGCGCTGCTTGCTGGTGCGCTATCTTACTTTTGGTTTGGCGACCCGATGTTGGGGGTCGTTATTGCGCTTGCGATGATTGTCAACCTAGTCATAGCAGGTGTATCAGGCCTGGCGATACCACTCGCAATGTGGCGAACCGGAATGGACCCTGCCATTAGCGCCGCTATTCTGCTTACAACGATCACCGATGTGGTTGGGTTTTTTGCGTTTTTGGGGTTGGCAAAAATAATTTTGTTTTAAACAAGAAATGTCAATGTTCCAAACAAGACGGTTCAAGGCTGTCGCGCCGCATGACCGCAACCAAGAGGCAATAATATGGTTTTTTGTGAGTTGCTTAGGTGTCCGGCTAAGCGAAAACATCTTCTGCTGCCCAGACACAATAGCGAATAAGATAAAGCTTGATCCATTCGGTGAATAGCGACAATCCCAGTTTTACAGAAGCCAGAACGAAAGACACGATAACGTTACCAATATGNATTCATTTGATCAGGAAGGGTCGATTCCTTGCTTGGAATGTAAGGAAATTAACACGGGGTTGGTAGAACTCGATCTTGAGTAGAGTGGTTTGGACCGTTCATATGTTTTGAGGATCCATGGGAAATTAGCTCGAACTGACAGGATTTCCCCCAGAAAACTGATTGCACAACAGCGCGAGTCAGATTACAAAGGCANGACGTTGTGATAACCTCGGTATTCGGCGCAACTTTCCCTAATCCAATAAAANGTTAGNTATACNATATGCTTGATGATGCCCGCCTAGTAGACACCNATNTNGAACAGAAAAGCGCNTTTNTGGAACNGCTGAAGNNNGCCATAGNTGAGGTNATNGTCGGNCAGGAATATATGATTGAGCGTNTGTTGNTNGGGTTGCTAGCAAATGGCCATGTTCTGCTNGAGGGAGCTCCGGGTCTNGCTAAGACACTGGCGGTCACTACTTTGGCGCANACTCTCACAGCGGAATTTCGAAGGATTCAGTTTACGCCGGATCTGTTGCCGGCGGATTTGGTCGGTACGCTAATCTATGAGCCAAAATCCGGAGATTTTCGAGTGAGGAAAGGGCCCATATTTGCAAACCTTGTTTTGGCAGATGAAATAAATCGGGCACCGGCGAAGGTGCAGAGTGCATTGTTAGAGGCGATGCAGGAAAACCAGACGACNATAGGAGAGGAGAGTTTTCCATTACCACAGCCNTTTCTGGTATTGGCCACACAAAACCCGCTGGAACAGGATGGCACCTATCCGCTACCCGAAGCCCAGATGGATCGTTTTATGCTCAAGCTGCGAATTACGTATCCCAGCAAAGATGAAGAACTAGAAATTATGAATCGGGTTGCCAAAACCAAAGGTGTCCACTCAGTGGAACCGGTAGTTTCTACGGAAGAGGTTATGGCGGCACGTGCTGCAGTCGATACCGTATATATCGACGAAAAACTGCAACGATATATTATCGACTTAGTTCATTGTTCACGCGAACCGGATGTATACGATCTTGATATCGGGAAATATATCGAATATGGCGCCTCGCCGCGGGCGAGCATATACTTAGCAATCGCAGGTAAGGCATATGCATTTATGCAAGGCCGAGGCCATGTCGTCCCTCAGGATATTAAAACAATTGGGCACGATATTTTGAGACACAGAATTATTACGACATATGAAGCTGAGGCATCTGGAATTTCCTCTGAAGATTTAATAGATAGAATCTTCGATACCATCCCGGTCCCATAACCTGCACGAAACGATGCTGCCGCCGGAGATATTGGAGCAGGTCCGTCGGATGCATATCCGTACGCGACGTCTTGTGGATGGATCATTTTCGGGNGAATACCATAGTATTTTCAAAGGCCGCGGAATGGAATTCGCGGAAGTCAGAGAATATTCTCCGGGGGATGACGTTCGTACAATCGATTGGAATGTAACGGCTCGCGTGGGCCGTCCCTTTGTAAAGCAATATGTTGAGGAACGTGAACTAACCGTAATGTTAGCAATTGATTGCAGTGCTTCTACACGTTTTACAACTACGGAGCATAGCAAGACTGCTATCGCGAATAACGTTGCTGCCATCTTGGCCATGAGTGCAATGCAAAATAACGATAAAGTTGGGTTGATCCTCTTTACGGATGAGGTGGAGAAATTCATTCCCCCCAAGAAGGGTCGCAGCCGGGCAAGGTATTTGTTGCATGAGTTGCTTTCCTTTAGGCCTGAGCATCGTGGTACAAATGTGGGCAGAGCAATAGAGTTTCTCCGTAAAACCACCCATCGTCGTTCTGTTAGTTTTATAATTTCTGATTTTCGAACGAGCGATTTTGAACGACCATTGAGATTAGTCAGTAAACGTCATGACATAATTCCTGTTTCAATAGATGATCCGCGCGAAAGGAATATTCCCAACGTGGGTCTGTTAAAGGTACAAGATTTAGAAACTGGAACGACCCGACTAATCGACACTGCTAACAGAGAGGTTCGCAAGGTATATGGTCAGCAATGGGAGGAGGCTTTGGCTCGCCGGAGGGGGCTGTTTTATTCGCTCGGCATGGATACGGTCGAGCTAAACACTGATCAACCATACTTTCCCGCCTTACTTGGTTTTTTTCGACGACGGCAACGCCGATTAACCCAGGGCCGTTAGAACATGAATGCAAAGTTTCTCTATAAGCGTAATCCCTTTGTTGTTCTTCTCGTTATTAGTGTGCTTCTTTTTGATGTCGGTACTGTGCAAAGTGCCGACACAATCCCTGATGCGGTTGAGATTCAACAAACAGTTGAAGATGTTGAACTCATTGTTAAAGCCGACCGAAAAGAGATCGGTATTGCAGATCAATTAAAACTGACTTTCACTATTTTTACTCCGGTAGGGCGGCTTGTAGCATTTCCGAATGTAAGAAATACGTTGGGGCCATTTAGAGTTGTGGGACATGATTTTGTTAGGCCCCAGGCGGCATCAGAAGTTGAACGAGAGGAATGGAAACAGCAGTATTTACTAGAAGCGGACTCTGTTGGGGAAAAGACTATTCGTTCGATGATGATTACGATTAGTGCGTGGTCACAACAGGATTCTGTGGCCTGCCGGCTTCTTGATCGTGGGAGTGCGGTTCCTGAGGAGAAATGTGACCGTACGAGGAGAAATGTGACCCCTCCCGAGACGGTAACAGTGAAGACCCCANCTTTGGAATTTTTGGTGACAACTGTCCTTGCGGACGATGCAGATATAACAACTCCAATGGATATCGCTCCGCCAGTTTCCATTATCAAACAGCCAATGCCATTAGGAATATGGGCTTTGCTCCTCGGAATGGCCGTATTTATCGGGCTTTGTCTATGGTGGTTGTTGCGACGGCAGCGTGCCGAGGTTAGTGAAACGGTTACGATAGGGACTCCAGTTCACCTTATCATTCTGGAATTGTTAGAGAAGTTGAAGCGGGAGGACATTGACGGAGCGGAAGCGGTCGATCATTTCTATGTGCGCCTGAGTAGTTTGTTGCGTCGATACGCTTTGTGGCGTTTTGGAGTAAGTGCTATTCACCTTACTACTGAGGAACTTGTCTACAAATTTGTTGCATCAGATAAATTACCGGAAGAACATAGTGCTTTTATCGAAGAGTTTTTTCGACACTGTGATGCGGTTAAGTTTGCGAGATACCAGCCGACAAATGTTATCAGAAATAGGTTTGTTGGCGCTGCCGTGCAATTTGTTACCGGTACCGGAGACAACAACATCGTGATCCCGCTTGAAGAGGCAAAGCTCTAATGAGATTCGCTGATCCGATGATGTTGGCACTTTTAGCTTTAGTTCCAGCACTCATCCTTTCGCAATTCTTTAGAGGGAACCGTTCGTCTTTCAAGGTTCCCAGTTTGGGAGATTTTCGCGACGCACCGAAAACTTGGGCTATTTACCTCCAGCCGATCCTTCCTTTGCTTCGGGTTCTTGCCCTGACAGCATGTATTATTGCGTTGGCACGCCCGCAATGGGGGCTCGAAACTACCAAGATTGTTGGTGAGGGCATTGGCATCGCGATGGTGGTTGATATTTCTACCAGCATGAGTGCAATTGATCTGGAAATCGACGAGAAGAAAGTCAATAGGCTGGAAGTTGTAAAGAAAGCATTTCGGGCCTTCGTTGAAGGTGATGGAGAGGAGGGCCGTGGGCGGGAAGGTGACTTGATTGGTATGTTTTCTTTCGCTCGTTTTGCTGACTCTCTAAGTCCAATGACGCTAGATCACGAGGCGCTTGTGAAGGTTTTAGATGAAGTAAAAATTGTNGAGCTTCCAGAGGAAGATGGAACGGCAATTGGAGACGCACTGGTCTTGGCGGCGGAAGAACTGCGGAGAGCCGCAACGTCCAGCAAGGTCCTTATTTTATTGACCGATGGTTCCAACAATGCGGGGGATACAGATCCAACGGATGCAGCGAGAGTGGCAGAAGCTTTTGGTATAAAGGTATACGCCATCGGCGCCGGCAGTCAGGGTCGTGCGATGATGCCTCAGGTAAGTCAGGATGGAAGCATCTCCTATCACCCGACGCAGGTATATATTGATGAATATATGCTAACTCAAGTGGCAGAGCTTACGGGCGGACGTTATTTTCGAGCGACCGATAGCAAAGGTCTGGAAGCAATTTATTCAGAAATTGATCGTTTAGAGAAGTCGAAAAATATTGGTGAGCAATACCAACGTTATACGGAGGGGTTTCCTTGGGTTTTAGCTTTAGCCCTTGTTTTCTTGTTAACGGAAGTAGCGCTCTCAACAACACGGTTTAGTAGGATTGCTTAGGTAGATGATACTGGAATTTAACAGCCTGATGTTTGGCCTTGCATCCATCGCTGTGTTCCTTGCGTTAGCACTTTATACCCGCTCGTTTAAACGCCAAGTCCGCTCCCTCAGGGAGTTCTTTGGGCCAAAACTTCTGGCGGAATATGTAACAAATTCTCGGCGTCGATGGACAAAGGCGGGTTGTTTGCTATTGGCTTTGTTTTTACTTGCTGTTGGTATCGGACAGCCGAGATGGGGAAGCCAGATTGAGGATGTTCCACGTCGTGGAAGAGACATTGTGTTTTTACTTGACGTGTCGACTAGTATGTTGGCCGAAGATTTATCACCAAACAGACTGATGGCAGCGAAAAGTGCAATTTCAGAACTCGTGGAGATGTTGCGTGTTGAAGGAGGTCATCGCTTAAGTCTTATAGCATTTGCAGGTCGTGCCAGTTTGCAGAGNCCTCTAACCCATGACTATACTTTCTTTTTGCGTAAGCTCAGTGAATCTAATATCGATAGTGCCGCCCGCAAGGGAACGCAGATCGGGGATGCGCTTCGACAGGCCGTAGAAGGATTTGGTGGAATTGAACCGGCGTATACAGATGTGATTCTTCTTACGGACGGCGAGGACCATGACAGTTTTCCGCGTGAAGCTGCGCAAATAGCTGCCGGGGCAGGGGTAACACTGCATGCGATAGGGTTGGGAGATCCGATAGAGGGCGCCTTGATTCCAGATCCGGATGCACCTGGGAAGTATCTTNCCTATCGGGGTGAGGAAGTTGTGTCCCGAATGGATCCAAATTTGCTTCGTGAAATTGCATTGATCGGAGGCGGAAAGGCGATACCGGCAGGAGTCTCTAGTGTAGATCTTGTCTCTTTTTACNGTTCNGAAATTGCATCAAAAGACCGGCGCGTTATTGATGCAACAGGAATGGAACGTCCGATCGAATATTTTCAGTGGTTTGTATTTCTTGCGGTGGCGTTTTTGAGTCTGGAAATGCTACTCCGAGACAGGAGATTCTCCGGAGACCCTTCATGATTGCCATCAAGAGGTCTTGTGTGACTCTATTCACCGCGGTNATTTGCTTGGGATTTATAAGCACTGATTCTGCGTATCAGTTGGTCGAAGACGGCAATACCTTTTATGCCAACGGGAATTATCAAGATGCCCGATCCATGTATGAACGAGCNGAAGGACTANAGTCTGATTCGGCTGGCATACAGTATAATTTAGGGAATGTGCATTTTAAACAATTCCAACTGGCGCGTGCGACGGAGTCATACAAAAGAGTGCTGCTGATGGGGGATACCCACCTTCAATCATTGGCGGCGTATAACCTCGGTAATATTCGTTATCAGCAGACGCTCAACGCTCTTAGTACGTTTAAGGATTCCATGCGTCACATAAAAATTGCGATCCGGTATTACAGAGAAAGCCTGAGTATAAACCCAGCTTCCTCTGATGCTCGGTACAACCTAGAGTTAGCCCACCGGTTGTATGGAGAAATACAAAAGCAGGGAATTGTCATCCAGAGAAGTCCCCAAATCAGTGATCGTGAAAGTTCGGTCGGCGCCGGTCGACAGATGGATATGGAAACACCTAATCCATCCTCCAGCGAGGGAGCAGATACGGAGGAGCAGTCAGATGACATTAGTGGACAGGCTGGTGAAAAGGCCCCTGATGGAAGCCCTGCTAGCCGTACGAAATCGGAAAGCCAACCCAATGCATCNCCCCGGGATATCAGTGAAGAGGAAGCAGCACAGATGGCCGAGCTAGTGCGTGATAAGGCATTGGCGGCAGAGAACCAGCGTCAACAATGGAAACGGGCTCGTATGCGTGACACGGGTGAGGCCAAAACTTGGTGAGCAAAAGATACTGGGTTGCAGCCGGTGTGATATTGCTTACCGTTTGGTTCGGACTGGATAAATCAGTGACTTCGACAGAGTTGATTCGACCCGAGGACGTGGTGCAACAGGCCTTGAGGTTGGCGTGCAATACGTTGACATCAAAGCAGTTTCAGCAGGTTCTTTACCAGCTGCCCGGATCCCGAAATCGTATCCATTCCTTGAAAAATTTGGATAAGGTGGGTTGGCGGGTGGAAGTCTCTATGGGTACCGACATGTTGTTACTGGAACGTCCGATGCCTCATCGTCCAGGTGGTAATACGATCGTTCAATATGAGGAGGGTATGGAGCGGCGTCCGCGTTGGATGGCGATTGCCAGTTCGAGCTGCTTGGTTAAGACGGTACGTCGACTTGATTATGACAAAAATGGAGCTTTGTCCAAACTGCATTACTTGGATGCAGAGTTTTCCAAAATAGGGGCAACAATGGATCTCAATCCACCTATCCCTTCCTCGGACCCAAAGTATGGAATCCAGGTAGCGGTGGTAGACACTGGAGTCAACTACCTGTTGCCCGAGATCAATGCGCGTCTGGCCCGGGAGGCTTCAGGAGAGGTGAGAGGGTATGACTTTTGGGATCTCGATCATAGGCCTTTTGATTTAAATCCGATCCCGTCGCCGTTTTTCCCGACCCACCACGGAACGAAGATCGCCAGCATCGTTATAAAAGCATCTCCGGATATAACGGTCATGCCCTATCGGTTTCCTCGGTCCGATATGTCCCGGATGGGGGAGTTAATTGCTCACGCATCTAGGAATGGAGCGAGAATAGTCAATGTTTCGCTTGCCAGTGCAGAGTTCAAAAATTGGAGCGGCTTTCGTGACGCCGTTGCTCAGCACCCCAGGTTGTTATTTGTGGTTGCTGCTGGTAATGACGCTCGGGATATAGACATAGACCCTATCTATCCAGCGGCATTTAATTCACCAAACTTGATTGTCGTAACAGCTTCAACAAATCAGGGGTTTCTGGCGTCCTATGCGAATTGGGGTATCGAGAGTGTGGATTTAGCGGTACCAGCGGACAAAATTGAAGTGATCGATTTTCATGGTCAGCCCAAATGGGTTGGGGGATCCAGTTACGCGGCTGCTCGAGTCAGTGGATTGGCCGCGTGTATATTGGCAAAAAAACCTAGCATGTACCTTGATGAACTGCAGCAACGTTTATTTGAGAAAGCCCAGAAGGTACGAGGTGGACGGATGGTGCGNTACGGACTNATTCCAGAATCACGTTTCAATGAGAACGGAANNTGTTGAAAGANAAGAAGTNNGGAGANGACCTGGGTGCTNCGGNAACGCTNNTGTGTTCAGGTCGTATATTATTCTCGAAATTGATTCATTAGGAGTCTCACATNCCGACTTCCGAGCTGGAGCGTATCACGGGTGGTTCCGAATAATTCTCCACTTTCGATGCGAAGCACGTCTTGATCTTTATCGGTAAAGACTTCGACTACGTATTTATCGTGACGTGTGGTGCCATCCATTAAGATGGACGGTGAGATACGGAATTTTAAAGGCAGTTGAAAGTTCCCGACGATGCTGTATTTGGCGTCCATCTCAATCCCGTCTTTCGGATGAAAAAGCTTGATGATCAAGCGATCAGATGTGGACAGATATTGCTGCAATTCCGGCACTGCGTTGATGGTGCCCTCTATGAAAAGGCCCGCCATGTCATTCGTGTCCATATCAGCAAGCGCCATGGATGGCAATTGTCCTATTAGGAAGGATAAAACAAGCACACGCTCAAAGAAGTTCACTTTTGACCTACAGATTCCGGGAAACGACTAGCGTACCGGCTAGCGGGAAATCCGACATTACCCGTTGTTGAACCAATCATAATAGTCACGCAGTCGCGCTTCGTCAGTCCATCCCATAAATGTAACGCGGGTGATTCGACGGTGTAAAAATTTAAACTTTTTATAGAATTCAAGCGTGAATTTTACTTTCACTTTTGTTGCTTGTTGATCAATGATAATGACATATGGAGCCATCATGTCTTCGATGTCGCCCCCGTCGACATACATACAAAGTTTTCGATCAAGAAGATCTTTCTTAAGCTCGCTGAAAGTTTTGTCGGTAGTGCTTTCAAGTTCAATTGCTGTTTCGTACGCTTCTGGGGTGCTGCATATCCAAGATCCATCATGTAGCACGATTGGTTCGTCATCATCTCCCCAAGCCCATGCCGATGCTGTAAAGCCCAACACAAGAAGTAGTCCTAAAACAGTTGTTCGCATGATAAATCCTCGATCCAAAGATTGAGTTTGGTAGCGTCGTTTATAGAAGTGTGCAGCTGCCTTTCCAGTTGGCACTTTCTTTGGCTAGCGTTTCCAGGTAAGCGCCAATTGAGGATAGCTCTTCTTCGTCAAGCACTCCACCCCACGGGGGCATATTTTTGTCCGTTCGTCCATTGAGTGCAATAACCATATAGTCGCAGTAACTCCGCCAGAATATTGTTAAATCGGCTCCTTTTGTGAACCTGACACCCTCACCGTCCGCACGCCGGCCGTGGCACGCACCACACCATTTGAAGTAAAGGTATGCCCCTTTCTCAATTGCGGCTTGGTCGCCAACTAGGGGGTTGGACCGGGGGTAGGCATCTTCTGCGTACGCAACGGGCCAATCGGTCGCGGGAAAAAGGGCAAATATCGTCAGAATAGCAACAAAAAATGAGAACTGACGCAGGTTCAAGTACTTCATCAGGCTTCTTCCCTCCGCAGGGTGATGGGTGAGGATCATAGTAAGAAATGGGAACAAAAAAAAGTGGGACAAGGGGTAACGCCCTTGTCCCACTATACGTTAACGAGG
>PAVD01000045.1 GCA_002712985.1 Rhodospirillaceae bacterium
GTGGAAGAGTTCTTTGAGATAGCTCCATTAACACAACGTCACGACTATTTTGCAAGGCACGTACTTTTTCGGGTGGGCCTTGAATTAATAAAACATCACCTTCTTCAAGACGTATTTCGGTAAGTTGTTGTCGGATCATGCGGGACCTTCTTTGGATTCCTAGCACGATGCAGTCATACATGTGACGAAACCCTATCGATTCCAGGTCGCGCCCAGCAATTGTCGCGGCAGGTGCGACCATTGCTTCTGCTAAAACTTGATCTCCTTCTTGCCACGGTGGTGCATCGGTGGCGTTTAAATCGCTAACATCGTTACCGTCGTGAAACCTTTCCCCAGCTTCGATTTGTTGTCGGGTTGGACTTGGATGTAAAGCCCGTGGCAATCGAGCCAGTGTCTCGGTTAAAATTTTCCGGGTGGCTGCAACAACAACGACGTCACCAACTTGAAGTTCGATTCCATCTAGTGGGGGTAAAAACGCGTGCTCGGCACGCTGGATTAACCGCACAGTCATATCCGGAATACTTTTAAANTTTCCTGCCGTTAGAGTATCTCCCACCAATGGAGAATCGGGCAATACTTCTATCTGAGCGATAAACTGTCGGTCNTGNCTGGTCAATTGCGTGGCCATGGCCCCACGNTCCGGGATAAGCAAGGGCGCGATAAATAAGACATATACCAAACCGATTAATGCAAGGACGCTCCCTGGCACAAAAAAATCAAAGAACCCNATTGGGGGTAATCCCAAATTCGTGACTACGCCNGCAACTAANAGATTTGTTGAGGAGCCAATGACCGTTGTCATTCCTCCTAAAATAGAAGCGAANCTAAGTGGAATTAAGAAACGGCTCACAGGAATTCCTATGCGTTCTGTGAATGCGCTGATGATNGGAATGAAAATGACTACCACGGGGGTATTATTGAGAACACTGGAAACAACTGCGACTGGTATCAGACTTATAACTAGGCCGCGGAGAGCACTTCCGCCGCTAAGATGATACAAGGTTGTTGCGACTCCTTCGAGCGCACCGGTGCGNACCATCGCTTCACCCACTACCAGAAGCGCCATGACAGTTATTAGTCCNGGATTGGCAAATCCTTCTAGGATGTTTCCTGCATTTAGTTGATTCCCACCGTTCTCATCTAGAACAGGCATTATGTGNAACAGGATCAGTAGNGTNGCAATGAGAGATGCNGCAGTTACTTCCAGAGGAAATTTTTCTGTCGCGAAAGCAGCAANTGTGATCACAACCAAAATTAAGGTGATCCACATTTGTAGATCAGCGATTCCGAATCCCACAATNTTTTCCTAATAGTNTCGTTTACTGGGCTCTGGTTAACTCATCAATCAAANAAAATTTGTTTAATTAGTTCATGCATGTTGTCAAAACATTNCCAGTGCGTATCGTCAGCCACTAAGCACGTTCCGTTTTGCTTTATCTGACCGAGGCTCCATAANAATAGTGCACACATATTCNGACTACGAACGAAGGCCGAGCTGTTACAACAGCTTTGGAGCACTTGGGCCTTCCGAGAGATATTTGTGCACCTCAGATATAATGATTTACCAGAAAGACTATTCTAGCTCTGAACGTGAGTCATGTAAAATATAACAAAAACACTAAATATGCATAACACAAAATGCTATTTAAGATGCTGTTNGANTNGAAGGACATAATCGAGATATGGCGAGNNCAATGTGTCATACCGGCNCCCCAACAGTTNGAGATATCTTTCAATCTTTTTTTATTGTTGGTTGCATGGCATTCGGGGGGCCTGCTGCCCACATAGGATATCTTAGAGAGGAATTCGTTTCGAAGAAACAATGGGTAACCGAACAAGCTTTTTCCGATCTNCTTGCACTGTGCCAGTTCCTACCAGGTCCGGGTTCTACACAGCTTGTGATTGCGATAGGGACAGTGTGTCGAGGACGCATTGGAGGTCTGGCGGCGTTTATGGGGTTTTTGTTGCCAGCCTCNGTATTAATGATTGGGTTCGGATATGGGTTCTTGGAATATGAGAATANCTTCAACCAGGACTGGTATCGTGGGTTCACTATTGCCGTAGTAGCGGTGGTGGCTCGGGCTGTAGCTCAAATGGCGCCAGTTCTTTGTCCAGACTTTCGAAGTCGCTTNATCGCCATTGTCATCATAGTGGGCCTATTGGTGTGGCCCTCTCTTTTCACACAAATATCAGCCATCGCTGCAGGGGGGCTCGCCGGATTTCTTTGGCGCCGCAATAAAACGACACTGGAAAAGTTCCAACCCATAAGAACGGTATCCGAAACCTTTGCGGTCACCAATTTATCAGTTTTTGTTTTTCTTCTTTTAGGCATGCCAATTTTCGGTTCTGTAGTTAGCCTGCCTGATATTTTTGAGGTGTTCGAAGGTTTGTTTCGGTCTGGTTCACTTGTTTTTGGGGGTGGGCACGTTGTGCTCCCGTTGTTGGAAGCGGAAGTAGTGCCCAATGGATGGTTAGCGCAGGATGCTTTCTTTTCTGGTTACGGTGTAATGCAAGCGCTACCGGGGCCAGTTTTTGCATTTGCGGGTTATATAGGCACCGTAATGTCACCGGCTCCGAACGGCTTGCTTGGCGGGTTTATCTGTTTGGTAGCATTATTTCTTCCCGGGACCCTATTAATCTGGGGAGTTCTACCGTATTGGGCCCGGTTCTCAAACAATCTCCGGATCGGTTCAATCGTATCGGGCATAAATGCTGCGGTGGTGGGTCTTCTTGCAGCAGCACTTTACGATCCTATTTGGGGAAATGCTATATCTGGAAAAACCGATATTGCAATAGCTTTAATAGCATTCTGTGCATTGCAGTTGAAAAAGATACCAATCTGGTTGGTCGTTATGGGGTGCGCTGTCGCTGCTGGGACTGTTGCAGCTTTATAAAATTGGAAAGGTTTCTAATTTTCCGACTTAAAAGAAACAGCAGCACGCTATTTTTCTGTTGGTAGCTTAGTAGCAGGGCTAAGTACTAGAACATGACGTGCTACTGTTTCAATTGCCTCCTCTGTCATTGGAAGGAAAATCCATTTGTTTTTTGCCCAAAGGCGAGAGAGATCCCGGTAGTGTTTTGAAAAAATGTTACCGGATTGGCCAGTGCTTATCATAACATGCGTATTATCGAGGTCAGAAAGATCAAAGATAGTCCTTAGGGCTGCACCATGATTTTCTTCAAAGGGCGCCTTATCTTTGGATATTGTAGTGCTTGCCTGCATAATAGTGTAGGGTCCGCCATCATGTTGGTGAACGATATCGAAAAAACGCCCTAGAATTGGTACATCCGATAACGCTTGATGACGATGACGAGCTTTGTGGGCACTCCCCCATTTCCATTTCTTCTGATTTTGTCCATAAACTTTCTCTAGCCAAACTAAGGCACTCTCTCCGGCAGCAGTGATTTGTTGTTCGCAAGTTTCGAAATGTGCGGTAGTGATATTGTCGCACCATTTCTTGTCCTTGGTTAGAGCTCGGTAAATGAAGTTGGGTCTACGAGACCACAGGAGGTTAAAGTCACTACCTAACTCATCGCTATACACCAACCGTGTTAATTCCCGATACCACACGTGGAATATCAAAGGTTCTTTAAGATTAGCTGCCATAGTTCCGTCCCATTGCGACAAAGCCTCCCACAGCGAACGATTTTTATCTGACTCTTTCGTGGCGAGTAACAAAGGCAAAAAATCTTGAGCCATTGAAGATTGAATATCGGTTTGAATAAGTTTGTAATCAGCAATTGTATGGATAGGGATGCTCTTAAGTAGATCCTTTATGCGCTTATATCGGTAAGGCATGGCCCAGTCGTGGGTGATGAAGTGTGGATAGTCTTCAGCTACAATTTTCTGATTCGCCGTGATAATTGTTCCTTCTTCCGGATTGAGTTGGAGAGGGAGTTGGTCAAATGGCACAAAATTAATCCAGTCACCGTTTCCAGTCCAACCTGGGGAAGGGAACCATCCATCTCTATTTCTACGTACTGGTATTCTTCCAGGAGCGATAAAGAAAATGTCTCCAGAAGTATTGGCGCCCACAAAGTTTTGTTGTGGAGCAATAAAGTCCTTTAGAGCATCTCGCATCTCTCGCCACGAACTGGCTTTACCAAGGTAGAAACCCGCTTGCAGGGTCGTGTCGTCATGGGCAAGGGCAGTCCATGCAAGAGACATTACTTGATCTTCTTGCAAAGGATTCGCGTGCCTTGCACTAAAGTCCGATATAACCGGACCATGATATGTTTCGCGAATAGTTATATCGTGATTTGTGGAATTCTTGACTCGAATAGTTTCCAGGCGGGCTTTGAATAGTTTGGGCCCGTCCTTTGTCAGGTATTTTTGATTATTGTCTTGGAGCAGTTTTTCTACGAATAAATCCTGAACATCCGGTCCGGTATTTGTAACACCCCAGGCAAGTTTCTTGTTTCGTCCCACGATTATAACAGGAATACCTGGTAATGTTGCGCCGGCAATATTCAGTTCTGGGGCAACTAAGTGGGCGAGATACCAGGGAGATGGGGCAGTGAGGCCCAGATGAGGATCATTGGCAAGCAAAGGCTTTCCTGTCGCTGTGTGGCCTCCATTTGTTACCCAATTGTTGGAGCCTACTTTATGAGCTGTCGAAGACGGCAGGAGTGCTACCAAATCTGGGATGAAATCGCCTGATATATTTACAATTTCGGAAACGTCGGATGGACGTTCCGGGTCACCCGGGTAAGGGGGCCATAAGTTGGAGATCTGAGTTGGGGTAAGTTTTTGGCTTAATAGTTGTCGAAGTANTTCNTCACGAGCGTTTCCACCCAACTNCTGCGACATCATTTTGGCAGATACTATAGAATCNGCAGGGCTCCATTTTTCTGGTTTGTGGCCAAAAATGATGAATTCTATTGGTAATGCACCGGTATGTTGAGTTAGGTAGGTATTTATTCCATCTGTATACGAATCAATGAGGGCAAGGGATTCGTCATCAAAATGGTTTAGGCTTTCTTTAGCCGCTTGGTAAAATCCTAAGCCTCTTAGGTATCTGTCCGCATTAATTGTTCGNTTNCCAAAAATTTCGGAGAGCCTGCCGGCGCCCGCCCGTCGCCCGAGCTCCATTTGCCACAACCGATCCTGCGCGTGAACAAACCCTAAACCAAAATAGGCATCCCTTTCAGATTCACTTTCAACATGAGGGATGCCATGAACATCACGNGTAACTTTTATCGGAGCGATTAGTCCAGTTACCGATATATGACCATTCAAGGTAGGTAGTGATGAGTGGAGCCAGGAAATGCCACCCAAAAGTAACACTATACAAATTAACCCAACGGAGAGTGCTAATTTTTTAAACAATGACATGTGCCCAGNGGTAAAAGAGAGAAACTAGTTACTTGTTCACAATGTGATCACGGTGTTGATCTAGACTGGGAGCAGGACCTCTAATTTCTGGATCCATATACCGACTGAGTTTTATCGGATTTCCAGCAATCTTAAGCTTAGTTGAACTATCGCTTTCGATTTCGACCACCATGTTTCGTGATTGTACTTGACGATCAGCGACCGCATCAGCAACTGTATTCAGGGGGCCACAGGGAACACCTGCGGTTTCCAGCATTGACAACCAATAGTTTGTGTCCTTTTTGGTTAGAATTTCCTCTAGGCATTCTTTGAGAGCTATTACATTTTCTATTCGTGCTTTATTGCTGCTGAATCTCTCCTCTGTCGCAAGATGTGNTACATCTAGGGTGTTACAAAGATTTTCAAACAAAGCGTCATTCCCGGCAGCTATGATGATATGACCGTCGCTACTTTCATAACATTCAAATGGTGCGATTGATGGATGACGTGCTGCAGATGGGCCAGGGTTGGTCCCCGTTGCAGAGTAACGCGCAATAGCATTTTCTAAGATTGCTATTTGGCAATCTAACATAGAAATATCGATAAACTGGCCAGTTCCAGTTTTCGTTCGGTCAAAAAGTGCTGAATTGATGGCTATAGTTGTAAATAGTCCAGCAGTTATATCACCTATAGCCGTTCCCACACGGGTTGGCGGGCCACCGTGGTGACCAGTCAAACTCATAAGGCCTCCCATTCCTTGCACAACCATGTCGTATGCAGGACGCCCAGAATTTGGACCNGTTTGGCCGAAGCCCGAGCACGCGGCGTAAATTAACTTCGGATATTGAATATGTAGCGTATCCCAGCCATAACCAAGTTTNTTCATCGTACCGGGGCGAAAATTTTCTACCAACACGTCGGCATCGGCGACCAATTTTTCGAATACTAGGCGGTCNTCTCCATTTTTTAGATTAAGAACAATGCTCTCTTTTCCGCGGTTTAACGACATGAAGTATGCGGATTTTCCATCAAACCAGGGACCGTAGCTACGTGAGTCATCTCCTCCCGGAGGCTCCACCTTAATAATTCTGGCACCAAGATCATATAGGATCATCGTGCAGTATGGCCCCGCGAGNACACGAGTCAGGTCTAGAATTGTGATGCCACTCAAAGGNCCGAGTGGAGGTGAAATCGGTTTTTTTGGATGTGTCTTATTGCGGGATGCGGTATCAGTCATGATTATGGTCCTTGCTTCGGGCTCGATGNGCAGTACATGGNATAATAGCTTTTTAAGGTTATTTNNGAAGAATGAATATTTTTNAGGAAATTAGTAGCGGTNCTTTTGATTCGGTTAAAGAGATCTTGGAGAAGTATCGTCCTGACTTTCCCATTTGTTGTTTNCGTCCCAAACAAATTGAAAATAATGCGCGTAAATTCATTGATATTTTCCCAGGTAAAGTTTTGTATGCAGTTAAATGTAACCCTCATGCTGATGTGCTAGATGCCTGTGTTGCAGGGGGTGTTAGGGATTTTGATGTTGCGTCACTGGGAGAGGTTGAGCTCATACGCGGACGCTACAGCAGTGCCAAAATTTATTTTCAACATCCTATCAAGGCACGGTCNGCTATTCGANGCTCTTATCAGTTTTATGGTGTTAGACATTTCGCGGTAGATCATCCTACAGAACTTTCTAAAATCACTGAAGAAATTGACAAATCAGATAACGTAACAATTTTCGTGCGGNTGGCCACTCCGCCTGGCGGAGCGGGAGAACATTTATCGGATAAGTTTGGTGCTTCAATCAAGNTGGGAGTTTCTTTGTTATCTGAAATTTATGAAAATGGTTTCAACCCAGCGATATCCTTCCATGTTGGTTCTCAGTGTTATGATNCAAGTGCGTTTCATACAGCGCTGTCTTTAGTTGGAGAGACATTAGANCAATCAAAAGTAGAAATCACGGCTCTTGATGTCGGTGGAGGCTTCCCTGCGTCCTACCCGAAGATGGAGACTCCANCTCTGTACAGGTATATGAAAGTTATTAAAGACGGGGTTGCTGCTTTGAATTTGTCTACNGATACTGAGGTATTGTGTGAACCAGGCCGAACGTTGGTAGCNGACGGTATGTCTGTGGTAGTCCAAGTGCAATTGCGGAGGAACGAGTCTCTTTACATCAACGATGGCGTGTTTGGGAATTTTGCAGAGAGTCTTTTGAANCAGTTTGAACTTACGGCAGCAGTTCTTAGACTAGATGATGATTNCTCGCCCGAACTGGCTCCATTCACGATATACGGACCCACTTGTGATTCTCATGATCGGCTACCTATGGTTGTATNCCTTTGCNGAGATGTCAGGGAGGGAGACTGGATTGAATTTTCCAATCTCGGTGCGTACAGCAATGCTATGGCNACAACTTTCAACGGGTTCTTCCCNGGAATTTTTTTGAGCNTCGGTAATGGNTAGGTTTACGTNGAAGGNANAGAGAAAAGATAAATATGTTAAAGTNTCATGAATATATGCACTTATATGACGTTTCTGATAAATTTGTTTATTATTGTTTCTTCTGGAGGAATGCCTGCTAGGTATATACGTGGAACTGTTGGGTAGTTGCGGCGGCCAGTTTTCTTCCTGCCGTCACTTCTTAGTTTCGGTGTTTGTTAGTGATAAATCAGCTGGAAAGGCGGCGAATTGCCATGGATCTTCAATTGAATAACAAAAAGGTTTTAGTAACAGGAGGCTCCCGTGGCATAGGTCGCTCTGTCGGCGGTACCATGGCGGGCGAGGGATGTCAGGTGGTTTTAGCATCCCGTACAGAGGCTGATCTTCAAAAAGCGCAGGCAGAAATTACAGAGGCGACTGGCTCCGAAGTATCAGTTTATGCCTTTGACCTTAGTCAAACTGAGAATCTAGAACGTCTTATGGCTGCGTGTACGGACGTGGATATCTTGGTGAATAATGCAGGAGCTATCCCAGGTGGGAGTCTCTTCGCCGTGGACGAACCTCGTTGGCGTGAGGCCTGGGACCTTAAAGTCTTTGGTTATATCAATTTAACACGCATGATGTACAAGGTGATGAAAGAGCGGGGTAGCGGTGTAATTGTTAATATTATTGGGCTAGCTGGAGAACGTTTTGATGCGAACTACATTGCAGGTAGTACCGGAAATGCAGGTTTGATGGCATTTACTCGTGCTCTTGGTGGTACAAGTTTGGACGACGGTATTCGGGTCGTCGGGGTAAACCCAGGTTTAATAGCGACGGACCGCATGAAAACGTTACTCCAGACCCGGGCAGAAAANGAACTCGGAGACAAAGGTCGTTGGCAGGAACTTTTGAAAGGTTTGCCGCTCGATCGAGCTGGGGAGCCGCAGGANATTGCNGATCTTGTAGCGTTCNTAGCGTCNCCTAAGGCGTCCTATATTAGNGGGGTAATTTATTCGGTCGATGGNGGNGNNGCTGCCCGAACGAAAGTAGTGTGANCTTGTNGGGCNGATAGCGGANTCTTTACCAAAAACCTTACGTGCGCTCATTTTCCTTCTTTTTGCAGCCACCGAGCTACTTGAGGGGAAAAATACGTAAGGATACCATTCGCACCAGCCCGTTTGAACGATTTAAGACTTTCCATTATTGCACCCTTGTCATCCAACCAGCCTTGTTGAATGGCACCTGCTATCATCGCGTACTCTCCGCTTACTTGATATGCAAAAGTGGGCAATCCAAAAGTTTCTTTAACTCTATAGATAATGTCGAGATAAGGGAGTCCTGGTTTTACCATGACCATGTCGGCCCCCTCGTTAATATCTAGCGATACTTCTCTTAAAGCCTCATCGCTGTTTGCAGGGTCTATTTGGTATGTTCTTTTATCTCCAGTCCCTATATTTGGGGCAGATCCGATAGCGTCACGAAAAGGCCCGTAAAATGCTGAGGCATACTTGGCGGCGTACGATAAGATGCGAACATCATCAAATCCATCGTTGTCGAGCGCTGCACGTATAGCNCCGACACGTCCATCCATCATNTCNGATGGAGCAATTACTGAGCATCCAGCGCTGGCTTGCACTAAAGCCTGTTGAACGAGGATTTTCAGTGTTTCATCATTTTCTACGTAACCCTTTCGGATCACTCCGTCGTGACCATGAGTGGTAAAGGGGTCCAACGCCACATCACAAATGATTCCAATGTTTAACTTTTCCTGGGCTATTTCCCGTATAGCCCTACAAACTAAGTTTTTAGGATTTATTGCTTCAGTTCCGTCTTCCGTCTTTAAGTCGTTTTCTACAACAGGAAAGAGAGCGATAGCTGGAATGCCTAAGGATACCGCCATGGCAGCTGTTTTCCCTAACTGATCAGTAGAAAGCCTATGCACGCCAGGCATACTTGCCACTGGGCTTCGCTTATTTTTTCCTTCCTGAACAAAAATAGGCCAAATGAGATCACTAACTCCAATCTCATTTTCGGCCACCATGCGTCGTGACCAATCATCTCTGCGAAGCCGGCGCAACCGAGTCGTCGGATATCGGCCAAGCTGGCTAGGTAATCTAGGGCCACGCATATAGTATCTCCAAAATGGGGCGAGAATGATAGAAGTCTGCCACNCGNGGCACAAGGCTTTCAGAGGANTNTATCGAANATGGNTNTCTGAACANGCTAGTCGGNACGAGTTGACATCTTTTNAAAAGNAGAATTAATGTCATATTNCACGCCGGTATTTTTTAGGGGGCGTCTTCTTCCGTGAACTTTCATTTAAATGATGAGCAGCGCGCTTTCCAGGAAGTTGCGCGAGAATTTGCAAAAGAGGAAATGGAGCCGTTTGCAGGCAAATGGGATGAAGAATTAATTTTCCCGGTAGAGGCACTTCGTCGAGCTGCCTCTTTAGGTTTTGCCGGTATTTATTGCCAAGAGGTGCACGGGGGGGCTGGCCTCAGTCGCCTTGATGCCTCTATTGTTTTTGAAGAACTTGCCACCGCTTGCCCGTCGACCGCGGCGTATCTCTCTATCCACAACATGGCCACTTGGATGATTGATCACTTTGGGGATGAGAGTCAGCGTAAAAGGTGGGTATCTGGACTATGCTCCATGGAGTTAATGGCAAGTTATTGCCTCAGTGAGTCCGGTGCTGGGTCAGATGCTGCGGCACTTGAAACTAGAGCTATTAAAGACGGAAATGAATACGTAATTAACGGAAGTAAGGCATTCATTTCTGGGGCTTCTACGTCGGATATCTATGTTTGTATGGTGAGAACAGGTCAACTTGGTGCCCGCGGAATTTCATGTATCGTCGTTGAAAAAGATACACCGGGACTGAGTTTTGGGAAACAAGAAAAAAAACTGGGGTGGCATTCTCAACCGACTGCTACAGTTTTATTTGATGAATGTCGGGTTCCAGTCTCCAATCTTATTGGTGCAGAAGGGACCGGATTCAAAATCGCGATGGCGGGACTGGATGGTGGTCGAATAAATATTGGTTCGTGTTCTATTGGGGGCGCCCGCGCCGCAATGAAGGCGGCAAAAGAACATATCTCGATTCGAAAACAGTTTGGGCAGCTATTGTCTGATTTTCAATCGCTACAATTCTATTTGGCAGATATGGTGACTGAGATAGAGGCGGCTCGTCTATTGATTCGGAATGCNGCGTTCAATCTTGATACTGGTGATCAAAGTTCAGCGATGTGGTGCGCGATGGCAAAACGGTTCTCCACCGATGTGGCATTTAACGTATGCAATAAGGCGCTACAAATGCACGGCGGCTACGGTTATCTGCGAGACTACCCTGTGGAGAGGATCCTGCGGGACCTTCGTGTTCACCAAATTCTTGAGGGAACGAATGAAATTATGAGAGTAATTATTGCCCGACATGTATTGGNGGGAGAGATATGAANATGNCGGACGAGCTAGAAGTCTTGTTTTCCCGTCGAGGTGNTGTGGGACATATAAAGTTCAATCGTCCGAAGGCTCTGAACGCCTTGAACTATGATATGGTCCTAGAGATTCAGAAAAAACTAGATGAATGGGAAAAGGACCCAGATGTAGCAGCGGTCATTATCCAAGGTGAGGGAGACCGGGCTTTCTGTGCTGGCGGCGATATAAGGCGCCTAGCTGAAACCAGTAAGAAGGAAGGACTTGGGTACTGCAGGGAGTTTTTTAGCTCTGAATTTAAGTTGAATCGAACCGTGTTTCGTTATTCGAAGCCGTACATCGCTATTCTTGATGGCATTACTATGGGGGGCGGTGTTGGTCTCTCTGTACATGGGCACTATAGGATCGCTACAGAGCGAACCTTGTTCGCGATGCCTGAGACGGGGATTGGATATTTTCCTGATGTTGGCGGAAGTTATTTTTTACCACGATGTCCGGGATCCATTGGTATGTATCTCGGTTTGAGTGGGGCCCGGTTAAAANCCGGCGATAGTTTAAAAGCCGGAATTTCAACTCATTACGTTGAGACACGGTTAGTAGATAGCCTTATAGCGGGCATTGAGGACCTTGCGCCGTCGCGTGACGTTGCAGCCAAATTAGATATACTTTTATCACAGTATTGTAGTGAGTTAGAGGATGAAACACTGACAACAAATCTGGATACAATTAACCATTGTTTTTCAAAAAATTCTGTCGAGGAGACACTAAATGCCCTTGATGAAATAGACGAGGAGTGGTCCAAGCAGACGGCGTCTAGTATCAGGAAGAAATCGCCTACAAGCCTGAAAGTGACGTTTCGTCAGTTGAAGGAAGGTAAGTGTTTGAGTTTTGAAGATTGTATGGTGATGGAGTTGCGGCTGGCACTTCGTTTTATGGCGGACCACGATTTCTACGAAGGAGTGCGTGCTGTGATAATTGAGAAAGACAACCAGCCGCGGTGGATGCCGGATAGTGTTAAAGGAGTTAGTGAAGAAGCCGTCGCTCGCTATTTCTTGCCGCTTGGTAAAGATGATTTAAACTTTGTTTAGTTTATAAAACTTTTCGTTGGTAGTTAAGTTGGTAAGGAGAGTAAAGCATGGCGATCGGTTTTATTGGTACAGGTAACATGGGAAGCCCTATGGCCCTGAATTTGATTAATGCAGGATACTCAGTGGTATCGTTTGACCGTTCCGACAAGGCCTTAGAATCAATAAAAGCTGTTAACGGAGTTATAGCCTCGTCGCTACAAGAGTTGGCCATGACGGCTGAGACCGTCATTACTATGTTACCGACAGGAGACGATGTCAGAAAAGTTTACGAGAATGAAGGCGGTGTTATCGAGAGCGTAGCTGACAATACACTCTTAATAGATTGTTCCACGATCGACGTAGAAAACGCTCAGATCGTTGCGAAAAAAGCTTCTGTCCGTGGTTTGCAGATGGTGGACGCACCTGTATCTGGCGGAGTAACGGGCGCAGAGGCAGGAACTTTAACCTTTATGGTAGGGGGATCCTCAGAAGCTCTAGAGCGTTCTCGTCCACTACTTGCAACAATGGGTCAAAACATCGTTCACGCTGGGAAAAGTGGTAGCGGACAGGCCGCGAAACTTTGCAATAATATGATGTTGGGAATTTCGATGATTGCAACGTCAGAAGCGTTTACCTTGGGTCAAAAGTTGGGATTAGATCCGAAAACTTTATTTAAAATTATTTCGACCGCTTCCGGTAGTTGTTGGGCTATGCAAAATCATCTGCCTATACCCGGAATAGTTGAGAACGCGGCGTCCAATGCGGATTTTAAAGCGGGTTTTGCAGTCGCGATGATGGCGAAAGATTTACGGCTTGCAGAATTAGCGGCCCGATCCGTAGATGCATCCACCCCTTTGGGAGATAAAGCGGCTGACCTATACACTTCGTTCGAAAAAACTGGAAATCAGAATTTAGATTATTCGGCGATCATTAAACATATTTCGTCATGAGGCGAAAGTTTATCAGCGGTCTACCAATAACAACAAAGCCCGATAAAAATGNATTAAATAGGACTCCTGATTCTATGAATTAAGAAGTAAACGCCTGTATTCCAGTCTGCGCGCGTCCCAAAATTAATGCATGGATATCATGGGTCCCTTCATAGGTATTCACCGCTTCAAGGTTCATGACGTGACGGATAATATGGTATTCGTCGGAGATGCCGTTGCCACCGTGCATATCTCTTGCGGATCGGGCTATTTCCAGAGCTTTTCCGGTGGAATTCCGTTTGATGATGGAAATCATTTCCGGTGTTACTTGGTTCTCATCCTTTAGGCGGCCGACTCGGAGGCAAGCTTGGAGTCCGATCGCAATTTCACTCTGCATATCAGCTAGTTTCTTTTGGATTAGTTGATTGGCNGCTAGCGGTCTACCGAACTGTTTCCGATCCAATACATATTGACGTGTTGATTCCCAACAAAATTCAGCGGCCCCAAGAGCTCCCCAGCCGATACCGTATCTCGCATTATTTAAACATCCAAAGGGACCTTTTAGGCCGCGTACCTCAGGAAATACGTTGGAGTGAGGAACGAATACATCCTCTAAAATAATTTGACCGGTGGGAGAGGCACGTAGAGAAAACTTGCCTTCAATTTTAGGCGTTGAAAGCCCCTTCATACTTCGTTCAACAATGAAACCACGGATTTTACCTTCCTCATCTTTTGCCCACACAATCATGATATCGGCCACTGGACTATTAGTGATCCAAGTTTTTGTACCATTTAAAAGATAGCCTCCGTCCATGTTTGTTGCGCGAGAACTCATACCACCTGGATCTGAGCCGTAGTCTGGTTCAGTTAGTCCAAACGAACCAATAAGCTCTCCCCGGGNAAGGGCCGGCAAATACTTATTTTTTTGGAACTCACTCCCGTATGTGTAGATAGGCCACATGACCAAGCTGGACTGCACACTCAAACAAGATCGATAGGAGGAATCAACTCGTTCAATTTCCCTGGCAATAAGACCATACGCAACTGAACTTGCCCCGGCACAGTTGTAGCCATGAAGATTGGCGCCAAGTAGACCAAGGCGTCCCATTTCCGTCATGATGTTTTTATCGAATTTCTCGTGACGGTTAGCCTCGATTACTCCTGGCATCAGGACACCTTGCGCGAAAGATCTAGCTGTNGCAGCAATCATGGTTTCATCTTCCGTCAATTGATTTTCCAGAAGAAATGGATCTTTCCAGTCAAACTGACGCGTTGGAGAGGTGTTTTTTTCTTTCGGCGCTAATTTTGATTGCATGTGGCTTCTCCAACTACGAAACCTAAACTTAGGATCATATAGTTATTCGATGTAAAAAGAATTTGTTATCGCCAGAAAATGGCGCAACCGGCGCTTATTCATGGTGCGGATGGTCGTTTGGTACCATAAATTGTTTACTTGCTGAATCCTTAGCACCAGGTATTGAGTTATAGGACCAATTGGGTATTGGCACGACAACTCATGCCCCGAACCAGCTGGGTTCGTAATTATCGAAATTGGACCACAGAACTTCAGTGGCCACTCTCCTAGTTTTGACATATCTTTTAAGGACTTTTCTAAAAGATATCGGGTCCTTAAAAGTTGGTCTCCACCGAATGGGCTATCTGGATCATCAAAGATATCTTTTAGCCATTGATCTCCGGGGATGCTTATTTTTATCTGTCTTTGCAACCATTGGACGGGATCGGACAAAGTTTCAGGGACTGGCCGTAAAACAATTGAACTTAAATTGGAAAATTTTCCTTTTTGTGGGATTATCTTGATAATTGAAACGGTTTTTTCGCTCCTTTCTAGCTTTTCGTATGTTGTTTCCGTTTGGTACCCATTCGGAAGGTTAAAACGCTGTGCATGTGGACGTCCGGGGAGGATTACAACAAAAATTGCAAACAGAACTAATAAACTCGTGTGGACGATATTTGAACGAGAGAAGCAAGAGTTGTTTATGGTAGGTTGCACTTTATAACTATCCAAATGATATTACTTCCCCGATGGGATCTCCGATTAGTTGATCATCTTGCATGATAACTTTCCCCCGTAGGATGGTTGCAACGGGCCAGCCCGTCACTTTTTTATTTAAGTAAGGGCTCCACCCACACTTACTTGCAAGCCAGTCTTGGGAAATAGTCTGCTGTCGTTTCAAATCGACTAGTGTCAAATCGGCGTCAAAACCAATGCTAATTTTTCCTTTCGAGGATGCATTGTAAAGTTTGGCAGGGCCTGAACTCGTAAGCTGGACAAGACGGTTGAGGGTCAAACGACCGTTATTAACATGGTCTAGCATAATCGGAAGCAGTGTTTGAACTCCTGGCATGCCCGAGGGGCTGTTTGGGTATCCTTCGTCCTTTTCTTCCCGTGTATGTGGGGCGTGGTCCGATCCTATTGCTGTAACTGTGCCGTCGGAAATTCCCGCCCAAAGTCCCCGTTGATGAGTTATCTCTCGGATTGGTGGGTTCATTTGCGCATAGGTCCCGAGTTGGTCGTAGCAGTCCGGCGAAACTAGGGTAAGGTGCTGAGGGGTGCACTCAGCAGTTGCGATATCTCGCGCTGTTTTCAATAAATTAATTTCTTCTGCAGTGGTAATATGTAATACGTGAACTGGACGGTTTAGTTCGCGAGCGTTTTTAATTAAACGTTTTGTAGCTAATAAGGCCGTATCTACATCGCGCCATTGAGGGTGGAGTTCGGGACCGCCGCCAGAGTCTCTGATGTACATTCGTTCATTTAAGCGATCTTCGTCTTCAGCATGAACTGCAGCCCGTCTTCTGCCCGAGGCAAGTACCTTACGCAGCATTTCGTCATCTGGAATTAATAATGTGCCCGTAGAGGATCCCATAAAAATTTTCACGCCGACACATCCAGGAAGATTTTCGAGTTGACTAAGATCCGCGATATTTTCCTTGCAGGCTCCAATAAAAAACCCAAAGTCACAGTGATAGCGTCCCTGTGCTCGAGAAAGTTTCTGATTAAAGTTTGGAATAGTGGTTGTTGAGGGTTGCGTATTTGGCATCTCAAATACGCTAGTAACACCCCCTAGCACAGCAGCTTTGCTGCCGCTTTTCATGTCCTCTTTATGTTCGTTACCAGGTTCGCGAAAGTGAACCTGGCTATCAATTATGCCAGGTAGTACATGCAAATTCTTGGCATCGATGGTTTTTTTTGATTTCCGCCTCGAAAGATCACCGATTTCGGAGATCTTTCCATTCGAAATTCCGATATCCGCTGATGTATTATAGGCGTCGCTAACAATTACCCCACCAGTTATAATAAGATCAGATGTTGTACTCATTAAAAATCTATAACAGACATGATTGTTAAGGAAGCCATCATAGGCTCTTCAGCCTGGCACGTCGGCGGGACTCTGTATGAAGGCGGGCATATGATCGCCCCAACCGGTCCTTACGGTTGAACTATTTCGATTGGACTTTTTGGAATCGGTCCTGGAAGGTGCGTGAGATGCTTCTTTTGTTGTGGGGCGCTTCGAAGTTGCTTTAGTTTTAGCCGTGGTCTCATGCCGTTTCTTAGGTGTTTCTTTGCGTCGCTCTCGGGTCACTTCGTTTGCTTTAAAGTCACTCTTTTGTGTCTTTTCAGGGGAAACCACTTTCGGATCCTTGATCTCCTGGGATTCAATACTGTGACCAATCAACCGAGTAATAGCCTNAACATATTTTGCTTCCGATTTAGTTGNGATCATAAATGCGCAGCCATTTTTCCCTGCTCTTGCCGTGCGACCAATTCTATGAACATAGTCNTCAGCGTGAACAGGGACGTCAAAATTGAAAACATGACTTAATCCGTGGATATCGAGTCCACGTCCAGCGACGTCGGTTGCGACCAGTAGTTTAATATTTCCTGCCTTAAAGGATGATAGTGTTTCCTCCCTGGCTGATTGATTCATATCTCCATGAAGCGCCGCACTGAGAAAGTTATGACGTNTCAGGGACCTGTTTAACAGTTCTACGTCTTTCTTCCTGTTGCAGAAAATTAATGCATTCTCTACGTCCGCCCTATGCAACAAATGCCGTAGAGTTTTGTTTTTCTCTCTAAGAGTAGTTTGCACCAGATATTCTTTGACGGTTTCGGCCAGCGTCGCAGGCGGTGCTACAGATATCTCTTTTGGGAGGGTCAAAAACTTATTCGCAAGTCTGCGGATTTCAGTTGGCATGGTCGCCGAAAACATCATTGTTTGTCGTGATGGTGGAAGGAGACTGACAATTTTCTCTACGTCAGGGATAAAACCCATATCTAGCATTCTGTCAGCTTCATCTATTACCAAAAATTTAACGTCATTTAAGAGTAGTGAACCCCGATCATATAAATCTAAAAGGCGGCCCGGTGTCGCGATCAATACATCAACGCCCCGCGCAAGTCGTCGCTGCTGATCGTCAGTCGATACCCCACCGATTAGCAGTGCCATTGTGAGTTTGTGGTATTTGGCATAGGTAGCAAAATTCTGGGATATCTGTGCAGCTAGTTCGCGGGTTGGCGTGAGTACCAAAGACCTAGGCATCCGGGCCCGAGCGCGTCCCGAAGAGAGAGTTTGTATCATCGGGAGTGTAAAAGAGGCCGTTTTCCCAGTGCCGGTTTGAGCGCAGCCGAGAANATCTCGTCCTTGTAGGACGACTGGAATTGCCTGTGCTTGAATCGGGGTAGGATCAGTATAACCCGCGTCAGCGATGGCATTTAAAATATCAGGGCCGAGCCCGAGATTCTCGAACAAATTGCATGTCCGTTAGATCGTGTGAGCCACAAAAATTATGGCAGTGCAATGCACAACACATTGTTGAGTGGCACATTTATACGAGGGTGAGATTGCATGTCAATGATAGTTAGACAATGGTTAACGGGGACACGCTGCACTTGGAATAGTGATGATACAAGTAGGCTCACTAAGAAACAGATATTTAACACGGAAATTTTGGGGTTTGTTTAGACATCGTTAGACATCGAGTGTTTCAAAAAACTTTGCGTGTTTTTGAATAAAGTCTAGGCGATGTTCTGGGTTTCGACCCATCAAGGATTCAACTCTTTTTCTCGTTAAAGACGATGGTTTACTGTCCGTTTCAATCCCCAGCAGAGTTCTTGTATCGTACGACATAGTTGTAGCCTTTAGCTGCGCCGGGGGCATTTCTCCAAGGCCTTTGAAACGACTTATCTCGGTTTTCCGCTTGACGCATTTAGAACGTATTTCTTCAAGGTGTTGGTCGTCCCGAGCATACTCAGTAGTTCCTCCATAGCTGATTCGATAAAGTGGAGGTTGAGCCAGAAACAAATGATGTTCGTTAACTAAATCAGGCATTTCCCTGTAAAAAAATGTCATCAATAAGGATGCAATGTGGGCACCGTCCACGTCTGCATCTGTCATAATGATGACACGCTCGTATCGAAGATTTCTGCTGTCATAATTGTCCCTTGTACCGCAACCTAAAGCTAGCACCAGGTCGGAAAGCTCTTTGTTTGCCCGGAGTTTTTCTGTGGTAGCGCTCACTACATTTAGAACTTTCCCCCTAAGGGCAAATACGGCCTGTGTCTTACGGTCTCGAGCCGATTTTGCCGAACCCCCGGCTGAGTCACCTTCCACCAGGAAGATCTCGGTCCCTGCCGCGTCAGTTTGCGAACAGTCGGACAACTTTCCGGGCAGGCGTAAGCGACGTGTGGCGGTTTTACGTTTAACTTCTCGGTCTTGCCGACGTTGTAAACGATCCTCGACCCTTTCCAGCACTCGGGCCAGAAGACTATCAGCTAACACGGGGTCTTGGGTCAGCCAATGTTCAAAATGGTCTTTTACTGAATTCTCGACCATTTTGACGGCTTCGGGAGAATTCAGCCGTTCTTTAGTTTGTCCCTGGAACTGAGGTTCTGGGATGAATACCGAGAGAATTCCGCACGTGCTCGTCAGGATGTCTTCACTCGTAATCTGGTTTGCCCGCTTTATCTTTGTTAGGGCCCCATATGCTTTTAGTCCGCGAGTCAGAGCTCCCTTAAAACCTGTTTCATGACTACCACCGTCGGGTGTTGGGACGGTATTGCAATAAGAGTTGAGAAAGGAAGTTCCAGCGTCAGCCAACCAAGAGACTGCCCACTCAACTTTTCCTCCATTACTAAAGGTTGCTTCTCCGACGAAGGGGATTGAGGTTACCATCTCTCGGTTACCTGTTTCGGTCGAAAGGAAATCTCTCAGTCCACCCGGAAAATGGAGGACTGCCCTGGTTGGAACGGGGGCATCCTTTTGAAGTAGTTTGTCCGAACAGCGCCAACGTATTTTTATTCCGCGGAATAAGTAGGCCTTGGACCGGGCCATACGAAACAAAAAAGAAGGTCGAAAATTTATATTGGTGCCAAATATTTTTGGATCTGGCCAACAGGTAATACTTGTGCCGCGTCGGTTCTTAACGTTACCGACTTGTTTCAATTTTCCATCAGGTCTTCCCAACTTATACGATTGTCGCCAAAGTTTACGATCTCTAGCCACCTCTACGACTAACTTTTCCGATAGCGCATTTACTACTGAAAGGCCAACCCCATGGAGTCCTCCGGAGATCTTATAGATTTTGCCGGAGAATTTACCCCCAGAGTGCAGGGTAGTGAGTATGACTTCCAATGCTGATTTCTTTTTGTCTTTAGGATGGGGGTCGACAGGTATGCCACGACCATTATCACGAACGACTACGGAGCCATCCTCTGTTATTTCAAGGTCAATAAACGTGGCATAACCCGCGACGGCTTCGTCCATCGCATTATCAAGTAACTCAGCCACCAAGTGGTGGAGTGCGCGTTCATCGGTTCCGCCGATATACATTGCCGGTCGTCGTCGCACCGGTTCGAGTCCCTCAAGGACTTCAATATCTTTAGCCGTATACTCACGGCGCACAGAGGCCATTTTTGATTCAAATAAACCGTTCATCGTTAGTATGTCGAGACTTTGCGCTCTGAAAAGGGAATATATAGTGTCCTCTGTAATACAGGTAACTAATTATAGTAGCAACTAGCTTAATTCCACCTTTTCTGACCAAACGTTTGCTTGATTGAACCTCGAGCATCTCGGGGCTGAATCAAAAAAATAACATTCTAGAATGACAGATTTAGGAGGCGAGGAGAGAGGCCTAAATAATCAAGAAAGTGGACGGCCACCAACGGATGTACTCTAGTTTAGTAACTTACTACACTAGAGTGAGGCCCAAATTTACTCTTTGTCCTTTGCAAAAAGCGCCAACTCTTGGGACTTGTTCAACTCGAAAGTTCTAGTGCCAAATTATCAAAAAAATGGTGCGTCCCTTCAGTCCCATCAAGAGACAAAAGAAAACCGTGCGCGCCACTCTTTGAGTTTATTTTAGACGCTGTAGTACATATCGAATTCGACCGGATGTGGCGTATGCTCAAACCGGTATATTTCTTCCCATTTTAAGTCGGTGTACGCTGAAATCTGCTCGTCCGTGAATACATCACCCTTAGTGAGGAAATCACGGTCTTCCTCAAGGGCACCTACTGCCTCACGTAAGCTAGAGCAGACGGTGGGGATATCTTTAAGTTCTTCCGGAGGAAGGTCATAAAGATTCTTATCTACCGCGTCACCAGGGTGGATCTTATTTTGGATACCGTCTAATCCTGCCATGAGCATGGAAGTAAATGCGAGATAAGGATTGGATGCTGGATCAGGGAAGCGCACTTCAACCCGCTTTCCGTTGGGGCTTAAGGCGTAGGGTATTCGGCAACTTGCAGATCTATTTCTAGCAGAGTAGGCAAGGAGAACAGGCGCCTCAAATCCAGGTATCAATCGTTTGTAGCTATTGGTTGTGGGATTAGTGAAGGCATTTATCGCGCGAGCGTGTGTGATGATTCCACCGATGTAGAACAGGGCGCTTTCTGATAAATCCGCGTAACCATTTCCAGCAAATATTGATTTATCCCCTTTGAATATTGACTGGTGGACGTGCATGCCGGAACCATTATCGTCGATGACGGGCTTCGGTAAAAACGTAGCAGTTTTTCCATAGGAATGGGCAACTTGGTGCACTACATATTTGTATAATTGGACGTTATCCGCACACCGAACCAAGCTNGCAAATTTTATCCCAAGCTCATTTTGGGATGGTGCTACTTCATGATGGTGCTTNTCCATCTCCACACCCACTTCTTGTAGAGTGCTTACCATTTCGGCACGGAGGTCCGAAAGGCTGTCCACTGGAGCGACCGGGAAGTAACCTCCTTTGACGGCTGGACGGTGACCTGGATTTCCGCCCTCTANCTCGCTGCCTGTGTTGTACGGACCTTCCTCTGAATCAATTCGATAAAAAGAATGGTTCATAGAAACATCCCATCGAACATCATCAAACACAAAGAATTCCAACTCAGGGCCAAAGAAAGCCGTGTCACCCAATCCAGTAGAATTCAAATATGCTTCTGCCTTCCTGGCAGTAGATCTTGGATCTCTGGTGTATGCTTGACCAGACACAGGTTCACGAACATCACAAAATAGTACTAACGACGGTTGAGCCGAAAAGGGATCTAGCGTAGCCGTAGTGGGGTCGGGAACCAATGTCATGTCGGATTCTTGGATTCCGCGCCAACCAGCGATAGAAGAACCATCGAACATTATTCCATCTTCAAATACATCCTCGGTGACGGTATTGACGGTTTGGGCAGTGTGTTGCCATTTACCTCTTGGGTCTGTAAATCGGAAATCAACAAATGCGACGTCATGATCTTTGATCATTTCAAAAATTTTCTTAACCGCGTCAGCCATACCTAGACTCCACCTTCCCTTAGTTATGTATCTAGATTTTTATGTTAAATGACTCCGAGAAACAATCCTCTTAGGAAGAATATTCAAGGTGAATTATAAGAAACAAAACGTGTTCACGCGACGCGTCGTAAATACCTCTCAAACGATCCTGCCTACCTCGAATAAATACTTTTCTATATTGGCCTTGACCCCACTCAACTATGCTACAGCGCTTCCGACCCTTTTTCACCAGTGCGAATGCGAAGAGCCTCTTCCAGCGTGCTAACGAATATCTTTCCGTCCCCGATTCTTCCGGTATGTGCCGCCTTCTGGATGGCCTCAATTGCCCGTTCTGCCAGATCATCGTCAATCACGATTTCAAGTTTTATTTTTGGCAGAAAGTCGACCACATACTCCGCGCCACGGTAAAGCTCGGTATGCCCTTTCTGGCGCCCGAATCCCTTGGCTTCAGTCACGGTCATCCCTTGNAGACCAATTTCATGAAGGGCTTCCTTCACTTCATCCAACTTGAACGGCTTGATAATAGCTTCAATTTTTTTCATTACCGAGGACCTTGGTTGTAATTTTCCGGTAGTGCCTATCCTAGCGTATGAAACGCGCTAACTACACAACGAGATCATATTAGCATGAAATGACCGGTTTCAGCGACTTATTACTCGCCCTACACGTATAAANTGGACGAAAAAGGCCTAAATGTTGTTTTTGGGATAAAGTCACTAAATTGGCCGGCTGCTAGGGAGCTTGACGAGTGAGCCTTGGCGCCGGTACAGAACGTGTGAGATGGCGAGTGTAGCTCAGTCGGTTAGAGCGCTAGATTGTGGATCTAGAGGTCGGCGGTTCGATCCCGCTCACTCGCCCCATCTTCTGATAGTGACAAATTATTCATGCTTTAGGAGCAGGTGCCCATGTTGGAGAGACCAGTTGCAAATTCAGACCAAAAGGAGTTTTGGAATGACATAAAAGGGCAACTTTGGGTGGACATGCAGCCACGAATAGATGAAATGCTTCGGCCTTTTGGAGAGAAAACGCTAGCGGCACTTGGTCCGAAGAGTGGTGAAAAGGTGTTGGAAATAGGTTGTGGTACGGGAACCATGACCTTGACGTTGGCAGAACGTGTCAAACCATCGGGAGAAATAGTTGCCGTTGATATTTCGAAGCCAATGCTGAAACTCGCGAGAAGTCGGACCAACTCCCTTACCCCTGATGGCCCCGTTTTTGTCGAAGGCGATGCACAAGTCCATAATTTTTCTACTGGATATTTTGATGCACTTTTCAGTCGTTTTGGTGTCATGTTTTTCGACGATCCAATTACGGCATTTCGCAACTTTCNCGACGCTGTTCGGCCTGGTGGCCGTCTTGCCTACGTTTGTTGGGCAGATCGAAAAGATAACCCTTGGATTCGCCTCCCGACTGGGGCGTCCAGAGAGTTCTTGGATATTCCACCTCCTCCAGAAGTTGACGCGCCCGGTCAATTCGCGATGGAAAGAGAAGCTCGTATCAAAGAAGTTCTTGAGGAATCGGGGTGGTCCAACGCTGCGATAGAACGGTTTGANATCAAACATAGTCTCGGTAGCAACGTTTCCGATGCCGCAAATTTTATCTCTCACATGGGTCCGATGTCAGAGCCGTTTTCGATGACAGATGAGGAAACACAGAGGAAATGTCTCGAGGCTATAAAGGGTGCATTGAAGCCATATGAAGAACCAAAGGGTGTTTACATGGGGTTTGCTACTTGGATCGTTACTGCGTCCCGTCAATGACTGCCACTCAGGCCATTGTTGATGATCCCAAATATCAGATAGAGGAGTCCCAGTAGGGTCAGTGCGATTGGCACCCACCGGGACAATTTGATACCGTTTTGAGGCTGTTTCTGTGTCATGGCCTGGATGGGTTTATCCAATTAAGTCGCGCTAGTACCGCTGTTTTGTTCTCAAGTTTTCCCAGTAAGTAAATTCTAAAATAATATTGTACACAGCTGCATACACCAGATTACTAACGCATCAAATTAAAAAAATAATATCCCAGTTGGTTGCTCTGCTACAAGAAACTTGCTGGTTCCCAGATCACCGGAGTCCTAGTTTCGATTCTTTGGCTAACACCAACGATGTAATTACAGAATTAAAAGGTGTAGATACCCCGTTGGCGGTACCCTCTCGGACGATGGCTCCGTTAATGGCTTCGATTTCGGATCCTCTTCCCTCTATGTGGTCTAACAACATAGAAGGGCGAGCACGAGGCATTTTTTGTCCAAATGCTAGTACATACGGCACTGGTTCGTTAAAAGAGAGCCGAATGCCTTTGGCAAGAGCGACTTTATACGCTTCCTCGGCACAACCTTTAGCAATTTTCCAAAGTTCGCTGTCTTCCAGAACTTGCCCGATCTGGGACTCGGACACGGTACAGATACCACTGAAGCACACATTGCAAATAAGTTTTTCCCAGACCATGCGTTTTATGTCATCGTAGGCCTTCACATTGAAGCCAGCATCAGACCAGACACTTTCAATTGATAGTAGGCGGGGGGTGACAGGGCCATTTAATTCCCCGAGACGTATTAATTCCATCCCATTATGGTGAACATGGGCCGGTCCCTTGATCGAAGCGCCGAATCCACCGGCAACACCAATCGTGACTCGTTCCTCACCTAGGGCAGCCGCAACTTTTTCAAAGCTGCCCAGTCCGTTCTGGATAGTAAGCACCGATGTCTCAACGCCGATAAGTGATTTTATAGATCTAGCAGCGGATTCAACGTGCATCGCCTTGGTTGCTATTACTATTAGATCACAGGTTCCCACGTCTTCTGGATGTATTGTTGCTTTTATNCGTACGGTTCGATCTCCGCTTTTTCCTTCGACTCGCAATCCTTGGTCATGTATGGCCTCGATATGCTCTTTCCAGATATCTACGGCCCAGACTTCGTTTCCGGCATCGCCAAGAAGCCCGGCATAGACGGAGCCCATGGCTCCAGCTCCCACTACTGCAATCTTCATTGGTAGTTTCCTTTTTTGGATAGACTTTCAGTTAAACGGGGCGTTCTGAGCATTCTAGATGAAAATCGTAATATATCTCTCCGAGGCCTTGTAGACCGGTTTGGGNATCNATATCTGCGCCAGAACCTGTTTCCTGGTTTATTATTTTAGTCACCAAAGAGTCCTTGACCGCGAACACGGCATCAGANTCAAGAAATGGATCTCCTTCTATAAATAGTTGTGTGGTAACGGTTTTAAAACCTTTGGCCGATACGATGAAATGTATATGTGCGGGTCGATTAGGATGCCAATTCAAAGCCGATAGCATTCCCCCCACCGGCCCATCAGTGGGTATAGGGTAGCTCGCTGGTCGAATTGACCGAAACGAATAATGACCTTTGGTATCTGTGGTTAATCTACCGCGTAGATTCATATCTGGTTGTTCGTGATCCTGTACGTCGTACAGCCCATTTGACCCGGTTTGCCAAATATCCAGAATGGCATCTGAAANNGGCTTTTTATGCTGTCCTANTACGCGACCAGATATGAGCAACTCTTCGCCTTCAGTTCCAACATTGATGGAATCTCCATTCTTTATTTCGGGAGCCGATGGGAGATAGTACGGCCCAAGCACACTTGACTCTGTTGCCGAGTCAACTTTTCGATTGTTGATTACATCTACTAACATACTTGCTCCCAANGTNTCCGACATCAGAATAAATTCTTGTCGTTGACTNTTACATTTCTGACCTACCTCTGTTAAAAAATGAATAGCTTCCGTCCATTCCTCTTGGGTGGGCTCTACCTCTCGAATAAACTTATGTAAGTTCTCGATAAGGCTGCTCATAATTTTTTTAACGCGCGGACTGCTGGTATTCGTGAGTTTCTGCAGCACGGCATCGGTCAAATTAGCTTCGTTCAAATCGCGCATTCGGTGNCTCCTGTCTCCNTACATATTATTGAGTTTAGAGGCATTGGGNCATGACTACAAAGTAGCGGGAATGGTATTTATAAAGACTCTTATGTGCNCTTAAACGGGAGGCCGTTCTAAGCCCTTTGTGGACTTGGCATTCTACCATCTGATATATTGGGTGCCTAGGCGCCGCCGGTTGAGTTGAAAAATGGGATATGCGCTTGAGCGACGTCTATGTTTATTGTTTTTGGTCTAAGGAATAATGATGCGGATCCGACACANCATCCGGCTATTGGCTCTATGTTTGACGTTCCTTTATATGGTGCCAAGATANGCTTTGGCNGAAATGTTGGCTATTTTGAATTATGAGACTAAAGCAGAGGAATCACTCGAATCGCTCCAGCTCCAAGGAGCCGATGATCGCAGAAGGGAAGGCATAGCTATTATTGAAATAGATCCGGAGTCACATGACTACGGGAGGATACTAATTGATATACCAACGTCCCCGGATCTTGTTCTTCATCATATCTTTTACAATCAAGATGCAAGCAAAGCATATGTCACGGCATTGCAGGCGGAGATTTTGCACGTAATAGATTTAACTAGTTTCCCCTATCGACTTGTTCCTATACCGACACCCGGTTGCAGTGTGCAAGAAAATATCATTTTTTCTGATGACAATACGATTTGGTATTTGACTTGTATGGGGTCTGAGAATGTCATTGTTGGTGATGCCGTTACCGACAAAGCGATCAAAACAATTTCGATGCCAGGCACATATCCACATGGGATTGCCTTGCACGGAGGTATTGACAGAATTGTTGTTGCTAGCTGCGTTGATCCAGATTTTAGTGGAACGGGACACACGATAGAAGTTATTAAAGCCAGTACGGGGGAGTATCTTGGGTCGATATCAGTATCGGAAATGAANGGCTCTGCTCCAGTTGAAACGATTTTTGTGCCAAAAAGCAATCCACCCATTGCGTACGTCACGAACATGATGTCAAACACCTTGTGGGCTGCTGTCTGGGATGACGAGGATGCAACATTCTATACGCAGGAAGTATTTAATTTTAAGGAAATTGGAGCACGTATGCCGCTCGAGATTTATTTNAANCGNNCNGNNGACAGGCTTTTTNTCACAACAGCNGATCCTGGAATGTTCCATATTTTCGATATTTCAAAAGGTGCTCTGACGCCTACNTTGCTGGCTTCCATAGCAACGGCTGGGGGCGCTCATCACGTAGCTATTACGCCAGATGAAAAAACAGCGTTTGTACAAAACTCGTTATTGAATCTTCCTGGGATAAATGACGGTTCAATTACGGTAATTGACCTTATACAAATGAAAGCCACCGGCAGCATTAATACGTTTAAAGAAAAAGGCTTANCTCCAAATTCAATTACTATGCTTCCAAAATGGTATCATCCTGCCGGACACTTCAATAATGGGGCGTACTAGTGGAGAGAGATAACAACTTCTAGTTATCTACAATCGGTTGTGCCAAAATCCATAAACTCAAGGAAGTGTACATTACCATCAACGCAACCATAGGTGCGTGAACTATTACAACNTTTCGTTCGCGNCCAAATAATCTTAGGGATGTACGGTGCGAAAGGTAAACCGAAATTATATGTCCTACAACTATTACGAAAATCGAAATATGCCAGATCGTTTTTGCGTTAATTACCCCGATGTTGATTTTCCAACCTGCTGTGTTGAATAAGTTCCAACCGAGTCCGAGAGGATCAGAGATCAACGGAATAAAAAGCTGACCCGCAATCAACAAATAGGATAAATAGTGTGCTAAATGATANGCGATAGCGATAGGGACTAAAGAGAATACCAACCAGCGGGCCAACAACAGNGGAGATCNCATTTCTGGNTTGACGTTCTTNGAACTTTTATACAGTTTTGACATTGTCCAGCAAATGCCAAGATAAATAAGTGTGAAGACAAGAGGGGCGGCAATGAGCCCAGTTGTTTCTATTACTAGTTCCAGATCACCAAAGGTCGCTTTCATAAATAATAAANTAGGCGCCAGTGACGCAGTAGATAAGACTATGCCCTTCAGTGTCGACCATATTGGTGTTTCCATGAAGCCATCGAAGGATACAGTGGCTAANAAAGTTAGAATAAATATGGTGAGGGAGAGACTCGTAGGGCGTTGAGGTAATAGGCCGACACCGTAATAACGAAGATAGGGTGCAGTAGTCTCGTTCCCGNTGTGAATTGGAGCAAAACGCCCGAAGACTGAAAATGTGACTGAGAAAACTTCAGCCTTCTTCAGCCAAGATTGGCGGCCATATANGGCCATACCTATGAAACAGAACATACTGTATCCGAGGATCATAAGCGCAAGGGTCCTTGGGTGCTCTCCTTTGGGCCAGACTAGTTCTGACCATGCAAATATAAGAAATAGTACCAAAGCGGGCCAATAACCCAATGTTTTTGGATATGTAAAACTCTTGAANTTCTTCCTNGTAACCCGTTCAAATNCCCGAAAAATTGCNTCCCAGGGATTAAATAGAGGCCACATATTNNCGAGTAATGCGGCTAGATAGACAAACCCGACCCACCAAATTACCCAAACNGTGACTGGTGCGANNTTTTTAATTGGACTTTGGTTACCAAATAGGCCCGCAATAATGATCAGTGTAAATAGCGTTATAGATAGCGAGGCAAGTATAACCCTGAGTGCATCGCGAAAGGACCTTCTTGGGAGAAAAGGATAAAGCGAAAAGTTGTGTGATTTGAGTGGTGTGTTGAACCTGAACGCATAAGCGATAACGATAAATGAAAAAAAGACGATGCCTCCTGCGGCGCCTAAATACAGGTGGAGGGGGAGGGGAAGGTCATAACGAAACGCAAATCCATGAGCAAACGCGGGGCCCGCATCTGTAACGATCGGAAACAACACAAGTATTGCGTGTCGAATCCAAGCGCACTTCCCGCTGCGTAAGCTAGTTTGGATAAACTTCAAGATAGAGTAGCGTGACCTCGTGTTTATGATGGGCGTCAGAGTGTTCATCGAAAACGTGAGAAGTAATTGGGAAACGCCCAGTAGCATGAGCCTTGAATGTCATCTCTGATGCAATATTGGGTCGTAGGGATAATTCAATATCGTAACCGTGGAGATGTAGGAAAGTGGCTTGGTCAGTTTCCCAGAATAGCCGTATTGTCTTACCTTGTTGCACCTGAAGTGAAGTGAAATCCCCCAGGATGACGTGTTCTTTAATTGTCAGATGGTACTGTTGCTCGTTTACGCCACCTCTATTTTCTTGCGAAAGGGTGGTAACGGGAAAGAGACAACATAGAAATATGCACAGCGAACAAACTGTAGGCACCTTCAAAATATTATTTTTAACCACCGCAACCCCCTAGAATTGAACGGTCGCTCCGTCTTCGACACCAGCCTTTAAAATTGTTTTGTTTTTACTGCATCCTATCCGAATATAGAGTTCTACCGTACCTTTACCGCCATCGTTTGTGCATAATTCCACTGGCAATCGTCTCTGGGCATCCAGGTTGTCCTCCCAGAGNACTGTTCCACATACCNTATCNGTGACCCGGACCCACCTGTCCATGTCNGAAAAATTTAAAACTTCAACGGTAATTTTTTCANCAGCGGTGGCAGNCACGNTTAGAAATAGTAGNAGTANTGTTGCCCCCAGCAGNTTCCTGATCATGATTTACCTTCCGTTTTTTGACTTTCGTCTCTTGAGAATCAAAAACCAGNNCTTCTCAGGGTTTCCACGGTCTTGGTTCCGAAGTAATTNNCTGCAGTACGTTGTTACCGNTCTGCNGCTGTAGGTTTATTGTCNGTAGAGCCAAAAAATTTATTTGGACGCAGAAAAATAGACAATGTAATTGCCCCATCCGGAGACCATGCCTCGTGACGGCTTCCAGAGGGTCGCCAGACAAAATTTCCTTCGGTGGCTTCACCCTCAACGTCAGCAAGGCTCCCTTCCAATATATACGTTTGTTCTATGTCAGTATGTTCGTGCAAACTTAGTCGCGATCCTGGTGCCCAGCGGAAAAGTGCAGTCATCAATCCTCGCGTCTGATCTTCATATAGAATTTTGACATCGATACCAGGGCTGGAAGTAGGTTCCCATTGCAGGGAGTCCATATCAATATAGTGCGACGCCAAGTCAGATGCTGCTATTGCTGTATCGTTGTTTGTCATGGCGGTACTTTAATTGGTAGTTAATGGGATATCATATCATGGTTTGACCAGTTAGAAGCGATTTTATCGCTGCGGTTTTAGAAAAATATGGGTGCCGTTACTCCTCAAAAAATTCTTCAATTACTGACAGGAATTCTTCCAGTTTATCATGGTGCACCCAATGGCCTGCACCTTCCATCTCGATTGTATTTGCAGCTTGAAAATGTCGNGCTCTGCCATCTTTCTCAGGATTGGTGTCCCAACTCTCAGTCCCTCTTACGAGCAGGACTGGACAATTAATTCGGGCCCAGAGNGATTGNCGTTCTTTTTCATTCAATCCATANGGCGGNAAGACACGAACGTAGTTATCAAACTTCCAACTAAAGGTGCCATCTTCGTTTTGATCAATGCCGTGATCAGTTAGATGATGCGCTTGGTCAGGGGTTAATCGCTCGTTGGCTTCCTGCATNCGTTTCACGGCATCCTCGACTGTTAAGTATTTATGCGCCGTTCTAGCAGATAGTTTACGTAGGTATTCGACCCAGTTAGCAAGACGAGTATCAATCGGCTTTTTTGTTTCTTCNTCTTCTTTTACAGGCGGCATTCCCAAGCCTTCAATTGCGATTAATTGGCGAACTTTTTCAGGAAAAAGTCCCGCGTATTGGAGACATATCATCCCTCCTAGGGAATGACTGATGATTGACACAGGAGCCAAATTAGCCTGATGNACTAATTGAGCTATATCGTAAACATAGTCAGGCAAGACGTAACTTCCACCAACTAGCCACTGAGAGTCACCGTGCCCTCGTAAATCTGGGGCGATGATGTGGTAACGACTACATAAAGCTTCGGCAACCCAATCCCAACTGCGACAATGATCTCGTCCGCCGTGTACTAGAAGTAGGGGAGGTGCCAACGGATTCCCCCAGTCAACGTAGTGAAGCTTTAGTCTTTGGGAATAGTAGTTATGGGAGGTAGGGCCGGGCATTTTNGATTTCTGAGGAGCTTAGTTGAAATGTATAGTTTGAATCATTTGGAACCCTAAAATGACATAAATAACTTAAAATGTAACTTTGTTAGATATTTATTTGGCTCAATTTGAATATTGGTGATGGCGTAGTCCTAAAGCGATCCGTACCATGGGCTTTTCAAATTATAGTTGTAAATTTCTGTAGTACCATTTTTCTTTTTTGCCATGGGTAGGTAAAGTTCCAGTCAAGCGGCCCACTTTTTCTTGGGAGAAGATTATGAGGTTGTTCAACCTGGCCGGAAATGTTGCGGTTGTTACGGGTGGTAATGGTGGTATTGGACTCGGCATGGCCCGCGGGCTAGGGGAAGCAGGGGCATCTCTAGTTATCACTGGGAGGAATAAAGATAAGAATAAAACTGCATTGGAGGAGTTGCAGAAACTCGGGACTGAAGTATGTGCAGTGACGGCGGATATAACTGATCTAGAATCATGTCGACGCATGATGGCGGAAACTATGGAGCGCTTTGGGCGTCTTGACATATTGGTGAACAATGCGGGCACAAATATTAGAAGGCAACCGCAAGAATATACCCTGGAGGAATGGCACACTGTGATTAACACCAATCTTACGGGTGCAATGTTGTGTTGTCAGTTGGCGTATCCGTTAATGCTCAAGGTAGGGCACGGAAAAATCATTAATATTGGTTCCATGATGTCAATTTTTGGTGCACCGTTTGCCGCGGCGTATGCGGCTAGCAAAGGTGGTATCGTGCAATATACAAAAGCTTTGGCAACAGCGTGGGCCAAAGACAATATCCAGGTAAATGCCGTTCTTCCAGGCTGGATAGACACGGAACTCACACGGCGAGCGAAAGCAGAAATAGAAGGTCTTCATGAACGGGTGCTAGCACGCACTCCGGCAGGACGTTGGGGTATCCCGGAAGATCATGCTGGAATTGCAGTTTTTCTCGCGTCCGAGGCTTCTGATTTTATTACCGGATCCACAATTACAGTTGACGGGGGTTATTCAATCCAGGCTTGAATGGCCGCAGATACGCTAACTGTTGAGCCAGCACTATATTTGTGTGAAATAAAAACGCTAGGCGGCGCGGCGTATCTGCCCAGCCTCGTTATCGACAACTACTAAGGGTTCGTAGAATTGGATTTCAGGCGACACGCCGTAGAGTTCTTCTATACGTTCTTTCCAGACGCCGGCATAGATTTTTTCAGCACATTCGCGTGATTCCCAGAGATATATCCCAGCCCCTTTTCCTTCGTCGCTGAAGCAAAAGTATTTGTGTATTAGACCATCCATTTTTCTATAAAGAGGAGCAATACTGTTAAAAATTTCCGATGCTTTTTTACGGTCAATGTTGTCCGGTAGATCAAATTGAACAATGGCGGTGATCATGTTGGCACCTCTTTGCTGATGGGTTGCACCGGGATAGATCTAATTACAGAATAGACGCATTATTTTTTTCCAGCGACGTATGGGTAATTTGCTTCGCCCGACGCCCATTCTTTCGGGTAAAGTACGATCCGGGTGCCCGCTTCTGTGAACTGACCAAGATCCTTGCCTTCGAGATTTTGAAACTGAATCATGAGGACTCTCGTTTTTCGCCATTCCCCATCAGGCCCAAAAGCCACAGCGCCGACTACAGTATCAAATTCGCTTGAGCGGATATGATCTGCTAGCACGTCTTGATCCAAGCTGCCTGTGGCTTGCACGGCTTGTCCCAATATTTGGAGATAAGCGTAGGCATACGGTGGTAGATAATAACCCAATGGGTCAACGCCGGCTTCGTTTGCTCTTGGCTGATATTTTGCCAGAAATGCGTCAATACCCGTGAACTGTAGGGTTGGCTCGGGAACCCAAAAATCGTAGTTAACAATACCGTTTAATTGATCCCCTAGTGATCCAAGAATGGACGCATATTGCAGGCCAACCATTCCTCCCCCAAACTGTTTCGCGGTGATACCAATTTCGTTGATTGCGCGAACAATCCCTACGCTGTCAGGTGGATATGAGGCCACATAAATTAAATCGGGCTCCTTAGCCTGGATGGCGCGAATGACAGGAGTGAAATCGACCGTTGCAGGGGGATAAGTGCGGTCGTAAACGATCTCTAGACCCGCTTTTTGCGCATTATGCCGTGCGCCAATCATAGCATTGCGCGGGAACTCGGCATCAGCCCCAATCAGTGCGACNGTTTTTGGAAGAGGGTCCTGCCGCATGGCAACCTCAAAGAAGCCTCTTGACCAGGAGATCCGTGGTTCCGGACCAGCTGGCAAAATCTGAAAATACCGCTCATATTTGAAATCTTCATTGGCAGCCAGCCCAAATAAAGAAAGGAATAGTTTGTCGTAGTTCATGACAATTGGCATAGCAGGTGCAATTGTTGCTGTTCCATATCCAGAGACCACGAGGTCGACACGATCAATATTTATAAGTTTCGTGTAAATTCCTGGGACCATGCTTGGATTCGTCTGATCATCGTAGTAGATCAACTCGACAGGNCGGCCAAGCAAACCGCCTTCGGCATTAACATCCTCNGCCCAAATTTGCATTGATAGGAGTGCTGCTTTTCCTGCTCCTGCTAAGGCGCCGGTTAAAGCCATGCCAAACCCGATTTTAATGGGTTCTTCCGAGTGAGCAGGCTTAGGTAAGTACATGGCGGCCGCAATTAACGTGCAACCCATTGCTGCAATAAGTGGGAATAACCGTAACCACGTGACTTTAGCCATCATACTGCCCTTCCGTTCGGATTCTGATTTTCCACTATACCAACCTTAGGCAAACTATTTCCAGTTTACAGGGCCCACTATCTTACACCTAATCCGCGAGCAATTATNCCTCGTAAAATCTCTCGTGTTCCTCCCTGAATGGTGTACTTTGGCGCCATTATTGTTGCTTTTGCGACGAGTTCGTCAAAACGCCTTTGGTTTGTGCCTTCGTCATTGGCAAAAGCGGCTAAATCTCTGGCACGATTCGGTAGTAGTTGTTCCCAGTTGGTCCCTAAGTCNTTGACGACTGCCGATTCAATAGACGGTTCCTTACCGGNACTGAGCATTCCAGCAACAGAAATAGACATTTGGCGTAGTGCGTGCAATTGGGAAACCAATCGCCCAATTCCCTCAGCCTCGCGCCTATCAGGTTGATCGCTTAGCACTCGAATAAGTTCAGACAAAATATAAATATTTTCCAGAAAGCGTTCGGGTCCGCTACGCTCGAAAGCCAATTCCGCCGTGGCCTGTTTCCAGGCCATATCTGGTTCGCCCAGCAAGCTATCTGGACTAAGAAGTGCGTCGTCAAACGTTACTTCGTTAAAATCATGTTGGCCNNCCGAATTCACAATCGGAGAAACAGTGATCCCTGGAGTCTTCATATCAACTAAGAATTGGGTCAATCCGTGTCGTCTGTTTTCTTCGGTAGGCGGTGATGTGCGGAATAGGGCTATCATATAATCAGCTCGGTGAGCGAAGCTGGTCCATATTTTCCGACCATTGATACACCAGCCATTTTTGTGTTTTTCAGATTTTGTTTTTGCGGCGAATAGGTCTGATCCAGAATCTGNTTCGCTCATNCCAATTGCGAAGGTGCATTCNCCTCGCGNTATGCTGGGCAAGATNTTNTTNTTAATATTTTCTGTAGCGTATTTTAGGAGCACCGGACCGCTTTGGCGGTCTGCTGTGAAGTGTGCCTTAGTCGGTGCCCCAACGAAGAGAAGCTCTTCCGTAATTATGTACCTTTCGAAATGGGAGCGCTCGTGTCCTCCATACTTCTTAGGCCAGGTCATTCCTATCCAGCCTTTTTCTCCCAATCGCCGACTAAAATTGCGGTCAAACCCGTCCCCTTCGTGCGGTCTAAATGTACCCTTCTCGATTTCGGAATTAAGGAATTCGCGTACCTCTGAGCGCAATTTGTTGGCCTCTGAGGGAAGGGAGGTAAAATCGAAAGAAATTATTCCAGTCATAACTTTTGTTTTCCCAGTCGCTTTTCTAAGAAGCCGTTAACATTGGCCAGAGGCCATCTGGCCCCGCTGTCAGCACGTTTTCCCCCAACTCAACAGCCCATGTGGCCTCGCTACCGAACTCATCACGCCAAGTCCAAAGCGAATGAGTAAATTGGTGTAAGATATGTTCCTTTGTAAAACCCATTGCCCCGTGAAGCTGGTGGGCAATAGCAGCAACTTGATTGGCCGCTTCCCCAACACGAATTTTAGCCGAAGCAACATTAAAAAAAACATCTGCACCGAAGGAAGGATCTCGTGCTACAGAATTAGTAGCAGCTCCGGTTGCAGCAAGGGCTGCGGCCAACTCTCCGGCTAAAATAGCTAAATTGTGCTGAATTACCTGGAATTTTCCAATGGGTCGACCAAACGCTTTTCGTTCTTGTGCATAACTTACACACATCTCTAGCAATGTTTGCATGGCCCCGGTCATCTGCGAGACCCGCATAAGAGCTCCCATCATGCGCATATTTTTAGGAGTGATTTTCTTGCTCAGTTCATTTGAAATCTGAAGTGGTTGCACTGAGGAGCAGGATACTCTTCCTCTGGCGGCACTTGTTATACCGTCCACCCTAACGATGTTGCAGGCGTCGCACGGTATGACAACTACTTTGAACCCGTCGCCACTCGACACCAATGCAACAATTTTATCTACTTCCCCGGCGAATGGAACTTGATCTACAATTCCGTCCAAAACGCACTTGTCGTTCAAGTTTAAATTATGGGTTTCTTCAATGGGGACGATTGTCATCATTCCGGGTTCCGGCGTTATTTCGGAACGTTCCAGTAACCAGCCTGCTAGAAGCGTTTCACTGAGTGGTATAGGAGTGCAGAACTGACCCGTAATTTCCTGAATTGCAAAGCCGTCTAGAAGTGATGCACCAGCACCACCTACCTCTTCAGAGCACCAGGCTAATGTTAGCCCTGCGTCCTCTAGAACTTGCCATAAAGTACTTTGCCAGCCGTTTGANGTTTGATTGACAGTTTGAGGATCAGCGAGGTCAGAAAAAATCCGATGCGTGGTTTCTGTAATTAATGTGTCCGCTTTCATCGTCCAANAAAGTTCGCTATGCGCCGCTCAGAAACAGCTTTTACCCCCTCCGCAAAATCTTCTGTTTGTCTCAGACGTATTTGTTCTTTTAATTCCAGANCTGTAGCAGCCCTTACNTTATCCGCGATATTGCCCCTCACGGTCGCGCGCGTCGCGAGAAGTCCCAGNGGAGAACATTGGGATATTTCAGCAGCTAGTTCCATTGCAGNATCTCGCAAGTGGTCTTGCGGAACCAACCGGTCGACCAGACCCATTTGCAGTGCGTCCTCTCCTTTTANCCGTCGNCTNGTGTAGAACATCANNGCGGCNTTNCTTTGNCCGANTAGNNNNGGNAGNGTNTNNGTCAGNCCAAANCCAGGNTGAAANCCNAGNTTNGTGAANTTNGCGNCAAATCGNGCTTCAGGGCAGGCGATACGAAAATCGGCTACCAGAGACAATCCTAGGCCTCCGCCGACAGCTGCACCTTGAATTGCAGCAATAATAGGCTTTTTACCTCGGAACAGACGTACGGCTTCAACATAAAGTGGTGCCGGACTGTCCATGGCGTATTTAGCCTCGCCCTTTGTGTTTGTTGTAAACTGTGCACCCGCGCAAAAGGACCGACCTTGCGCTGTCAAGACGACAACTCTGCACTCGTTTATAGTGTCGAGTAGCTCCACACAATCTGCT
>PAVD01000046.1 GCA_002712985.1 Rhodospirillaceae bacterium
CGAAAATTTAGGATCTGGTACTTTCACTGATAAGACGCAAGTGAGGCCTTCTCGCATGTCGTCGCCAGATAACTGAATTTTTTCTTTTCGTGAAATACCTGACTGAGTTACATACGTGTTAATAGTCCTGGTCAACGCTGCGCGAAATCCCGCCAAATGTGTCCCCCCGTCTTCTTGGGGGATATTATTTGTGAAACATAGCATATTTTCATGGTAACTATCATTCCACTGCAGTGCCGCTTGCACCAGGACACTATCTCTTTCATCGGATATCGTAATCGGCGGCTCATGAAGTGCCTGTTTGTTGCGATCAAGGTGTTGAACGAATTCCTCGATACCACCTTCGTAATGCATTTCTATATCGCGGGGTTCCACGCCCCGTTTGTCACTGAGTAGCATTCTCACACCAGAATTCAAAAATGCTAGTTCGCGCAACCTATGTTCCAATACAGTTAAATCAAAAACTATGTTGGTAAAGGTATCGCTGGAAGGAGTGAAAGTAATCTTGGTACCAACCGACGCCTGTTCCTTGGCAATAATCTTAAGAGGTTGTTCAGGTTCTCCGTGTACGAACTCCATAAAATGATGCTGCCCTTCACGCCAAATATCTAGTTTTAGACTCTGAGAAAGCGCATTTACCACCGATATACCAACACCGTGCAGCCCACCAGATACCTTGTAAGAGTTTTGGTCGAACTTTCCACCGGCGTGCAACTGCGTCATGATCACTTCGGCTGCAGAGACGCCTTCCTCATCATGAATATCTGTCGGAATTCCACGTCCGTTATCCTCAACGGACACGGAATTGTCAGGATGTAGCGTTACCGAAATCTGATTACAGAATCCCGCCAGTGCCTCATCGATAGAATTATCGACCACCTCAAAAATCATATGGTGCAGACCNGATCCATCATCGGTGTCACCGATGTACATCCCTGGGCGCTTCCGAACTGCGTCAAGCCCACGCAAGACCTTAATAGAGTCAGCGCTATAATCACTAGCGCCATTGTCAGTCATACCCAAATCACTCACCACGTCCGCCTCTCCACTTTACACTTTCCAATACGGCCTTCATTTATATTAAGAAATTGGGCTCGTGCCGCAAAAGCCGAAAATAAATCAGGTTCCACACCGGTCAACCACGCCTGCACACCAAGAAAACATAAAATGTCTATGAGGTGCCGACGGTGCGTAGCATCCAAATGTGCCATCGCCTCATCAAGTAGGACCAGAGGCGTCTGACCCGTTCGTTCAACCTGCGCTTGAGCATGCGCTAGTATAATAGAAACTAACAACATTTTCTGTTCTCCGGTAGAGCACTGTTCCGCAGGAAGGTCGTGATTGGCGTGCCTTACTAAAAGCTCTGTTCTATGTGGACCAAATAAGGTTCTACCGGTATCAGAATCACGCGAGCGAGAGCTCGCTAAAGCAGCCCGCACACGTTCTTCAACGGCAGTTGCAGGCATATCAGCCAGCCACGACTCGACAGCACCCGTAAGCTCCATATCGACTTTGGGAAACAGCGATTCGTACGGAGATTGAAGTAAAATATTTAGCCGATTTAAGACATCACTTCGGGCAGCAGTGACTGCCACTCCATGCTCGGACAATGTTTCTTCGACTGCAGTTAGCCAAAAATTATCAATTCGATTCTGCCGCAGCATTTCCATCCGTTCACGGAGACAGCGCTGATAGGCTGTTAAACGACGCGCATGCTCAGGATAAAATCCGGACACCAGACGATCAAAAAAACGCCTCTTTCCACTCGGGCTATCAGTAAATAGTCGGTCCATCTGGGGCGTTAACCAGACTACATGCAAGTACTCCGAAAGATGATTTTGCCCTATCGCTTTGTCTCCGTTGATGCGGACTTTTCTTCGACCTGGCAGGGAACAATCGTCTTCTCCCGTACCGATGTCTATGCGGCCAACAGCAGTTTCCAGGTGAGCAGAAATACCCCAACCAACTAGATCTCCACCCCGAAGACGGAAGTCAGCCATACTGGCTTGGCGTAGGCCCCGACCTGGTGCCAGCAGGGATAATGCTTCAAGAAGATTGGTTTTCCCTGCACCATTCGGCCCAGTAAGCACTACGGGCACTGGGTCGACGTCCAGGTTAAGGTTTTCGTAGGAGCGAAATCCCATAAGCCTAAGATTCCGTACCGCAAGCGTCACCTTATTAGTAATGGCATGTGGAGTAGNCATAACCACACACCTCACCATTCATGTANCTTCTGGGAACTAACCTCATGTAAAACCNNATTGACNTNCCTGGCACGAACATAGATCGTCGGAAATANTTTTCCCATCGGCCACGCGCCTCCGTTGCCGGAAATCACCGTCTAGACACGCATGGGCATCAAAACATAAATGGTTCGGGCATCATCGACATCAACAACTACTGTTGGGGATGCACCATCCTCCATTTCAAACCGCATATTTTTCCCCTCGATTTGCTCCGTCATATCTAGGACATACCGGGAGTTAAATCCGATATCGAGATCATCCGAGTCATATTCTACGGAAAGTGCCTCAGACGCACTACCTTGCTCGGGACTATTCGCTGACAGTACCAATTTATCACCATGAAGACTTAATTTAATTGCCTTTGATTTATCACGGGANACAGTAGACACACGGTCCACTGCTCGCGCAAAACTATCCCCATNTATTTTCATGATCTTATTATTGCCCTCAGGTATGACCCGTTGATAGTCAGGAAACGTCCCATCAATCAGTTTTGAGGTTAAGACAGCAGCACCCACTGCAACGCGCACTTTCGTCTCGGACAAAGCTATGTCCACTGGTTGCTCAAAGGAATCAAGCAGTTTACGCAGCTCTAGCACGGCTTTTCGCGGGACAATTACACCTGGCATATTGGCAGCACCATCAGGTAAATCTACCTCCACCCGCGCCAAACGATGTCCGTCAGTAGCAACTGAACGCAGTACCGGAATCTCTCCATCTGTTACTACATGTAGATAAATGCCGTTAAGATAGTAACGTGTTTCCTCAGTGGAAATTGCAAAACGTGTTTTATCAATTAGTTGCCGAAATTGGGATGCCGGAATCTGAAAGCGGCAAGCGAGATCCGCATCATTAGACGTAGGAAAATCCTCTACCGGGAGGCATGCCAAGTTGAAGCGGGAACTACCGGACCTGAGTGATAGCTCCTCCGTGCTGCCACTCGCGTCTAACTCAATCTCGCCGCCCTCTGGTAGCTTTCGAACGATGTCAAAAAGCATATGTGCCGGGGCCGTTGTGGTTCCATCTTGGCTTATGACCGCGGAGGTTCTGTCATNTACCCAGATATCCATGTCAGTCGCCATTAGTCCTAACTCGTTACCTTTGGCGGAAAGTTGAATATTAGACAAGATAGGAATTGTGTTGCGTCGCTCCACCACGCTCTGCACGTGCTGTAAAGATCTCAACAAATCAGAACGAGCAATGATCAATTTCATTTATTTGGGCTAGCCTCTCGTTAAAAGTCCTGAATCGCCACCTATCCGTCAGCAAATAATCGTTGNCATTATGTTGGCGATCAACTCCTATTATAACAGACACGAGGCCGGACAAGCAGTTTTTTCGTATCCCTCCGAAAAGCAACTATATTAGGATTCGAGCATCCGCCTCAAAAGCTCTACATCCTCACCAAAGCTCGGATCAGAATGGGATACCTGTTCCACCTTTTTAATAGCGTGCATTACCGTGGTATGGTCCCNATTGCCAAATTTCCTCCCAATTTCTGGCAATGAACGTGACGTCAGCTGCTTTGCCAAATACATAGCAACCTGACGTGGCCGAGCGACCATTTGCGCACGACGTGCAGAACTCATTTCTGCCACTCTAATATTATAGTAGTCTGAGACCCTCTTCTGAATGTCTTCAATCGTCACCCGACGCTCATGGGCCCGAAGTAGATCGTGGAGCACCTCTTGGGCGGAATCCAGGGAGATGGGTCGCCCAACTAGTGTCGCATGTGCCACAACCCTATTTAACGCCCCTTCTAGTTCACGAACGTTTGCAGTTATCTTNTGAGCCAGAAATTCGAGGACTTTGTCGGGAACACTGGCTTCTAGTAGCTCTTCTGCCTTAGCCTGTAAAATACCGAGTCTCAACTCATATGACGTTGAATGAACCTCTGCAACAAGACCACAGCCAAGCCTTGACCGCATACGCTCTTCCATTCCTTCAAGATCCGACGGGGAGCGGTCTCCAGAAACAACAATTTTCCGGCCCTGCTCCACTAAAGCATTGAAAGTATGAAAAAATTCTTCCTGCGTAGCATCTTTACCATCCATAAACTGAACATCGTCAACCATTAAGACATCAACCGAGCGGAAAAGCTCCTTAAAACCCATAATGTTTTTGAAACGTAGTGCACGAACAAAACGGTACATAAATTTTTCAGCAGACAAATACATCACCTGCTTCTGGGGCTGCCGCTGACGAAGTCGCCACGCTATGCCCTGCATCAAGTGCGTCTTGCCGAGACCAACTCCACCATAAATAAATAAAGGATTGAACGATGCATCATCAGACTCACTAACTCGCCGGGCCGCCGCATGAGCAAATTCGTTTGGCTTTCCCACTACAAAATTTTCAAAAGTAAGCTTAGGATCTAGTAGCGCGTCTACCGCTTCCTCATCAACAGAACGACCAGCAGGAATCGAATTTACCGGCATCACCGCGTCCGTCGGACCANTTGCTCGAAAATTCGGCGCCTCGGCTTCCCTAACAACTATATCAACATTCTTTACGGATGGATCTTCAAGACGCCAAAGTGCTCTTATTCGATCGCCGTAGCGTGGTGCAACCCAATCCCGCATAAAACGAGATGGAGCNGAAAGGACCAAACAATCACCCGAAAGATTTGCCAAATCCAGTCGGTTCAACCAGTTTTCAAAAGCTACTTCACCATATTCTGAACGCAGCCGTCTACGCACCCGCGTCCAACTTGTCACAAGGGCGCCATCACTAGTTTCCNGACCAGTCATTTCCAACCTAGTCTCTTCCCGAAATACCCAAAGAGCGGGACGATACAGACGTCATCCCTATTAGTGTGGAAAGCGTTATCCAATGACCAAGGGGACGACACACAGTATTCACATGAAATTCCCAATACTTCCACCTTGNCCTGAAAGACAACACTAAATATCCACCTAGAAAAACATCTCTAGTTTTACAGTGGAGAGAAGTCAAATGCTCTCCTTTGCAGATTACTACTTGCCTGTCACAAATAATACTCTGCTCAAAACAACGCACTAATTATCGTTTACTTGTCAGCAACCAAACCGACGCGATGTTTGTACATTACCTAGAGGAGAATGCCGGTGCAAGAATATCGTAGCCTGAAGATCAAAATTTCTAAAGCCGACAAACATAGTGGCTAGAATCCAAGACTTTTCGCGTTAAGGAAACTGTGAAATGCACCAAAAAAGCCACGCAACGATGCGTGGCTTTCTGCATTTAGGAGCTGTTATAAGGCGCTACATTGCCCTGATTCGGTTGGACAAACGCGACAATTTCCGCCGCATTGCGTTCCGATGCACTACTCCAATTTGTGCGCCACGGGCGAGCTCAGGTTGAGACGCTTTGAACGCCGCCGTCGCCGCATTTTTATCTCCAGTGATAATCGCACTTTCGACCATTTTTACGAAAGTGCGTACGCGTGCGCGCCACGCCCCGTTAATCCTGTTACGCCGAGCATTACGTCGAATTCTTTTCACAGCCGATTGATGAGTTGCCATTCTGATTAGCTTACTTTCGTGTTTTGAACACCTGAATCGCGGGTTTATAGCTAAGCTGACTAATCCAGTCAATGTAGACCTTTTTTAGCGATGCCTAAACTTTGGTGTCCGTTTCTCAACGAATGCTGCCATACCCTCCTTTTGATCCTCAAGAGAAAATGTAGAGTAAAACAAACGACGCTCAAACAATATCCCCTCTGAAAGAGATGTTTCGAACGAGCGGTTTACGGCCTCTTTCGCCATTGTGACTGCAGGTCTAGAAAAGGAAGCTATTTTATTAGCTACCGCAAGTGATTCGTCAATTAGGTCAGACAAAGGAACAATTCTACTGACTAGGCCAATTCTCTCAGCTTCGGAGGCGTCCATACTCCGCCCCGTCAGTATCATATCCATTGCCTTCGACTTACCTACCGCGTTTGGCAAGCGCTGCGTCCCGCCGGAGCCAGGGAATGTACCGAGGTTTATTTCGGGCTGACCAAAGGAAGCGTTTTCTGCAGCAATAATAAAATCACACATCATCGCTAACTCACACCCGCCACCCAAGGCATAACCTGCGACAGCAGCAATCACGGGCTTTCGGCATAGGGTCAAGCGATCCCATNGGCCAATAAAATCGTCAAAAAAGACATCCACATAGCCTTTTGGTTGCATTTCCTTGATGTCGGCACCGGCAGCAAACGCCTTGTCGCTGCCGGTAATGACAATCGCCCCAATTTGATCATCTTCCTCATAAGTATCGATGGCTGAATTTAGGTCAGAGATCAAACCTTCGTTCAGTGCGTTTAGCGCCTTAGGCCGTTCTAAACGTATAAGAACAGCTTGGCCNTGTATCTCAACAACGATATTCTTGTACGACATTACCACTTTCTCCCANTTCTTCTTTAGCGCTGACACTTGGAACAATAGAACGTTGAACGGTTTGACTGAACTAAACGACGTATGACATGCCCTTTCTTTCCACTGGAACATAACTTTCCCTCACGGCCGTATACCTTAAATCGATGCTGAAAATAACCGAGTTCACCGTCCGACTGAACATAATCGCGAAGCGAGGAACCACCTGCCGCTATTGCGGCATTAAGAATTTCGCGGACCGCAGAGACCAAACGTTTTGCCCTTTTACCTGCCACGCTTGAACCCTTTCGGAGTGGAGAAATTTGAGCTCGGAAAAGGCTTTCACACGCATAAATATTGCCCAAACCTGCCACGATTCTTTGATCCATAAGCAAAGATTTGATAGAGGCCCTGCGACCTGAAAGTTTGGCACTTAAAAGCTGGTCATCAAAATCATCGCCCAAAGGCTCTGGCCCTAAGCCGTATATAAGTCTATGCCGATCTAACTTAGTTGTATGGACTAGGTCCATAAGCCCAAAGCGCCGGGGATCATTAAAAAACAGGCGGATNCCACCCTCAAAATCAAATATTACGTGATCGTGNAGCCCAAGTCTTGATCGGTTATCAAATACCATCCGACCAGACATACCCAGGTGGGCTANGACAATTTGGCCATCGCTAAGGTCAAACAATAAATACTTGGCTCGACGACGGACTGCCGTAACAGTACGGCCTTCAATAGAAGTANCAAATTTGTTCGGTAATGGCTGTCGGAGATCTCCGCGACGCACCAAGACCGCTGTACATTTCAGNCCCACTATTGTCTTAGACAAACCTCGACGGACGGTTTCTACTTCTGGGAGTTCTGGCACATATTGTTCCAATCGACGAATTGAGACAGCATTGTAGCCTCAGGAAACCGTGTGCGCTATGTTCTCCTTCATGTCGGGAAAACCTCTCAACGATGACACCAATGAACTTGTGCCGTTCGGAGATAAAGACGTCCCGACTCGAACGAAGCGTGGGTTGGTCGACTCGGTATTNGATAGTGTTGCTAACCAATATGACCTTATGAACGACATTATGAGTGGTGGAATTCATCGACTCTGGAAGCGCNACTTGTTAGACGAGCTCGCTATCAGAACTCCGTCCCACCTACTCGATCTAGCAGGCGGAACCGGGGACATTGCCCTCCGCGCACGTCAACGGTTTCCTTTGACTGGAACTCAAATTACCGTATGTGATATTAATCTCACGATGCTTAGTGTTGGCCGGCACCGGACCAAAAATCTTGGTTTTCAGCAAGGAATTAATTGGTTGTGCGCTGATGGTGAATGTTTGCCGTTCCCCAGGGATCATTTCGACGCCTGTACTCTGGCGTTCGGGTTGCGAAACATGACCCGAATAGAAGAAGCACTGAGCGAGATTCATCGTGTTATGAAACCAGGAGGCCGGTTTTTATGCCTCGAGTTTACACCGGATGTTGTACCTCCTTTGCGTAAATTTTATGAAGTATATACTAGGCACATAATACCAAGGATTGGCAGTTTGATTACTGGAGATCCTGAGGCTTATAGCTATTTGGTCGAGAGCATCGACCGTTTCCCCCACTCCTACCAACTGGCCAAACTGATTGAGGAGACAGGCTTCAGCGGAATACGTGTTGCCGCATTGAGCGCAGGCATTGCGAGCTTGCATAGCGCCTGGCGTATTTAGTTTGAAATGCAGTGATTAAATGGTTCGAAACCTCCGCAACATCCTTCGTTTATTTAAAATTGCTCTGACNCTAGCCAAATACGGGTGTGTGGACGCTCTCGAGGTGTTTGGTTTCCCAAAGCTCCCAATATGGGTACTAAGAAAAATTGAACCGAATATTGCCAACGGAGCTCTGGGAGTGCGGTTGGCGAAAGCCGCGGTGGCTTTAGGACCAAGCTTCATTAAGTTGGGGCAAGCACTCTCTACACGATCAGATCTTCTAGGTGCAGAAATGGCAGGTGATCTCGGACAGCTCCGTGACCGATTGCCGCCCTTCCCCACAGGAACAGCCCGAAATATTGTGGAGACGGAACTCAGTGGATCTATACCGGAGCTGTTTTTGGAGTTTAATGATGAAGCGGATGCGGCAGCATCAATCGCCCAGGTACACTTTGCCGTTACAATGGATGGTCGTCCCGTTGCCGTAAAAGTGTTGCGACCCCACATTGAACAGGCATTTGCCAGAGATATTGATCTCCTGTTTTGGGTGGCCGACTACATTACCCGGTCGAGACCCAGTTGGCGACGTCTAAAGCTAAGGGATTCCGTGAAAGCTTTCGAAAAAATGGTTGCCAGCGAAATGGACTTTCGGCTCGAAGCAGCAGCCGCTTCTCAATTGTTCGAAAATTTTCAGGATGATGAGACTTATCAGGTTCCTGCCGTCGATTGGTCTCGAACAAGCCAACGAGTGCTAACCACAGCGCGAGTATATGGAACCCCGATCGACCAGACTCACCAATTATCGGAGGATGGCCATAGCTTAGATGATATTCTTGAAAATGCTTCACGAGCAATGTTCAACCAAATATTTAGAGACGGTTTTTTCCACGGGGACCCCCATCCCGGCAACCTTTTCGTTGATTCAAATGGGGCTATCAATGCTGTTGATTTTGGCATAATGGGAAGGCTCGACATTCAATCCCGGCGATACCTGTCAGAACTGCTCTTAGCGATTCTCAATTATGACTTCGACTTGGCAGCAAAACTGCACTTCCAAGCGGGGTATGTGCCCTCAGAACAATCAATTGGAGATTTCGCATTGGCGCTTAGGTCAATAGCCGAGCCCATACTTAATAGGCCTGCCAGCGATATTTCTATTGGTCGGCTGCTCGGTCAACTCTTCCACGTTACTGAGACCTTCGGAATGGAGACACAACCGCACTTATTGTTGCTGCAGAAAGTGATTGTGGTGGCAGAAGGAGTTGGCAGAACGTTAAATCCCGATGCCAATATGTGGCAGACCGCACAACCTCTTGTCGAAAAATGGGTGCTTACCAACAAGAGTTCGGAACATCAGCTACGAGAAGTCAGCAAGCTGATTGGCGATATAGTCCGACGCGGCCCCCGACTCTTCCAGGATGCGGAGACCACCTTAGATCGCGCTAAAAAGTTACTAGAAACCACGCAGGTACCGGAATTTCGCACTCGCCGACACAATGCATGGATGTGGTCGGCAATCGGTTTTTCGCTCTTCATAGCCGTTTATGCGCTTTTAGGTTGAGNCAGACCAGATGTTGCCAAAGCCGCCAACGACTCGTACGCTAGNGCCCGTACCGGATGGCTTTTCGAAGCATCCTCTAGNTACCAAACAAAAGCTGGACTATACGTAAAGGCATGGCTGACACGAGAAGCGTTTTGTTGATCATTGCGGGCGGTATTGGCGCTTACAAGTCCTTAGTGCTGATCAGAAGGCTTAGGGAAAGAGGCGTTTCAGTGCGCTGTGTACTTACCGCTGCNGCCACTAGGTTTGTTACACCACTCACGGTGGGAGCACTGTCAGGCGAAAAGGTTTATACCGACCTGTTTTCCCTCAATGACGAACAGGAAATGGGACACATTCGCCTCTCTCGCGAATCAGATTTGGTGGTCGTTGTTCCGGCTACGGCGGACTTAATCGCTAAAGCCGCATGCGGTCTCGCCGATGATTTGGCAAGCACGATCTTACTTGCAACTGATAAGCCAGTCTTACTNGCACCAGCAATGAATAAAGAAATGTGGGATCACCCTGCAACGAAGAGAAACATGGCAAGACTGGAAAATGACGGNCTCCATCGAGTGGGACCGAATACCGGCGATCTTGCATGCGGTGAAGTTGGCGACGGCAGAGTAGCTGAACCTGAAGAAATTTTGAAGGCCATCGAAATACTGGTTACTGGAAAGACTGGCAAGTTGTCCGCAGTAAGGACTCTGGTGACGTCCGGGCCAACGATAGAACCTCTCGATCCTGTTCGATTTATAGGCAATCGTTCATCGGGTAANCAAGGACACGCAATCGCGCAGGCGTTGTCAAACCTTGGCGCCGAAGTAACNCTCGTCACCGGCCCTACGAAAGAACCGGACCCGTCACATGCAAAGGTAATCCGGATTGAAACGGCTGAGCAAATGCTTTCTGCCTGCATAAGATGTCTTCCTGTAGATGTAGCAGTGTGTGCAGCTGCCGTATCTGACTGGCGCGCTATGACACCCAAAAATCAAAAAATAAAACGGAACGGGAAAACACGGCGATTAGAANTAATTGAAAACCCAGATATTCTTGCCNATCTGAGTGCGGATAACTCGGCACGACCAAGCCTCGTAATCGGATTCGCTGCGGAAACAGAGTCAGTTTTGGAAAATGCGAAAAAGAAACTTTTAGCCAAAGGGTGCGACTGGATCATCGCAAATGACGTATCTGCAGGATCTCGTGTTTTTGGTAGCGAAGAAAACACGGTTTATATCGTCGACAAGCAACGATGCGAAAGCTGGCCGAAGGCAAGTAAAACGACAGTTGCCGAACACATAGCCGCCCGTATAGCATCTGAAGTTGTTAGCGAACCAATAACTTCATGATACACCAGAAAAATATTACAGTTAAGATTAAGCGGCTGGCGCACGCCCTCGAAGGTGCACTACCTGAATATGCTACTCCAGGGAGTGCGGGCCTTGACTTACCGGCGGCGAACCAACAGCCCATTCCGGTAGAACCAGGCCAAAGAACACGTATACCGACTGGTCTCTCCATCGCCCTTCCTCCCGGCTATGAAGCTCAGGTAAGGCCTCGTTCTGGATTGGCATTCAAACACGGTCTAACGGTCTTAAATAGTCCGGGTACTATAGACTCTGATTATCGAGGAGAAATCGGTGTGGTATTGGTAAACCTTGGCGAAAATACGTTCACTATCAAACGTGGATTACGTATTGCACAGCTGGTAATTGCTCCCATTACTCAGATAATTTGGAACGAGCATGAACAATTACCAGATACTGAGCGTAGCTCTGGTGGCTTTGGATCCACCGATCCTGATGAACCTCCTAACCCGGCGCTGACTGATTGCTCTGACTATCCATTTCCCACTCAATAAAATCTATGAATTTCACTGACGACCAGGCAGAACGATACGCGCGGCATATCCTGCTGCCCGAGGTGGGCGGTAGTGGTCAGTACAAACTGATGCAGTCTAGCGCACTAATTTTAGGTGCTGGAGGGTTAGGCTCTCCCGTTGCGATGTATTTAGCCGCCGCCGGTGTTGGAAAAATAGGCATCGTTGACGACGACGTAGTCGACCTTTCGAACCTTCAAAGGCAAATACTACACACCACGGCCCAACTGGGTACAGCTAAGGTAATTAGTGCAAAAGAAGCAGTCAAAGCGCTTAATCCGGAAGTCATGGTCATCGCTCATCAAGAGCGGTTGGAAGCTAGAAATGTCGAACGACTTATTGCTGACTATGATCTAGTAGTTGATGGAAGCGATAATTTTGACACGCGATTTCTGATAAATGATGCTTGTTTCTTCGCCAACAAACCGTTGGTTTCAGGAGCTATTCTTCGTTTCGAGGGACAAATATCGACCTATAAATCCTACCTAGGTAAAGCTTATCATTGTTATCGTTGTATTTTCCCTACACCGCCACCACCTGGGGTGATTCCTTCGTGCTCGGAGGCAGGAGTTTTTGGTGCGCTTGCGGGTGTCGTGGGTTCTACTCAAGCCATGGAGGCATTGAAAGAACTCCTAGGGATAGGAAAAAGCTTAGCCGGATACATTCTTATTTATGACGGACTGGACATTAGGTGGCGCAAAGTCAAAGTCCACTCAGATCCATCCTGCCCTTTGTGCGGAGACAAGGCGACAATCCACGATTTGGCCAAACATGGCCTATAAATGACTATGGGACGTGTAAAAAAACTCTCAATAATTGTTTATTCAAGCTCTGTCGACCGTGTCCATTATGCGCTCGCCGCAGCGTCTGCAGCAGCAGCTAGCAACATGCCTGCAACTTTGTTTTTCACCATGAGTGCCATCCAAGCTCTCACCCAGGATGAAAAAGGTAATCATGGCTGGAGCAAACTTGGACACTCTGAAGAAGACACTGATGGTGCAGCCTGGGACGCCAACAACAAGGCAATTGGCGTTGCGGGATTTGAGGAATTATTGGAGGCCTGTGTTGCGCTCGAGGTGAAATTCATTATTTGTGAAATGGGGATCCGAATCCGTGGAATTAACCCAACTGCCCTGCGAAAAGATATACCGATTCAACACGGCGGGTTGGTAACATTTTTTTCAGATGCCGACGCAGAAGGTAGTATAATCTTCATATAGTGGAACCCTTTTACCTGCCGTCATCCGACTTCTGCTAACCCGGCCAACCTGGTTGACCACAGGAGTTAGATCAGCTTCGCAATCACCCGATCAGGTGGATGATGCCCATCAACGAACGTGCGTATGTTGATCAACACTTTTTCTCCCATCTCTATTCTAGATTCAAGTGTTGCGGAACCCATGTGTGGTAAAAGCAGTACATTATCAAGAGCCCGCAGTTTTGGATTGATAGCCGGCTCATGCTCAAAAACGTCTAATGCCGCCCCTGCAAGTCGGCCCTCACGCAGCATGTCGGCAAGAGCTACTTCGTCAATGACCTCACCTCGGGAAATATTTATCAAATAGGCATCGGGTTTCATTAATGCGAGACGTCGAGCCGATAAGAGATGATATGTAGACGGCGTGTGGGGACAATTAACGGAGAGTATGTCCACATGGGCAAGCATTTGATCTAAGCTATCCCAAAAAACTGCTCCCAAGTCCTGCTCCGCAGTTGCAGGGAGCCGGTTACGATTGTGATAGTGAATGGCAATACCGAAGCCTCTAGCTCTGCGTGCAATGGCGGAACCAATTTGTCCCATTCCTATAATACCGAGTGCTTTACCCCATATTCGATGCCCTAGCATTGACGTTGGGCTCCACCCCTTCCAGCTATCATTAGAAACCAACTGTTGTCCCTCAACCAAACGACGCGGTACAGCAAGGATCATAGCCATCGCCATGTCGGCGGTGTCTTCTGTCAAGACGGCAGGGGTATTGGTTACGGTAATATTCCGACNTTGGGCTATATCAAGGTCTATATTATCAACACCGGCCCCAAAATTAGCTATTAATGCTAGCTTATTACCGGCGGCGTNTAGNAGGTTCGCGTCAATGCGGTCTGTCACCGTTGGTACCAGAACGTCCGCGGTAGCCAGGGCATCAACTAGCTCATCAGATAGCATCGGGGTGTCATCAGCACGGAGGCGTGCATCAAACAACTCCGTCATACGTGCCTCTATGACAAGGGGGAGTTTTCGTGTAACAACAACGACAGGTTTATTCGTCATATATGTACGCCGATTTAGCATTTAGATACTGCGCAAGCACAAAGAGGGTTTAGCAATCANGTCCACACACTTGCAAGAGTNCTCGCAACTTCCATTTTGCGCCGCTATATTACCAGAAAACTGTCTTGGGCGATTTGTGAAAAAGATACGATACGCCATAATAGTCCTTGTTGTCTTGAACTCTCCCATCGCTAGTTCTTGGTCCTCAGAAAAAAGCGACAGCGGCCTTCCTCTGCCGCGGTTTGTGAGCCTAGGAGATGATCGCGTCAATGCCCGTGCCGGACCCGGATTCAGATTTCCGATTAATTGGGTTTATTTAAGAAAAAACTTTCCGGTTGAAGTGATAGATGAATTCGGACATTGGCGTAGAATTAAGGATATTGATGGTATAGAAGGCTGGATTCACCTGTCCATGCTATCTGGCAGACGCACTTTCATTATTCATTCATTAGACGCTGAGCCGAGCGTTCTGATTTTACGAGGCGGTCCAAGCAACCAATCCGCACCTGTAGCGCAAGTCGAAATCGGTGCCCATGGGAACATACTAGAGTGTGGGGAAGGATGGTGTCGTGTGGAACTCGCGCCGCATCGGGGTTGGTTGTCAAAACACTTGTTGTGGGGTGTGTACGAACACGAATTTATCAACTGAGAGAAACCCTAAATTCCAAAGTTCTAAGCAGTCAGATCGAAGTCGTTGCTAAGCGATTTCTGTACTGCCCGTCGAAGGACTGCCATATGACGGTAATTTGGATGGCCGAAACTTATTAGCACTTGGTTGGTAAGGCTACAAAAAGCAGTCACTTCCATTTGTGTAAATGGAAAATGTAGAAACTGGACAGATGAAGCCTTTCCCTCTGCGGTGGTACGATCTAAATCTGTTTCGGCTTTAGCGGCAATTACATGCCCCGCAAACTCTAACGTCACGGTCTCTTCAACACCACCAAGTGTTNCCAACAATTTTGAACGTCTTTTAGGATCATCCACTTCAAACATCAAGGTTGCAACTAACTCNCAACCATTTGGAATCATTGGATTATAGGAATCAAGTTCTCCCGCAACCTGAGCTACTCCNCCTTGCTCTATAAACAACATTTCGTGNATTTGAAACCACATCGTGTGCCAATTCTCGAAATAAAACGTCGCGTCGGGCCCGACAGAAACACGCCTATCTTTCTTCATCGCGACTAGTTCCTGACGTTTAGCCTGTCGGATTTTAGCGAAGTCCGACATCGTCAGTACATCAGCGCGCGTGATCCGATTTTTTTCCATTTTACTCAGCCCTTTCCAAATCCGTAGGACTGAGCCAACAGTTCAATAGGATGGTTCACGTGTTTGACGATATGACTTTCCCCGGCGACTCCCTCCATGCCCTGGCGAATATGTTCACCAGCCAGCGGACATTCTGACACAACAAATGTGCTTCCTAGTTTCAGCGCCTGCCGTACTGCAGGTTTTCCAATCTTCAGTGCTGTCTCAAAGTTTCCCTTCTTGACGCCCCATGCGCCACCATGACCGGAGCACCGTTCAATCACCGCTAATTGAACATTTGGGATCAGGCGCAGCATCTCGACAGCTTGGGGCCCGATATTCTGGGCCCTTGCATGACACGCTAGATGAGCCGTCACTGTACCAGGCAATGGTGAAAGCCCATCAACAAGTTCCCCTGCCTTGGATAGACCAACAATATATTCACTGATATCTGAAGTATGTCGACTAAGGCTTTGTACGTTGACATCGCCTGGCAACAGCAGAGGCCATTCAAATTTGAACATTAGCGTACAGCTGGGCACCAGGGGAACGATCTGATAACCGTTATCTATCCACGGAGCTAGTTCTTTGGAAATAGTTCGCGCCTTATCGGCCACTACACCAACGCCTCCTTGTTCAAGCTGAGGCATACCACAACACTCTGAGTATACGACTTTGCAAACTACACCATTCCGCTGAAGTACATTNATAGCTGCTATACCGATGTTCGGATTGTTATAATTTGCAAAACACGTTGCATATAATGCTACTTTTCGTCCGGTATCCGATGAACTGGGTTTAGGTTTTTGTGTTTCAAGTTCATCGTGTTTAACTAAAGTTCGACGATGATATTTGGGCAAGGCAGCATTTCGATCTACTCCAATCAGTAGTTCCAGGGCTGTCCGCATGGTACGGTTGGAAGTTCGACTGCTCCANTTAGCCAGCCACGATAACATACTTCCAATCTTTCCATTTCTATCAGTTTTTGTTAGCTGCCGGTCCCCCCACGACACAAATCCTTTGGAAAACCTTATCGCCCGATAACGCAAAACCAGGTGTGGAAAATCAATGTTAAACTCATGGGGCGGCACATAGGGGCAACTGACCATAAAGCACATGTCACAAAGCGTGCAGCCATCGATGACGTGCCCAAACCCTTTGCTCGATACGGTATNAAGCTCCCCACTTTCGGAACNATCAATCAGTTCAAAAAGGCGCGGAAAACTGTCACATAAGTTGAAACAACGGCGGCAACCATGACAAANATCGAAAACTCGACGCAATTCTGCATCCAGCTGATCTTCGTTTAGGTAGTCCAGTTCGTCATAGCCATGTGGATGGCGTATCGGTGCCTTAAGGCCGCCTTCCATTAGAAAACCCCCGGTGAATAAAACTCAAACCAGAACAACTAAAGGAGATANGAGCCGCCTTAGTNGTGCGANCACATTAACCCAGGGAATCGAATGCTTTTTGGAATCGGCCAGCGTGAGATCTTTCAGCCTTNGCCAATGTTTCAAACCAATCGGCGACTTCATCAAAACCTTCCTGACGCGCAGTCTTAGCCATCCCAGGATACATATCTGTGTANTCGTGNGTCTCGCCAGCCACTGCCGCCTTAAGATTGTCNGCTGTAGTGCCAATTGGCTGTCCTGTTGCTGGATCACCCGTCTCAGTCAGAAATTCAAGATGACCAAACGCATGTCCTGTTTCTCCTTCCGCAGTTGAACGNAAAACCGCCGAAACATCATTGTAACCCTCTACATCCGCCTTTTGGGCAAAGAACAAATAGCGCCTGTTAGCCTGGGATTCCCCAGCAAAGGCATCCTTTAAATTCTGCTCGGTTTTGGTCCCTGACAANCTCATGTTAGCAACTCCTGTTGGGCCACATCAGAAAAATCAAAATAATTCTAACCACACGATTTACGGTGTGCCAGCAAACTATACAACCAAGCTTGAACTGTCCATTGAAACTGCGAAGAAAATGCTCAAGCGTCAGCAATTTTCGTTATTTTCTGAACCTTTCCGCGGTGTAATTCCGATAATATTGTTTCCGTTGTCTACGTAGTGTATTTCGCCGGTCACCCCACAGGATAAATCACTCAATAGATACACACTAGCGTTTGCAACAGCTTCCTTTTTGAGGTCCCTCCCGAAGGCGGAATTGTCTCTTGCCCAACGGTATATACTTCNCCCGGACCCGATTGCAGCGCCGGAAAGGGTACGCATTGGACCAGACGAAATTGCATTTACCCTAATTCCATTCACACCGAGATCTGCAGCCAGGTATTTGACACTTGCTTCCAAAGCCGCTTTCGCAACGCCCATTACATTATAACTTGGAACTACACGACGAGCTCCAGAAAAAGTAAAGGTAAGTAAACTAGCAGGGCCATCAGCCAAAATNGAAACACGGCGAGCGACGGACGTAAAAGAATAACAAGAAACCATTAGGCTGTTNGTCAAATTACCTCGGCTCGTGTCTACATANCGTCCCTTTAACTCTTCTCTGTCCGCATAAGCTATNGCATGTACCACAAAATCGATTCGCCCCCAACGATCAGCCAAACAACTAAACACCGCATCTATGCTAGCCTCGTTCATCACGTCGCAGGGAAACACCAGATTAGAACCTGCCATTTTAGCAAGCGGTTTTACTCGGCTTGAGATAGCCTCATTCTGGAAGGTAAATGCAAGCTCTGCTCCCTGTCGTCGAGCAGCGTCGGCCACGATCCATGCAATGGAGCGCTCNTTAGCAACGCCCATAATGAGTCCTTTTTTTCCGTCAAGCAAATAAGGAGCAGACATTATGGAATCATCTTATGGAATTTTTCGAAACTCAGTCGTCAATAAGAGAAAAAATCAGTGAAACGTTGGTNCCCCCAAAGCCAAAACTATTAGACATCACGACGTTGAGCCCAGCATTATCTATCCGATTGACCACGACNCCAGCGTCACTGGCAGCNGGGTCAAGATTCTCAATGTTAGCGGAAGCAGTGATAAAGTCATTTTGNAGCATCAATAGGGAATAAATCGCCTCATGAGCGCCTGTCGCACCTTGAGAATGACCCGTTAGCGACTTCGTAGAAGAAACACGCGGCCGCCGATCCCCGAAAACTTNTTTAATGGCGTTCAGTTCAATAATATCACCAACAGGCGTCGAGGTGCCATGTGTATTAATGTAGTCTACGTTTTTAGTGCCCAGTCCTGTTGTGGCCATCCGCATACACCGTTCGGCACCCTCTCCCGAAGGAGCAACCATGTCCACCCCGTCCGACGTGGTCCCATAACCCACCAACTCACCGTAGATCTCTGCACCACGCGCCTTCGCATGTTGCATTTCCTCAAGGACAACAACACCCGAACCTCCGGCGATGACGAATCCGTCACGATCCGCGTCGTAAGCCCGCGAAGCTTTCTGCGGCGTGTCNTTGTACTTCGATGAAAGCGCACCCATGGCATCAAATAAAACGGTAAGGGTCCAGTGCANTTCTTCTGCNCCACCCGCAAAGACGATATCTTGCTTGCCCATCTGAATTAGTTCTGACCCATTGCCAATGCAATGGGCGCTAGTGGAACAGGCAGAACTAATTGAATAGCTTAGTCCACGCATCCCAAATGCAGTCGACATATTNGCCGAAANAGTTGAGCACATGGCTTTAGGTACAGCGTAAGGACCTACCCGTTTAGGACTTTTTTCTNTGGCAATTTCGGCTGCCTCAACCTGCGCNGAGGTCGAGGGTCCTCCGGAACCCATTATCAAACCTGTTCGTTCATNCCGCACATCCGTACCATCCAAACCCGAATCGGCAATAGCTTGGNTCATGGCTATGTAATTATAAGCTGCGCCATCCCCCATAAAGCGACGAAGTTTACGATCAATATGATTATCGAAATCGACATCGGGCATACCGTGAACATGGGAGCGAAAACCCATTTCCTCATATGTTTCGCAGTGTACAATTCCAGAGCGCCCCTCGCGCAGATTCTTTGTAACCTCGGTCGCATTGGCTCCAATTGGCGACACTATCCCAAGGCCGGTAACCACAACGCGCCGCAAAGCGTTCGCATTCATTAGTCTGATTTCTGGTTGGGTGGAAATAAACCTACACGTAAACCCGTAGCCGTGTACACCCGCTTGCCATCAAGTTCGGCGTTCCCATCCGCAATCGCTAAGGTAAACCCGCGCTTAATCACCTTTTTTACCTCGACGTGATAGCGGAGCATTTTCCCGTCGGGCTTGACTTCACCGGAAAATTTGATCTCCCCCACGGACAAAGCGCGACCAGGCCCAGGCAAACCCAGCCACCCAAGAAAGAAACCCAGCATTTGCCATAGCGCATCAAGGCCGAGGCAACCGGGCATTATTGGATCACCCTCAAAATGACAGTCGTAAAACCAAAGGTCTGCGCTGACATCCATTTCCGCCACAACCAATCCTCTTCCGTACTCTCCCCCATCGGACAAGATCTCTACAATCCGATCAAACATTAACATCGGCGGCAAAGGCAAACGGGCGTTGCCAGAACCGAATAATTGACCATGAGCACATCGTAATAAATCCGCCTGATCATAGCTCGACTTCTTCCAACCAGAAGGACGTTCACTTTCCGCTTTATGTTCAGTGCTCACAGACCGCGCGACTCCGATCACAGGTTCACTCTTGGACCACTCCCAAAAACTTTAGGCATGAACACCTAAGTCAATTAAACACTTAGATGCTCGATACACTAATGTAAAATAACGTACGTAGTAAGATTTATAAACAATCCAGATTTGCTGAGGAAACGAAACTAGTTCACCAAAGTAGGTTGGTCAGTTGTCTTCTAGGTTGAATTGGGATCGGAACTTTCCGCTCCAATTAGGGCGCCTGTTTCCTGATCTACAGCTTTCATACTGAGCCTGACTTTCCCTCGATCATCCACGGCAAGGACTTTTACTTTAACCATATCTCCTTCTTGGACCACATCAGCTACTGATGGGACACGATGTGACGCCAGTTCGCTTATATGTACCAAACCATCTCGATTCCCAATAAAATTAACAAACGCCCCAAAATCCACGGTTTTTACTACCTTGCCATCATAAATCAGCCCGANCTCAGGTTCAGCAACGATATCCTTTATCCACTTTATCGCAGCATCGCTGGCNGCAGATGTGGTNGCTGCCACCTTAATACTNCCGTCATCATCGATATCAATCTTTGCGCCCGTCTCTTCAGTGATTTCACGGATTACCTTTCCACCAGTGCCAATCACATCACGTATTTTGTCTTTTGGAACCATAAGGGTGGTAATTCGGGGGGCATGTTCGTTGACAGTTTCGCGGGAGCTATCAATGGCCTTTCCCATTTCACCAAGTATATGGAGACGGCCCTCACGGGCTTGAGCAAGAGCAGTTTGCATTATTTCTTTTGTAATTCCCGTGATTTTTATATCCATCTGAAGTGAAGTTACACCGTCTACAGTTCCTGCGACTTTAAAATCCATATCTCCGAGGTGATCCTCGTCTCCAAGGATATCACTGAGCACCACATACTCATCCACTTCTTTTATCAAACCCATTGCAATACCAGCCACTGGCCGAATTATGGGAACACCCGCATCCATCAAGGAGAGAGAACTCCCACAAACTGTAGCCATTGAAGACGAACCGTTGGACTCGGTGATTTCNGACACCACGCGGATGGTGTAGGGAAAATGCTCCTTTTCTGGCATTAATGGGCGGATCGCCCGCCAAGCTAACTTGCCGTGACCGATTTCCCTTCGTCCAGGAGAACGCAGGAACGAAGCCTCGCCAACTGAATAAGGCGGGAAATTATAATGCAACATAAAATGCTCTCGGTAATCGCCTTCTAATGCGTCAACTATTTGTTCATCTTGACCGGTACCGAGAGTAGTAACTACCAGCGCCTGTGTTTCCCCGCGAGTAAACAACGCGGAACCGTGGGCCATAGGGACAACTCCAACGTCAGCACTTATAGGACGAACTGTAGTCGTATCACGTCCATCTATCCGCTTACCTGTCGTAAGCACTTGACCCCGCACGATAGATTTTTCAAGTTTCTTAGTACCTGTTTGGACAGCGTCCGAATCCAATTCATGTTCGGCTGCCTGATCTGACAACCGGGCATGAATATTCTCCAGTTTTTCCACTCGAACTTGTTTAACACTCTCATTGTAAGCAGCCCGAATGTCTTCCTCAAATGACTGGATAAGCTGAGCAATATTCTCGTCAGGCGTGTCAATTTCTGGCACCTCCCAAGGTTCCTTTGCACAAACCTCAGCCAGATCAATAATTGCTTCAATAACAGGCTGCATTGCTTCATGTCCATGGGTTACGGCACCCAACATCAAGTCCTCGGATAACTCTGCCGCCTCTGACTCCACCATGAGAACTGCATCATTGGTCCCGGCGACGACTAGATCTAGTTTCGTACTGGAAAGCTGTTCCGGCGTTGGGTTGACGATATATTCGTCGTCGATATAGCCAACACGGGCACCGGCGATGGGGCCAAGGAATGGAATTCCAGAAATTGTTAATGCGGCTGAAGCGCCTATCATTGCCACAATATCTGGATCATTATCTAAATCATGAGAGAGTACTGTACAAATTACTTGAGTTTCATTTCTAAAACCATCAGCAAACATTGGCCTTATAGGGCGATCAATCAAACGAGAGGTCAAAGTTTCTTTTTCGCTGGGTCGTCCCTCACGCTTAAAAAAACCTCCTGGTATTTTTCCAGCAGCAAACGCCTTTTCTTGGTAATTGACAGTGAGGGGGAAAAAATCAATCCCAACTTTCGGCACCCTCTGTGCCACGGCCGTACATAAAACCGCCGTCTCACCGTAAGTGACAATCACGGCGCCATCGGCTTGCCGGGCAACGCGGCCTGTTTCCATAACTAACTGCCTGCCTGCCCATTCAATTTCTTTTCGATTAATATCGAACATATTCTATTCCTTCCAAATCAAACCCTGTGCCATCCTTTCCGACATAGGGCGACGACAACCGCCTGTTCCATGACGCCGAGTCAATGGACCAGATTTAAGTGCCAATATTCCAAATAAATATCCTATTCTTGAAACCGCTCAGATCCCCGTCTGAAGACATCCTAAGGAAAAATTCAATCAATCTCGATAACCGGTTTTCAACCGAGATCCACCCTTATGCTTAATGCATCTCTGCAGTTGGAGCCAAAGCGATGTCATGTATTTAGTATTACAGAATCTGCAAAGGTATCTTGTCACCTTCGGAGGTTAAGTCGTCCAATTAACTTTTGATAACGATCCTGATCTTTGCTTTTTAGATAATCCAACAAACGTCGACGTTTACTGACCATCATCAACAAACCTCGACGTGAATGGATATCCTTCTTATGCAATTTAAAATGTTCAGTGAGGTTACTGATTCTTTCAGTAAGAACCGCCACCTGCACTTCTGGTGATCCCGTGTCTCCAGATGCTTGTGCAAATTCACCTACTAACTCGACTTTACGCTCGCCGGTAATCGACATGATTTTGGCCTCAACTCCTTTTACAACCTACACTCTTTACGATCTTTACTCTTCATAGAGAGTAATTGAACACGCGCGATGGGCGGATCTCTCCCCTATGAAAGTTCACTAACGCCACTGGACGCGCAGCCAATACCGCACACAAGACCGCTGGCGCTTCTAAGGGAACCCCATCCTTACCAACTGGCGCATTTGCCAGGGGGATTGCTTGTCCCTGCTGCAAACGTCCTGCCTGATCCGCATTGATTTTCAAATTAGGTAACGCGGCCAAGCCCTCGATCAATGGCAGCAGCCAACCATCAAGCGAGGCACTATCGTTGAGCACCTTCAATTGAGCAAGCGAAATCGCTTTATCAAGGGTGAACGGCCCCACACGCGTCCTCCGAAGAGCCGAGACGTGCCCTTGAGTTCCCAATTCAACACCGATATCTCGTGCAAGTGCTCGCACATAAGTCCCTTTACCACACTCAAGCTCAAACGATGAATGGTCAACGTCCAACACTTCAACCAACCGAAGTCGTCGTATTAGTATTGGGCGAGGCACTAAGTCAACTTGCTGAGCAGCCCGCGCCAGCTGGTATGCGCGTTTTCCTCCAACCTTCTTAGCAGAATAAGTTGGCGGTTTCTGCATAATTTCCCCCCTAAATTTAGGCAATACCGCAGAAATTTGGGTGGAATTTGGTCGTTTTTCGCTAACTTGAATAACCTTCCCTTCAGAATCGTCGGTGTCACGCCGCTCCCCCCACCGCACCGTAAACCGATAATTCTTGAGACCATCCATCACAAACGACACTGTCTTAGTTGCCTCACCGAGGGCAACAGGCAATATGCCGGTAGCTAAAGGATCGAGTGTACCGCCGTGGCCCGCCTTATGTGCCGAGGTAAGGCGGCGGACTTCCGTCACCACCTGAGCGGATGTCATACCGGCTGACTTATCGATAGCGAGCCAGCCATGTAGCNGAATCTTTGCCATTCCAGATTCGCGCCTACTTTTCGCGGCTGCTGGCATCAGTAGTTTCTTCCGGCTTCGTATTGGGTAAGTCTCGTACTACCCTAGGATGCCGCAACAAATCATCGATTTTGCGGGCTTTTTCAAAGGAAGGATCAACAATAAATTTAAGCTTCGGCGTTTTTCGCAGTCGTACTGCACGCGCTATTTGGGCACCAAGGTATGGCGCAGCCCTGCGCAACGCCGCTAACACGGGCTCTGCGGCATCACCACCAAGCAACGATACGTATGCGGTAGCAATATGAAAATCCGTACTCACTCTGACTTCCGACACCGTTATAGAATGACCGGCAAGGCCGGGATCCCTCAGATTACCACGAGCAAAGATAGCGCACAGCTCATGACGCAGCAATTCAGCGACACGAAGCTGGCGTTGTTTAGGTGCATTCGGAGGCATATACGGCGACAACTGTTGCACCATTCTGGATCACGCCCTATCAGCCATCCGCAATAGAACGCGCCACTTCTTTCGCCTCGAACAGCTCAAGGACATCGCCTTCCTTTATATCCTGATATCTTTCTATCCCAATCCCGCATTCGAGCCCCTCTTTTACCTCGCGAACATCGTCTTTGTGTCGCTTCAAGGTTGACATTTGGCCTTCATGAAGTACTACGTTGTCCCGAAGCAGTCGCACCTTAGCACCAGTTCGTACGAGCCCTTCCGTCACCTCACAACCAGCAATCTTCCCTATCTTGGAAATAGAAAATACCTCTTTTACACGAACATACCCTATCGTATTTTCCACTACAGTCGGAGCCAGTAGCCCAGACATCAACCCCCCTATATCCTCGAGAAGCTCATAAATTACTGAATAATACCGGATATCAACCCCATCTCGTCGGGCCAAGGCCCTAGCCGGCGCATCGGCACGCACGTTGAACCCTACCACTAACGCGCCTGATGCTGCAGCCAACGAAATATCTGATTCATTGATTCCGCCTACACCAGACAACAAAACTCTGGCTTGCACTTCTTCAGTACCCAATCCAGCTAGATTCGCCAAAATTGCCTCTAAAGACCCATGAACATCCGCCTTAATTACCAAAGCTACCTCGTCCACTTCTCCTTCAGCTATTTGTGTGAACATCTGCTCAACCGTTCCACGGCGAGCCGAAACTGCCGACTGATCTCTTGCCACTTTATCTCGATATTCGGTTACTTCACGCGCACGGCTTTCGCTATCGACAACTACAACCTCATCTCCCGCATTCGGCGTCTCATTTAGACCCAACACCTCTACTGGCTCCGAAGGCCCTGCCTGCCCAACCTGTNCACCCTTGTCATTCAAAAGGGAACGAACACGCCCCCACGCGCCACCAGCAACTACAATATCTCCAGAATGTATCGTTCCACGTTGCACTAAAACAGTAGCCACTACGCCCTTTCCTCTTTCCAGTCTTGACTCTACGACAAGGCCTTCCCCCGGCCGATCCGGATTCGCTTTTAACTCTAGGAGCTCCGCCTGCAAATTTATGGTTTCTACAAGCTTATCAAGGTTAACGTGCTCTTTGGCCGAAACCTCAACTGAGAGGACATCGCCCCCAACGTGNTCCAGAATTACGTTATGCTGAAGAAGGTCATTTTTTACTCTGTCGGAATTAGAATTCGGTAAATCAATTTTATTGATCGCCACAATTATTGGTACTTCGGCTGCTTTCGCATGTTGGATTGCCTCAACAGTTTGAGGCATGACCCCATCATCCGCCGCCACAACAAGCACTACAATATCCGTAGCGTTAGCACCCCTTGCCCGCATTTGAGTAAAGGCTTNATGGCCGGGGGTATCAATAAATGTGATTTTCGCGCCCTCTTTAGGCTNAACTTGGTAGGCCCCGATATGTTGCGTAATACCGCCCGCCTCGGCACCGGCTACGTTAGCATCACGCAAAGCATCCAAAAGCGAGGTTTTTCCATGATCAACGTGCCCCATTACCGTGACTACTGGAGGCCGTGTNACTAGTGACTCTGAAAGATCCTCCTCGCCCTTTAAACCGATTTCTACATCGGACTCACTTACTCTTTTCGCGTTATGCCCGAACTCGTTAACCACCAGTTCAGCNGTATCGCTTTCTATGATCTCGTTTATAGTCGCCATTACCCCCATTTTTACCAGCGTCTTTACGACATCTCCACCGCGAACGGCCATTCTGTTTGCAAGTTCCTGAACCGTTATTACCTCCGGGATGACAACTTCCCGAACTATTCTCCTAGCTTCTAGCGGAGATACTTCGTCTTGGGCCTCGCGCTTTTCTCTAGCACGGGCGCGTCGGACAGAGGCTAAACTTCGTTGCCGTTCCTCCTCATTTAGCGCCTGCACAACTGTCATCTTACGTGAGCGTCTTCTTTGTTGGGTGCCTCGACGACCTATAGAAAGACGTCGACCATCCGATTTCCGCTTCGCTTTACCCGACCGCTCTTCTTCCTGTGCCTGAAGCTCCTCTTCACGCTTTCTTCCACTGGATTTCACTTCTGTTGAGGACGGCGAAACTTGATCTGCGCGATCATCCAACGTGACCGGCCCACTTGGCACCAATCCAGCAACATCGTCGACGCCTTCTTTGTCGTTCGAATCAGCCGTTTCTGATTCGGCGACTACTGGCGCTATCTCTTCGGGTTGAGCATCCGTGGCAATCCCACCAAGAATTCCTTCATCTATTTCAACTGTAGCAGATTCTGCTGCATTCTCTTCCACACGCGCTTCACTTTCTGCCTTCAACGCACCCTCGACAGCCCGAGCACGAACGGCACGTTCTTTCTCGGTCAACTGTCGGGCTGGAACCGCCGCTACTGCGTCTGTCTCTACGGGCTCCTCTTTGGGCGCCGTTATCGCATCTGCTTTGAGATCCGACACCTCCGCCATCTTTCCAGCATGTGTCCTTTTAAAGGTCCGCTTTTTCTTTTTCTCCACTTGCACGGTCTTTGTTCGACCATGAGAGAAACTTTGCCGAACTTGCCCGCTTTCTACGGTTTTTCTTAGTTCAAGTCGGCCCGGTCGCGTCAGACCAAGGGGCTTACTTTCTGAGCTGTTACCGTCTTGCGGTTCTTTATCTGTCATAGCACCACATCAATCAACCACGCCTTTGGTATCGTTTGCTTCCGTCTCTGATACATTTGACCCAACATCTTCGGCATTGTTTTCGTCAGGGGCGGCTGGCGTCCTGTCTGTTATCGATTCGTCATCTCCAACATTCCCCGAAGACCCATCAGCAGGCTCATCACCATTAAACTGACGTTTATTCTCTCCATCAGCATCAAACCAGTGCTCCCTGGCGGCCATAATGATAATGTTTGCTTCATCAAGTGTTAGCCCATTTTCGCCGACTATTTCACGAAGTTCGTCGCTGGCTAGATCAGCAAGATCATTCAGAGACTTAATATCTGCTTTTCCCAGCAATACCGCCATCCCAGCAGACACACCCTCTATTGCAACAATCTCATCACTTACTCCCAGTTCACGCCTTTCTTCGGTCAACTGCGCGTCTCGGTCGACCAAATAAGTCTGAGCTCGTTGCCGCAGTTCGCCCGCCAGGGCCTCATCAAAACCTTCTATCTCTGCGAGTTCCTCCATTGGCATAAACGCCACCGATTCAACATCACTAAACCCTTCCGTCACCAACAAGTGGGCTATCACATCGTCCACATTTAGATGGTCAATGAAGGTTTGGGAAGAAGACCGAAATTCTTCGACCCTCCGCTCCGACTCTTGCCTCTCCGTCACAATATCAATTTCCCAACTTGTCAGGTTGGAAGCCAAACGGACGTTTTGGCCACGTCGGCCGATNGCGAGACTGAGCTGATCATCCGGCACAACGACTTCTATACGCCGCTGTTCTTCATCAAGGACAACCTTCGTCACCTCCGCGGGGGCTAGAGCGTTTACGATNAAAGTNGCTGGATCTGGGTTCCATTGAATAATATCTATCTTTTCTCCCTGTAACTCATTTACCACTGCCTGAACCCGACTGCCTCGCATACCAACACATGCCCCAACTGGATCAATGCTCGAGTCATTAGAAAGAACTGCTATTTTTGCCCGACTACCAGGATCACGCGCTACAGCTTTTATTTCAATTATTCCATCATATATCTCAGGCACCTCTTGTTTGAACAACTGCGCCATCAATTCAGATCGTGTCCTAGAAAGAAAAATTTGGGGACCCCGATTTTCCTCTCGCACTTCATATATAAGTGCACGTACGCGATCACCATTTCGAAAGGTTTCGCGCGGCAAAGCCTCATCGCGCCGCAACACGGCTTCACCGCGGCCCAAGTCTACGATCACATTTCCGTATTCGGTGCGCTTAACAACCCCATTAACTATTTCTCCAGACCGGTCCTTATACTCTTCATATTGCCGGGCGCGTTCCGCCTCNCGTACTCGCTGAACAATGACTTGCTTGGCGGCCTGAGCCGCAACCCGACCAAGGTCTATCGGAGGTAAGGGTTCTNCCAGTTCTCCTCCAACAACCAATGTAGGATCAATCTCGATAGCCATGTCGATGCTAATTTCGGTGGCACCGTCTTCAACATCCTCTACAACTTTCCGAATACGGGCCAGTCGGATTTCACCTGTAGCCCGATCTATTTCTGCTCTAATTTCCAGTTCCTGCCCATATTTTCGACGGCTCGCTGTCTGAATTGCCTGTTCCATAGCGTGGACGACAATTTCGCGATCAATATTCTTATCGCGTGCTACAGCGTCAGCTACCTGCAATAGNTCCGGACGTATGAGGCCCTGATTTAGTTCTTCTGCCACAACTTCACTCATTATCAGTATCGCTCCGAGCCGCCAAAACAAGATCTTCCGTCAACGCTAGCTTTGCATCGCCAATATGGGACAGCGGCATGTTCANATTCTCCCCCAGAGGGCCCACCTCAATACTAACGTTAGTATGACTCACCTTCACTAATCGACCACTAAATTTTCTTCGGCCATTGAGTGGTTTTTTCATCCAGACGTCCACCTCAAAACCAACATAGCGACTGAAATCTTCGGTCTTAACCAAAGGTCGATCAATACCGGGNGAACTAATCTCAAGATCATAAGTACCTTCAATAGGATCTTTNGTGTCCAAAAGCACTGAAATCGCCCGACTAATCTCAGCACAGTCATCAACAGTCATGCCGTCACCGTCCGAACGCTCAGCCATTAGTTGCAGTGTTCTCCGCCTCGCCCCAGTCAAACGAAGACGCACCAGTGTGTAGCCCCTTGAAACTAAGCTAGGAGCAATCAAACATTCTATCGCCTTGACATGGTCCATTGGCCCGCCATTTGAGCGTATGTATCAACGTTGCCCACGTAAAATAAAAAAATGGGCCAACAGCCCACATCCAAACTACCTATACGCCCCGTTAACCAGGCTTTACTGCCTTGAAGTCTTTATAACAGCTTTGATGCTACCTTCAAGCATTTAGGATAACTCCTAGTGGATTTAAAGGAGGTATTGTTTCGTGTCACAACGCTTAAATCGTAGATAAAAGCACTGTCTCCCAGCAGCCCGTGCCTTTGTTTCATATCGTGTCTTTTGACCGGATTCTGGGCGAATTCGCCAATCATTCGGACCACGGGCCGTCCAAGAAAATGACTCGTGTTGCAATAATTCGTGGAGGATCCACCTGACATATTCAGCATGATCTGTCCACACTAATAGGTCTCCACCGACACGAATACAGCTCGCAAGTTTATCTAAAAAACCTTTGTTGATTATCCTTCGCTTATGATGTCGATTTTTGGGCCACGGATCTGGAAATAAAAGGAAAACCTTCCCTAAAGAAGCCANCGGAAGTGCNGCAATCAGATCCCTGACGTCCCCAGGATAGANCCGAATATTTGTGACCCCCGACGAATCGATCCTCGAAATTAATTTGCCAATTCCCTCAAAAAACGGTTCGCACCCAATAAAACCGACCCTAGGATTTTTCACCGCCTGAGCCACCAAATGGTCCCCTGCACCAAAACCTATTTCCAGCCAGACATCCTTGGGCNCCCAATCAAAAATGTCAGCAAAATGCAATGGCTCGACGTCTGTGCCATCGCCACTAATCTCAATCGTTAACTGGGGNAGAAGGGAGCTTACCAANGCTTGGCGCTTCGGCCGCATCATCCTCCCATGGCGCCTACCATAAAGCATGTAGAAAGCCCTCACAGCGCNCCNGGAACNTACTTATAAACAAGCCCCGCGCAGACCGTCTACCAAATCACAGCGCTCCCAGGAAAANCCCCCATCTGAGTCGGGTTCNCGCCCAAAATGCCCGTAGGCGGCAGTGCGCGCATAAATTGGCTGNTTTAGCTNGAGATGCTCNCGAATGCCTCGCGGAGATAAGTCCACCAATTCTTGTAATGCCGCAGACAGACGATCTTCCCCTATCTGCCCGGTCCGGTGCGTGTCCACAAAGACAGACAGCGGTTTTGATACGCCAATAGCATAGGCGAGCTGAATGGTGCATCGCTCAGCAAGATCTGACGCAACAACATTTTTTGCTAAGTATCTGGCNGCATATGCGGCCGAACGATCCACTTTTGTTGGATCTTTNCCNGAAAAGGCGCCCCCGCCATGTGGCGCCGCGCCNCCGTATGTGTCCACGATTATTTTCCTACCGGTTAACCCACAATCACCGTCAGGTCCGCCCACGACGAAACGCCCGGTTGGATTAACATAGAACTCACTTTCCGGACACATCCAACCTGCGGGCAACACCTTCTCCACATGTGGTCGAACTATTTCACGGATCTCATCCTGGNCGAATTCCGATGTGTGTTGTGTNGAGACCACTATTGAGGTGGCTNCAACTGGGCGACCNTCTACATAACGGAGAGTAACCTGGCTTTTAGAATCTGGACCAAGCGCACAGGTCTCCCCAGAATGTCTCATATGGGCCAAAGAACGCAGGATTTCGTGNCAAAGATATATTGGCGCTGGCATTAAAACGTCGGTTTCACGACANGCGTACCCAAACATGATTCCTTGGTCTCCGGCACCTTCATCCTTATTCCCCTTGGCATCAACTCCGATTGCTATGTCTGCCGATTGACGATGTAAATGCACATCCACTTGGGAGTCCCGCCANTGGAAACCTGTTTGCTCATAACCCACNTCGCGGACGACCTCGCGGACCTTATCCTCTATTTCAGAGGCGGGAATATCAGCACCTCTCGTTTCTCCAGCAATCACAACTAAATTCGTAGTTGCCATTGTCTCAACTGCNACCCTAGACTGGGGNTCTACNGTTAAATACGCATCGACAATAGTATCAGAAATAAGATCACAAAGCTTATCTGGATGACCTTCTGATACAGATTCACTAGTAAATAAATATTCTGACGACGGCATTTTTAGCCTCTATAGGGGAAAGAACGTGTCCCGAGCGGATCAGAAAAAATGAACGGACAGNNCGGCTTAATAGCACTTGCCTCAACAAAGTACCATCTCCGTAATTACAGCCTTTACTCTACGTTGCAAAAGTTATTGNGCCTGAACAAAATATATAGTCGTAATGATAAATGTTCTGCTCCAGTCATAAGTTTCCGATTACCCCCCGTATACGCCGGACGAANGTAATTCCAATGATGAAAAGCACCACAAACAAGACTGGGGCGTCCCCCTGCCGACTATAGAACGTTCCCTCTGAGAGGCCAGTTGGAAGGCCGGTATCAAGAACTCCGCGNCGTCCCAACTCTAAGGAGGTCACGATACGCCCATATGCATCNATGCTCGCAGATATGCCGGTGTTTGCCGCACGAATTAATGGGAGTCCCTCCTCAACTGCCCTAAACCGGGCCTGCACTAGGTGCTGATAAGGTCCAGCGGTACGCCCATACCAAGCATCGTTAGTGAGGTTTAATAACCACTCTGGGCGGTGTTGTTTGTCAACGATACTACCGGGGAAAATTACCTCAAAACAAATTAGGGGAGCCACAAGAGGCAACCCAGGAAGATTTAGGGTCCGTTTGCCAGCGCCACGAGAATAATCCTGACTTCCCTCCACTAATTTCTCAATTGGTAACCAACCCCTGAACGGGACATATTCTCCGAAGGGGACCAAACGCCGTTTATCGTAGGAGCCGACGATTTCACCACCAACTGAGACAACACGTAGGCCATTCCATACCTGCAATGGATCTTGCTGCTTGTCGGAGACACGAATAGATCCAGTTATCAATAAACCACCAGCAGGCGTCACCGTCCCTAACAAACTCCGTGCATTGGCATCCGTGCCCAGTGCATAAGGAGTAGCAGTTTCAGGCCATATCACATGTGTAATTTTGTTTGGTGATGGCCTGCGGCTTAGTTCTAGGTGCGTTTTAAAGTGGACTTCTCGTAACTCCGTGGACCACTTATGATGCTGTGTAATGTTCGCTTGCACCAAGCGTAACCGTATTCCGTCAAACATATCTTCACTAGCCGCATCCAGTCGTATCATCCCACCCAACCAGATTGAAAACATCAGCGCTAAAGCCGCAAAAAGAACCTTTAATCCTCGGAGGGACACTGGGAAGGTTCCGTTCAGCAGCGGACTTGCCGCAGCCGCGCAAAATACTGTCATTGCACTTAGTCCAAATACGCCCGTAACGGAGGTCACTTGGACCATTGCATCAGAAAAACCCCAAACATACCCCATAAGATTCCACGGAAAGCCCCCAAGTACCAAAAAGCTCCTACACCACTCAGCGGCAGTCCATAAGCTAGCAAAAAATACTAATTGGTTGAGCCCTGAGGTTCGAACGAAATTGCAAAAAAATGCGACCAGCCCAATCGAAACAGCAGAAACGACGGAGAGCAGGACGACCGATAGAATTCCGGCAAGAACGCCGATGTCGGCGACAATAAAAGCGTTCCCAACCCAGTAAAAACCGACCAAGAAATGTCCCAGTCCGAACCACCAGCCGAGTGCAAAGGCGGCTCTCCGCGTAGAAACAGCCGTCACAAGCGAGAGTAACCCACTTAGAACTGGGATCAAAACCCACACGAAATGTAAGGGGGCAAATGCCAGGTTACCTACGCTGCCAAGGACCACGAGTGTTGACCACTGTTGCCATCTTGGTAATTTCAAAAAAAATACTTGCAGGCTTTTAGCCGGCACGTTTCTAACTATGCTTCTTTGTTAGGCGCAGAAAATTCGTCACCGTAATCCAGGTTTGGATGGACACGGAGGCGCCGAATCTTGCGAGGATCCGCATCAACGATTTCAAAAACCATTCCCGATGGATGCGCAATCAACTCACCCCGCAGCGGCACTCGTCCTGCCAACTCACAAACTAGTCCACCCAACGTACCTATTTCTTCGCTCCTTTCATCAGACAAAAGATCGACACCACATTTAGCCTCCAAGTCAGAAACCAAAACCCGAGCATCCGCGTCTAGCAGTCCGTCTGGCCTATCGGTTAACTTTGGCTCAATTGTTCGGTCATGTTCATCCTCTATCTCCCCAACAATTTCTTCCACCAGGTCTTCGATAGTCACCAGACCATCAGTCCCTCCAAATTCATCGACAACAAGTGCCATATGAATTTTCGTCGCTCTCATTTCGAGAAGTAGCTCTTGAATGGGCATGGAAGGGGGGACGAAAAGGAGTGAGCGAACAACCGAAAAAAGTTGAAACTCATCGCTCCGTCCCCAAAACGCTAGCACGTCCCTAATATGGACCATACCAATCACGTCATCCAGAGACCCACGGTGCACCGGCACCCGTGAATGCCCATGCTCACAAATTAAAGCGATCAGATCATTGAGCGTCACCGATTCTTGAACCGATAAAATATCGGCCCGTGGCACCATTACGTCCGCCAC
>PAVD01000047.1 GCA_002712985.1 Rhodospirillaceae bacterium
ACTTCTGTGGACCCGCGCTACGGAAAAGAGACGGTTGTTCTCTCTTTAACGGGGTTCCGCCGCCTCATTAAAGACTATTTTACCGTATGCGAAAGTTACTATAACGCGATAAAACATTCTCCCCCTCAACGAATTGAGGCATTAGATATGGGTCGCCGTAGTTTGCACGATGAAGGATCAGACCTACTTTTAAAGCGGCTCAGGGGTAAGATTAGCGTTGATTTCAGTACTGCACGCAGGTTGTTCACCCTTATTTGTATTCTTCAGTTGCGGGGGTGATGGAGGTGCCACCAAGTACACCAGTACGTATGTTGATTTGCTGCAATACTAATGCCCTTCGTTCTCCAATGGCTGAGGGTATGGTTAAGTTTTTGCAGGGGGACTCGGTTTATGTGCGGTCAGCGGGTATAGAAACAGGTGTGTTGGATCAGTTTGCCGTTTCGGTCATGGGTGAGATTGATATTGATATATCGGGCCATCGTCCAACGTGTCTTAGCAGTTTATTTTCTGAGTCGTTTGATTTGATACTGAGCTTGACGCNTGAGGCNCAGAGNCATGCCGCGAATCTAGCAGAGATCTCGACTAGTCAAGCAATTTACTGGAATACCTTTGATCCTTCTATTGTGGAAGGAAATCGCGATGTGCGGCTGGCTGCCTATCAAAGAGTTCGAGATAACTTATTAAATAGACTNAAAGATTANTTCAGTAGTAATACGTTGGTTGTGCCGGGTCCGGATATACGAATATAAAGAAAGTCTGGACCAATTGGCCGCAAAGAGATCAGTTTGGATCTTAGTTTGTTTGGAAGGTAAAACAAAATAGGGTGACTAAATGGCAAAAGAAGAAGCGTTAGAATTTCAGGGNGAGGTTACTGAATTATTGCCAAATGCAATGTTCAAGGTAAAGCTTGAGAATGAGCACGAGATTCTTGCNCATACGTCAGGACGGATGAGGAAGAATAGGATACGGGTACTGGCCGGTGATAAGGTAACGGTTGAGATGACACCTTACGACCTGAGTAAGGGGAGAATTGTGTTTAGGCATAAATAGGTTGGTGAGGTCACATTTATAAGGCGTTTTTGCTTATATCTAGAGAAGTGTATGGTAAAATTTGTTTTGGCTTCGGCGTCTCCGCGACGTCTCAGTTTGTTGGANCAGATCGGTGTTGTGCCGGACGTGGTCGAGCCTCCACGGATTATCGAGAGATACGACCGGCAGGGGGAAATGCCTCGGCAACTGGCCGCCCGTTTAGCTCGCGAAAAGACGGAATCTGTTTATAACCATTATTCCGACGCAATTGTGATGGGTGCAGATACATTAGTTTCCTGTGGGCGACGGATTTTAATGAAACCAAGGGATGAGGGACAAGCCAGAGATTTTCTTTATCTTCTTTCGGGACGGCGACATCGCGTGCACACAGGTTTATGTGCCATTGGCTCAGGCTTAGTGGTAAGGCAGCGGTTGGTGACCACGGTAGTTCAATTCAAAAGGTTATCGGACAGGGAAATAGAGTTTTATATTGACAGTGGAGAGTGGAGCGATAAGGCAGGAGCGTACGCAATCCAAGGAAGAGCTGGGATGTTTATTAGGTCTCTTAACGGATCATACTCGAATGTCGTCGGGCTACCTCTCTACGAAGCCTACACTTTACTGACGAGTTTTAACTATCAATTTTCTGCCGCAACTTTAAAGAATTTTCGGAAAATATGAGCCAAGATATTTTGATAAATGTGTTTCCATGGGAGACGCGTGTCGCCTTAGTTGCAGGAGGTCGGTTGCGTGAGCTATTTGTTGAGAGACAACGAGACAATTCGTTGCTTGGGAATGTGTATCTCGGCAGAGTAACGAAAGTTTTGACATCGGTAAATGCTGCCTTCGTTGATTGTGGTCTGGAGCGTTCAGCCTTTCTTTCTGCCGGTGATGCTCGACCATATTCTCAACAGGATGGGAACAAGTATGATATTTCAGAATTAGTTGAAGAGGGGAGAGAACTCCTCGTGCAAGTAATCACGGATCCGATAGGGGATAAAGGGGCTCGCATATGTGCTCGAATTTCCCTGTCTGGCAGGAACTTGGTATTCCTGCCTAAGGGGCAAAAAGTTAGCATTTCAAGAAAACTGACCGATGTTGAGGAGCGTCAACGTTTAAGTAAAATTGTAGAAGACGGTATCGCCTCAAAGGAGGGTGCTATAATTCGTACGATTGCGAAAGAAGCGGATTCGACTACGGTCNTTGAAGAACTACGAGATTTACAAGCGCGTTGGTCTAAAATATTAGTTNGTGCCAATAAGGTAAGAGCACCATCATGCGTGGAGATGGAACTCCCAACGGTGCTACGCAATCTTCGAGACCGTCTGGTCCCTTCAATTGACTCAATTGTAGTAGACGATAGCGAAATGTTTTCTATTGCGCGTAATTTTTGCGACCGATTTATTCCTGATTTTGTTGAGAGATTTGAGTTGCGACTGCCTCCAGAGACGGCTTTTGATGATTATGAAATTGAAGAGCAGATAGAGAACATGATGTCTCCTGAGGTCAATTTACCTTCTGGGGGTAGCCTTNTTATTGAAGAAACCCAATCGATGACGGTAATTGATGTCAATACCGGTCGTTTTAGCAATAAAGCTAGCCGAGAAACTGCGGTACTCCGTACNAATATGGAGGCATCCAAAGAAATTGCACTACAACTTCAACTAAGAAATATTGGTGGGATTATTATTGTTGATTTCATAAATATGAGAACTTTAGAAGACCGCTCTAAGGTTTTGCTGAAACTAAAAAATGCTGTCAGTACTGATACTGCACACGTTCAATTAACAACGTTTTCTGATTTTGGGCTACTAGAGTTAACGCGGAGGCGTAGCCGGAGTTCGTATTTGCATGGGTTTTCAGAGTGGTGTGAAAGTTGTGAGGGTGTCGGACGGATAAAAACAGCGCACACTGTCGCAATAGAGGTCTTGCGATCTTTGTGGGTCAGGACCCAAGTGGAGCCAGGTCACAATTTCTCAGTGTTTGCNGCGCCCGAAGTTGTAGAAGTATTAAATGGTCAGCAGANGACAGCCTTGAAGGANATAGAGCGCCGATCTGCGGTTTCATGCAACATCGTTTCAAACGCAAATNTTGAGCGGGATTTTTTCGAGCTAGTGAGACACTGAGGTATGGTATTGGAACTAGGTCTGGTATGAACGGCGACGATGGCCAAAATTGTCCTGTGTGTGGGAAACCGGCTTCTGCCGAGCGCTATCCGTTTTGCTCGATGCGCTGCACTGAAGTAGATCTTGGACGGTGGCTAACGGGGTCTTATTCAATTCCAGGTCGTATGGACGAAAACGAGGATGACTAAGGATCCAAAATGATGTTCGGGGGGCAAGTCGTTGAAGAAGGCAGTATCCAATCGTGCTGCGAGATTAGCTTCAGATGGTTTTCGGAGAGGAGGTCTTCTACAAGATGTTGACACAAGAAGTACAATCGTATCCAGCCAAGATTTTATCCGAAGAACAGAGGCAAGACTATTTCGACAATGGATGTGTTCTCCTTGAGGGGCTTGTCTCGGATAATTGGCTCCAGCGCCTTGGTCAGGCTAGTCAGGAGATGATAAAAAAGAGTGCNAAACTGTCTAAAAGCAATGAGGTTTTTGTTTTAGAGGACGGCCACAAGTTTAACCAGCCAAAACTGAAAAGACTGAATAGTCCGGTGACCCATCACCCAGATTTTTGGAAATTCGCCGCACGATCGATCATAGCCGGGGCAGTTTCCGATGTGGTGGGTCCGAACGTACGGTTTCACCACTCTAAGTTGAATTATAAGTGGGCTGGGGGCGGACAGCGTTTCGATTGGCACCAAGACANTCAATCGTGGCCGCATACTAACTATAGCCCGGTTACCGTTGGTCTACTCCTAGACGATGTTACAATGGCGCAAGGTCCTTTGGTTGCCATAAGAAGCAGTCACTTGGGTGAACTCTACGATCTTTATGACGAGAACGATAATTTCGTAATCCGTATACCAGAAACAAAGCTCGGGTGGATTGCGGAGGAAATGAAGGAGTATATGATCGGTCCCGCAGGCACCGTATTTTTGTTGAATTGCCGAACAATTCACGGTTCCACCGTCAACGATTCTGATCGTTCACGTCCACTTCTATTAAATGTTTATTCTGCTGCAGATGCACTTCCGTACCGAGCCAATCCGATTCCGAGTCAGTACGACGGGAAAATTGTACGAGGANAANCAAGTCGCTGGTCGCATCACGATCCGAGGCCGTGCCTGATCCCACCAGACTGGTCGGATGGCTATGCCGGGCCTTGGTCTCATCAGAATCTANAATGATTTGACCTTTAACTGCCGTGCGCTACGAGATGATGGCCTCTGCCTGAATAATTGCTGTGTCATCCACTGCTTCCATCACAGACCAATTCAGAGAGCGTACGTAGTCGGGGCGTGGTTGCTCCACATCGCTAGGGTGATTGGAGACGCGATTAAAGCAAAAATATACTTGCCATCTATCTGTGGGTGAAAGGTTTTGTCCGGATGCGTGCAGTAAATTGCAGTGGAATATGACAGTGTCGCCCGGTTTTCCAGTAATTGGGACGGGTGCCAGTCCTTCCCGCAAAGATCTTTGTACGTCATCAGGCGGCAATGCTAGAAACTTATACGGTGTTGTTTCATCCCAAAATGGTTTTATCCTTCCCGATTTGTGGCTAGCCGGTTGAAAGTATAGGCAGCCGCCTAATTCGGTCGCATCATCTAGCATTATCATGAAGGTCACTAAATCAGGATTCTTTATGCCGTCTAGCTGCCACTGTCCGAAATCTTGATGCCAAGGCCACACACTTCCTTCAATGGCGCTCTTCAAGTTGATTTTACTGTGATGCAAATATAACTGGTCGTCCTGAAGCAGTTGAATGGCGGGTCTCAGGATTCTCGGCAGCCGGGGAGTTGCATTGTATATTTTTGAGCCTGTCGGACCATCTGTTTCATGCATTCGGAACATGATTTTCGGGGTCTTCGACTTGCCTTCCCTAATAACACATTCTGCTTCTACCTGTGCGATCCTTGCAGCCTCTTTTCGGAGAATAAAAACTTCCTCTTCAGAAAACAGTTTTCGTATTATCAGAAATCCATCCCTGTCAAAATTCGCCAATTCTGATGAGCCTAACAACATTCGGCAAGTTTCCTTTGTATGACCTTTCCTTTACCTTTAATTAAGCTAGTACCTCAGTATCGATAAATTCAGGCTCGGACTTTGTTAATGAACTAAGGATATTTCAGCGACCCTTTCTTTTCAAATATGTTTCTCGTAAACGGCGCTTAAATAATTTCCCTGAATCCTCGCGTGGCAGGCGATCTAGAAAAGTGACAAATTTAGGCACTTTATATCGTGCCATGTTGTTTCGAAGAAAATCTTGAACCAGCCTTTCAGTTAAATTGTTATCTGACGTTGGCTCNATCGCTACGACCAACGCTTCCCCATATTCAGAATCTGGAATTCCAAACACTGCGCAGTCCTTTATGCCCCCAAGTTCCATCAGGGTTTTCTCAATTTCTGCGGGGTAAATATTNACCCCAGCAGAAATCACCATGTCAGATTTCCGATCTGTCAAATAAAGGTAGTTGTCTTTATCTAAATAACCGCAATCGCCGTTGGTGATTAAATTACCCCGTGAGATTTCTATCCTCTTAGGTTCATCCTTATGGTATGTAAAACCGCCGCTGTTTGGCAGATTTACAAATATGTCGCCGATTTCTCCGGGAGCTAAGAGGTTTCCTGCCCCATCGTGTATCTGGATGATAGAGTCCGAGATGGGTCTCCCAACTGTTCCAACTTTGTGGAGCCATTCTTTACTGTTCACGTATGTAACAAGCCCAGCTTCTGTCGATCCGTAATATTCATTTATAATTGGGCCCCACCACTCGATCATGCGGTGTTTTACTGTTGGGGCGCACGGTGCCGCACCGTGGACCACACTTTCTAGGCTCTGCAGGTCGTATTTACGCCTTTCTATTGCGGGTAGGTTTAACAAACGAACAAACATCGTCGGAACCATATGGACGTGAGTGATAGAGTGCTTTTCCACCTCGGCCAAGAATTCCGTTGCATCAAAGCGTGGCATTAAAATTAAGTCTCCCCCAAGGGCAATTACAGTACGTGCGTAAGCATTTGGGGCACTATGATACAGCGGTCCAGTCATAAGGGCCCTCGCGCCTGGTTGGAGTCCAAATCCAATGCGGGCGCGCTCCAGCATTGATTGTTGTATAGCTGCTGGTACTGGTTCTCGCCGGACCCCTTTCGGTTGTCCCGTTGTCCCAGAGGTATAGATCATGCTACCTCGCGACGATGCAGGAATCTCGGACCAAGGCCTTAATTTTTGACTCCAAGTGTCCCAATTAGGAGATGTTCTATTTGGCATGCACTGTTCCGGTGTCAACCCGTAGGCTAATTGGAGTTCAGGTGGTGTTGGAACCACGAGAGGCTTAAGTTTTTGAAGATTGGAACTAGGTAAATTGGAAGTCAGATCTGCATGAACAACGATAACTTCTGCATCAGAGTTGTCGATGATATACTCAATTTCTGACTGCTTGAAATGCCAATTTATGGGTACTGGATATGCGCCAATAAGGCCTGCGGCAAAAGTTGTTTCAAGAAATTCTATGCCATTTCTTAACAAGAGTGCCACCGAGTCACCCTCGGTGACACCCAATTCCGTTAGACCCTGTGCTATTTTTTTTGAGTTTCGATGGAACTCATGCAACGTCAGGCGTCGGGTCCCGCTTATTAAATAGTACTCCATGTTGTCGTGCGATTATTTCCGGTTAAAGGTCAATAAAGAGATTGGTTNGTGAATTGGTCATAACAAGGCCACAATTCGACGTTAGGCCGAGGATTTGGAGCGCTTGCGGGGCGATGTAACGCTGTGTTGAGCTCTTACCCCTGTTCGCTGTACTAGTATAAGATTCCTATGAGACGAAGAAAACCATTTGCTCTTCTTGGACGTGCCCTAGGTGTGTTGACGCTGTTGGGCCTGTCAGGAGTATTTGTTGTACTTGCTACAGTGATATGGTGTTTACACCATTATTCTAGAGGTTTACCTGAATATGCTCAACTGGAAGATTATGAACCACCAACGCTTACGAGGCTGCACTCGGGTGATGGTAGGTTGCTTGCTGAGTATGCAGAGCAACAGCGCGTCTTCGTTCCTATCAAGGCCATGCCTAAGATTGTGATCAATGCTTTTATTGCGGCGGAAGACAAGAATTTTTTTGGCCATCCGGGTGTAGATATAGTTGGTGTAGGGAGGGCTATAATCCAAAATATTCGAAATGCTACATCGGGTCGACGCCTCATTGGCGCATCGACAATTACTCAGCAGGTGGCGAAGAACTTTTTACTTACAAACGAGGTTTCGGTAAGTAGAAAGATTAGAGAGATAATACTCTCTATTAGAATTGAACGAGCACTGCTCAAAGATCGGATATTGGAACTNTATCTCAACGAAATATATCTCGGAAATAGGTCCTATGGCGTGGCAGCAGCGGCGATGAACTATTTCAATAAATCTCTTGAAGAACTGACCATTAGTGAGGTGTCCTTTTTGGCTGGATTGCCCAAGGCACCAAATGCATATCACCCTCTAAGAAATGCTGAGGCGGCAATTGGACGTCGTAACTATGTCTTAGGGAGAATGCTTGAAGATGGGTATATAAGTGAAGATGAATTTGCTGCCGCTAGACAGTTGCGGATAGAGGTGAAAGGACGAAATAGAGACGAATTCGTAGAAGCTCCATTCTTCGCGGAAGAAGTACGTCGAGAAATTAGCGAAAGATATGGGGAAGATGTATTGTACCGGGGAGGCCTCTCAGTTCGAACGACCCTCGATCCGAGGCTACAGAAATTTGGTTCTCAGGCGTTGCGTGGAGGCTTAATTTCATATGACCGCAGACATGGGTGGCGGGGCCCAATAGCCCGAATAGAACCTAACGTAGGCTGGTTACAGGAATTAAAGCGTATTCCTTCTCCAACAGGGATGCCCGGTTGGGTCTTGGCTGCTGTTCTAGAGATAGAGGACGCGTCGAGTGCAATCATAGGCTTAACAGATGGTAAAAAAGGTTACATTCCACTGTCTGAGTTGACATGGGCTCGCGCTTGGCGCGATGGCCAAAAACTAGGCCCAGAGGTCAACAAAGTATCTGAGGTTTTGACAGTTGGAGACGTGATACTGGTAGAGGGGTTGGTGGATCAAGACAGCAATATGGAGCAAAATATTTTTAGTCTCCGGCAAATTCCAGACGTTGAAGGAGCATTTTTGGCACTTGATCCACACAATGGAAGAATTCTGGCAATGGTTGGCGGATGGAGTTTTGAAGAAAGCCAGTTCAATCGATCTACACAAGCNATGCGCCAACCTGGTTCTGCTTTTAAGCCGTTTGTCTACCTAGCGGCAATTGAAGCAGGCTATACTCCAGCCAGCATCGTACTTGATGCTCCCTTTGTTATAGATCAGGGAGGGGACCTCGGAGTNTGGAAACCGGAAAATTATGGACGTGAGTTTGGAGGTCCAGCCACTCTTCGGTTTGGTATCGAGAAATCTCGAAATTTGATGACGGTNCGTCTAGCAAATATCATTGGAATGAACCAAGTGCTTGGCGTGGCTAAGCGGTTCGGGATTGGGACTTTCGAGCCACTTCTTTCCATAGCGTTAGGTTCCGGGGAGACCACGTTGTTGAAGCTAACAACGGCGTACGCCATGTTGATTAATGGGGGAAAAAGAATTAGTCCTGCGCTGATTGAGAGAATCCAGGATCGCGACGGGCGTACCATACTGCGTCGGGACAAAAGGGCTTGTAGAAGCTGCCAAGGTCCACTCGAGTCGTCTCCGATTGCACCGAGCTTAATTGATGATCGGCCCCGTGTAACAGATGCTGCCACGGCTTTTCAGGTGACGTGGATGCTTAAGGGTGTTGTAGAACGTGGAACCGGTCGCAGCATTAGTGCACTTGGGAGGCCTCTGGCAGGGAAAACTGGAACAACGAACGATAGTTTTGATGCATGGTTTATTGGTTTTTCGCCGGACCTCGTCGCAGGAGTGTTTGTTGGTTTCGACAAACCGCGGACCTTAGGAAGTAAACAAACGGGTTCAAATGTTGCTGCGCCTGTTTTTAAGGAATTTATGAAATTGGCTACTCAAGAACAGCCACCAATTCCTTTTCGTATCCCAAGGGGGATACGTATGGTCCGCATCGACGCAGAAACTGGTGGATTGCCGAGTCCAACGACAGAACGTCTAATTCTCGAAGCCTTNAAGCCTGGTACCGAACCGGCAGTAAAAACAATGACGGGGACCAACTCACGTGATGAAGATCCGGCAAGTATGATCGGGAGATCGTCCCGATTTGATAGCGGTTTGTATTGANATCAAATATTTTACTCATTAATCCTTTCTATTCCGATAGTGTGCTTTACTTTGGAACGTGTTACCAATTATTACTGCCATTTAGTTGGGGNTAGTGCATTGAATGCGCGCTGAAATCGAAACTATTGCCGATTCGCTTCGTCAATCACTGACGATGCTAAGGGGGTATCTTTGACCCGGAAAGCGTTCAAAGGCGTCTTCAGGACTTAAATGTCCGCGCTGAAGATCCTGATCTTTGGAAGGATCAGGGGGCGGCTCAGAAAGTGATGAGAGAGCGGAANCGCCTACAAACGGAAATTGGCAATTATGATAAACTGGTCCAGGAGTTCGATGAGAATGTAGAGCTGATTGGATTGGCGGAAGCTGAGGATGACAAAGAGATATTGTCCGAGGCTGAAGACGCACTCCGTGCCTTAGCTGAAAAGGCGCGCAAGCTTGAACTCGAGGCAATGCTTTCGGGTGAGGCGGATCCAAATGATTGTTTCNTAGAAATTCATGCGGGAGCAGGAGGGACTGAGAGCCAAGACTGGGCGTCGATGTTGCGTCGTTTATACCTTAGATGGTCAGAAAGTCGAGGCTTTAAGGTGGAAATGGTAGAAGAAAGTTTAGGAGAAGAAGCTGGCATAAAAACAGGGGTAGTGAAAATTGTTGGACCAAATGCTTACGGTTGGTTGAAAACAGAAAGTGGGGTGCATCGTTTAGTGCGCATTTCGCCTTTCGATTCCAATGCACGTCGCCATACTAGTTTTGCAAGTGTCTGGGTCTATCCTGTGGTGGATGATTCAATAGAAGTTGAAATTGATAATAAGGATCTGAGAGTTGATACGTACCGCGCATCAGGCGCGGGTGGTCAGCATGTGAACAAGACAGATTCAGCGGTTCGTATTACGCATATACCAACTGGGATCGTAGTCCAGTGTCAGAACCAGCGATCACAGCATAAAAATAGAGCTACGGCCATGAGTATGATGAAGTCTCGGCTATATGAACTGGAGTTGCAAAANCGCGAAGCCGATATAGCGGCCCAAGAAGCAGATAAAAAGGAAATCGGTTGGGGACACCAGATCCGTTCATATGTTTTACAGCCTTATCAAATGGTAAAAGATCTTCGGACAGGCGTTGAAACGAGTAATACTGGTGCAGTATTGGATGGAGATATAGATGAGTTCCTTAGCTCTGCACTCGCGGCGCAAGTNACGGATGTTGGCGTGATTCCTTCCAGCGAATAGTCTCGTAGTCCAAATATCCGGCAACGACAATGACACGGGAACGTGAAGTTCATTTTCCTTCCGAGGTGACGGGAGAGACGGCAACACTTGTCGTTTTAGTCGTCACTAACGTCCCATGCTTTAATTCCATATTCTGACGCCCACCCTAAACCAGATATCGTTGATTGGTTTGGATGATATTCGCATCCAATCCAGCCTGTATAGTTAAGTGAATCAATCAAATTCAGGAGGTATGGGTAGTTCAGTTCTCCGAGGTTTGGTTCTTTGCGGGCGGACAATCCCGCTATCTGNAAATGCCGCGTTATGTCAATATTGTCCCGTATAAGGCCTTCGAGGTTGCCGTGCATGATTTGTGCATGGTACAGATCAAATTGCAGACGGACATTATCGCTTCGCACCTCTTCGATGATCTCTCGTGCCTCCGAAACTTGATTTAAAAAATAGCCTGGTATCGATATTTTGTTATTAATTGGCTCGATGAGAAGAACCACATCACGTTTGTGGGCTTCGGGTGCTGCTAGTTTCAAATTTGCTATGAATGTAGTTTTAGCTTCAAGCCTGTCTTTTTCCTGGTCAAGCTTCCCTGCCATAACATGGATATGACGACAATTCAGTTCGGCCGCGTAATCGAGAGCAATTTGGATTGAAGAAATGAATTCTGATTCACGCCCTGGGATTGCCGCAACCCCTCGATCACCGGCTATCAGATCTCCTGGCGGCGCATTAAATAGTGCTGCTTCAAGATTATTGTCCTTGAGCGCCCGACCGATTTCATTCACAGACCATTCGTATGGGAAAAGAATTTCTACTCCCTTAAACCCACATTTGGCCGCAGCATGAAATCGGTCGAGAAACTCGTGCTCCGTAAACAACATAGAGAGGTTTGCTGCAAGGTTTGGCATGAACTATATGGCATTTTTTGTCAGAGCAGTTTCCGCTAACCGGACGAAAAAACTGGCTCCAACGGGAAGGATCTCATCATTGAAATTGTAGTGGGGATTATGAAGCTGCGCGCTTTCACTATTATCACCATTGCCTATCCAAGCATAAGCGCCAGGCTTATCTTGTAGGTAAAAGGAAAAATCTTCTGAGCCCATTACCTGCGGCTGCCTTTTTGCTTTTATGCCTGTTACGTCCACTGCAATGTCGCGTGCAAACCCTGCCTGTTTTTCGTGGTTGCTTGTAGGTGGATAGCCGCGATCATATTTTATTTCAACGGTAACACCATGTCCNGCGGCTACGCCCTCAATCATTTTNGTCATTCTTTCTAAATTCTTCTTGCCAAGGTCTTGGTCAAAATATCTTACTGTCCCCCCAAAAGTTACGGCGTCAGGTATCACGTTGAAGGCGTCACCACCGTTAATTTTAGTCACGGAAATAACCAGTGTGTCGTGGGGATTGGCGGCACGAGATACAAGACTCTGAATGCTGCTTACCATAGTCGCGGCAGCAACGACTGGGTCTATCGCCAAGTGAGGCATGGCACCATGACCGCCGCTGCCTTTGACGGTTACTAGAAAACTATCGGCAGCCGCCATCACCGGGCCTGGTGACACGGTTATCTCTCCTTGAGCAACACCGGGCATATTGTGGACGCCATATATCTCATCCACGGGAAAACGATCAAACAAACCATCGTCCATCATTGCTCTAGCTCCTGCATATCCTTCTTCGGCTGGCTGGAATATTAGAACAACGGTGCCGGAAAAATTTTTTGTCTCTGCGAGGTATTTCGCGGCACCTAGTAACATGGTTGTGTGACCGTCATGACCACAGGCGTGCATTACGCCTTCATTTACAGATGTATAAGGGACGCCCGTGTCCTCGGTGATAGGTAACGCATCCATGTCAGCGCGGAGTCCAATTGAGCGNCCTTCTCCATTACGGATAACACCGACGAGTCCGGTCCCACCGATTCCCTCAACAATTTCGTCCACACCAAAAGTTTTTAATAGTTCTGCGACCTTGCTGGCGGTACGGTGTTCATTGTAGGCCAGCTCAGGGTGTTTATGAATATCTCGGCGCCACTCCCGCATATCATCGTGGTAAGCAGAAATACGATTGACGATTGGCATCTTAAATTCCTCAATTTTTCGTTTTTGACATCAGTTGGGCTAGTTATCAGGCCTCTAAGGTTGGTAATGGTGCCCTCGGTTTGTATTATATGATTAATAGAAATTCGTTGGTAACAAATTTAATGATAACGGATCAAATTAGTAAAGTCGGTCAGACCACGGTCGGGCATTTGTTGAGGGAACAGGCTAACATCAGACCATTCGAGCTAGCGGTTGAGGGCTCTGATGTTAGTTGGACTTATAGCGCGTTCAACCAAAGGGTAAACCGGCTTGCGAATTTTCTTGTTTCAAATGGATTCCGCCATGGGGACCGAGTAGCGATATTATCGGAAAATCGTCCGGAATATATGGAAGTTGAGTTTGCCGCTGCAAAATTGGGCATGGTTGTAGCAGCTCTGAACTGGCGTCTGGCGTACGATGAGCAACTTTACTGCATACAACTTACGCGGCCAAAAATTCTCTTCGTTTCACCTCGTTTTACGAAGGACGCNTTTGGTTTAGATCCAAACGTACAGAACATTGTAAAGTTTGATTCTGAGTATGAATTACTGCTATCCAGGCAAAAGAATTCTGAGCCCGAATCGGCAGTAAACGCTGAGGATCCGCTCTTAATCTTATTTACTAGTGGCACAACCGGCAGACCAAAAGGAGCGATAATCAGCCATCGCGCCTTTGTATCTCGTCTTTGCGTATTTTGTTCCGACTACGGCATGACTCGATTTGATACCTTTGNGGCTTGGGCCCCAATGTTTCACATGGCCTCGACGGATTTATCAATTGGGATGTTATTGATTGGGGGCAAGGTAGTTCAGATTGACGGATTTGATGTTAACCGCCTGGTGAAAATTATTTCTTCTGAAAGGCTCGGTTGGTTGGTGTTAATGCCAGGCGTGATTGACCGTTTGATAGACTATTTAAAGGTACATGAAGTAAAGCCTAAAGGTATTTTGATGATCGGGGCCATGCCAGACCTGTTGCCAAGGCGCCAGTTGACGGAAATCACGAGACTTCTCCGTAGCCCGTACTTAAATAGCTTTGGGTCAACAGAGACTGGAATTCCGCCATGTTCTGGTAGTTTGTTGGACCCAGGTGGGTCGCATTCGAAGTTGTCAAAGATGCAGAATTCATTTTGTGAGGTGAGATTGGTTGATTCCGAAGGCGAAGAGGTGCCGGAAGGTGTTACTGGAGAGCTAATTATTCGAGGGCCGACACTTTTTAGTGGTTACTGGTCAGCTGCTGACGCAAATAAAGAAGAATTTCGGGATGGTTGGTTTAAAATGGGTGATTTGTTCCGTCGGAATGCTGATGGTTCCTATGATTTCGTTGATCGTGCAAAGTACATGATTAAATCGGGTGGAGAAAATATTTATCCGGCAGAAATAGAAAGAGTGCTTTTGGAGGAAAACCGGGTGGCTGAAGTTGTAGTAGTGCGCAAAACGGATAAGAAATGGGGCGAGGTGCCGGTGGCTGTTGTCGCACGGAAAGATCCCAGCCTAACTGAGCAGGAACTTTTAGCCAGGTGTCGGGAGCGGTTAGCTGGATACAAACAACCAAAGCAAATCATTTTTATTGGAATTGATGCGATGCCTCGTAGTACGACAGGGAAAATACAGCGTCGCAAAATCGAAAGTTTGGTTATTTAGTATGGNGAGTCTCTGCTTTGAATTCGGTCGGTAAACTTTGTGGTGCTAAATAACTCGTATTTCCTGCCTGTNTACGCTTTAATTATTTCACCAGATCTTTCGGAAATTAGTCGGAAGCCTCCTGTAGTAGGACTGATTCCATGTCTGGATTTACACGAGCTAAGCCACGTCGGAGAAAATTTTCGCGCATGGCAAATCCGTTCCCTGGGACTGGATTCATTTCCTCCTCCTTAGTATGTGTTATAACCTCTGGCCAGTGACCTGGCTGTGGACTTGATCCTTCCGNTGCCACTTTAAGTGGCGCACTATCGAGGATCGCCGGGGTTTTAACAATCTCTACGCAGTTCCAAGAGGCTTCTAAAGGCAAGTTGTTGATTGGATCAAAGAAATATATTGACCACATGGTTCCGTGATCCACTGCACCTGTCACGTCGATATTGGCTGCCTCCANTCGGTCCTTTAGTTCAAAAAGGACTTTGCGTGACGCAACCGTAAATGAAACATGATCAAAACCTATTGGCTTATCAGTTGGTGAACCGTGAAACTTGTCATAGTCCATTGGCTGTGCGATTTCATATTCAAAGAAGGCAATATGCCCCTCTCCGCATCGGAAAAAATAGTGTCTGAAACCTTCGTGACCAATACCAGAAATTAAATCCATTTCTAACAAATCACGGTAGAAACGAATAGTAGATTCCATATCTGCCGTAATGAAAGCAAGGTGATTAAGGCCAACGATAAGCATAGTACATCTCCGGGATATCTATGTTGCTCAAGAGGTCGCGACAGAACAATAAGTCATGGCGATAGGGTTCTTTCCTAGGCAATATGTACCTCATAATAGCACATATGATTTTTGTAGCTATGGGCGTGGGGGAAATAGGCCAAGCGCTACTTAGCGTCGCAACTGTTTGTGAGAAGGGGTTGTGCCAAATAGAAAGTTGAAAGATTTTAGTTTGTGGTTCAATTCCGGTTCTTGAACGGGGTTAATATTCTTATAGTCCATGCTTGTAAGTGAGAACTCACCCTAGCGGAGTTCAATGGTAAAGGAGTCGGTGTTGTTTCCAGAAATCATCAAGTCAGTAAATAATATTGGAGGTAATCTGCGCGGTATTTTACTGATGTTTGTTGCCACAATTTGCTTTTCACTCATGCATGCATTGATTCGTTACATGGCAGGTGAACTGCATCCATTCCAGTTGGCATTTTTCCGTAATGCGTTTGGTCTTCTTGTAGTTTTACCCTGGTTTATTCGTTATGGGCTTGCGCCATTGAAAACACAAAGACTAGGTCTTCACGCCGTTCGATCCTGTATCAACGTGATGGCGATGTTAATGTTTTTTTATGCCGTGAGCATCACTCCGTTAGCCGAGGTTGCGGCTCTTTCTTTTACCGCTCCAATCTTTGCTACCGTGTTGGCAATTGTTGTCCTGAGGGAGGTTGTCGGCTTTCGAAGATGGTGTGCGATTTTTTTTGGATTTTGCGGGACTTTGGTTTTGCTTCGCCCAGGTTTTGAAACGGTAAGTAATGGGCAGTTGCTGGTAGTTTTATCCTCGTGTCTCTGGGCCTGTGCCTTAATAGTTATAAAGATACTGAGCCGGACGGAATCAAGCATAACAATCATTACCTACCTTATTTTGTTGATGGTGCCCCTTTCTGCCGTGCCTGCGCTGATGGTGTGGAGTAGACCAAGTGTAGAACAGTTAGCCATAACGGCAGTGATGGGGATTCTTGGTACATTTGGTCAACTCCTCATGACTGAAGCTATCAAGGCAGGGGATACAAATGTCGTTATGCCTGTTGATTTTTTTAAAATGATCTGGGCTGTACTTTTGGGGTTTTTTATATTCGCCGAGGTTCCTGGAATTACAACATGGCTAGGGGGTGCAATGATTTTCGGTAGCATCACTTACATAGCTTATAGGGAGCACAAAGTTAGACAAATGGGGCCGGTAGAAGGGGTCTCGCGTCCAGTAGATCATTAAAGACAAATATACCGCTTTCGCATGTTCTTCTAATGGAAGATAAGGACNTGGGCTAAAGAAGTTGCCAATCCAGCTAATACCGGGCAGGATTCTGGCACTAGCTACTTGGAANGAATCTGGAGCCCAATGATGACGCCGGAACAGGTACTGTCTTACCCAGCGCGTGTACTGTCCCAGAAGCAGCGGGAATTCTATTTTGATAATGGTTATGTTTCTGTGGATAGTTTGATCGATGGGGAATGGCTAGATCGCTTGCATGCGGTCACCGATAAGTTTTTAGAAAAAAGCCGAACAGTGTCGTCGAGTAACGACATTTTCGATATAGCTCCGTCACATTCAGCGGACCATCCGAGGTTGCGTCGTTTGAAGGAACCTGATGCGCAGCANGAAGCTTATTGGGAGTTTACAAATGACGTGATTGCAGATGTCGCGGCGGACTTGGTAGGCCCAGACGTTTCTTTTCATCACTCCAAACTGAATTTTAAGTGGCACGAAGGAGATGATACGGTTCAGTGGCATCAAGACATTCAGTTTTACCCTCACACAAACTACAGTCCACTTGCCATTGGTTGTTATTTAACAGATACCGGTCCAGAGGATGGTCCAGTTGCAATCGTGCCAAGTTCACATAAGGGTCCACTCTACGACCAGTATGATCAGCATGGAAACTGGACTGGTAGCCTAAGTGATGCTGATGCGGCAAACCTGGACCTTTCTAGTGTGGTTTATCTGACAGCTCCTAAGGGGTCCATTACGGTTCACAATTGTCGTACGGTGCATGGCTCTCCGCCCAGTAAAATAGTGGATGGTCGGCCTTTATTAATAAATGCATTTACGTCTGCTGACGCCTTTGCGTACACTCATAATCCCGCGTCTACAAAAAATTATAGGCGCGTAGTTCGCGGCAATGCTGCTCGTTGGGCTCATCACGATCCGCGACCCTGCTTAATTCCGCCGGATTGGTCGGCAGGATATACGTCGATTTTTGCTGCTCAGTCAGGAGAGGATGCAGGTGTAGTTTGATTTTGTCTGTTCACTGTTTAGCTTAGTTCCTGAATAGCGAGTCTCCGGAGTTCTGAGCATTGTATTTTTGTGCCGTTTGTCCCCGAGGTGTTGGGGTTTTTATCTACGCTTGTTGCTAACAATGCACTTAAGGTTTGCGTTTTGAAGTCCATAGCTTAATCGGGACAGTGTAAATTTTAAGGTTTTCTCTAACCGTTTGCTGCTTTAAGTGCTTTTGTTAGTACGCCCATCCTGTCATAACCCCAGAATAGTTCACCTTGAAATACAAAGGTGGGGACGCCAAATNNCCCCTCCNTAGTTTCCTTTGTGACTNTTTGATCTAATTTTTTAGGACCAGGGTCTTGTANAAACGAAAGGAAATCAGCTCGATCTAATCCGACTTCTTCAATCAGCTCAGCCAACTTAATTTCATCCTCCATATCAAGTTCCCGTTTAAAAAATCTTTCAAATACTAATGTCGCATAGAGTTTAAATCTGTTTTTTTAACTGGCTGAACAACATACCTATGGCGGCCAGTCGTGAATCGATGATTTTTTCAGGTCCGTAGATAACTAAACCCCTATCATTGGCGAAGTGACGAACATNTTTATAAAGGTAGCGGACTTTCCGCCATTGCTGTTCGTCCCGTGAGCCTAGGTCGCCATATACTTCAGGAATATTCAGGATGAATGGGCGAAACTCGAAATTTACGTCATGAGTTTCTGCCAGTCGAAATGTGGGTTCAAGCGATAAGTAGGANTAGGGGCTTTTGAAATCTATATAGAGGACAACATGGTGNTTCATCTTTAGCAATTGTAACTTAGTTTTGTCGGAATCCGGTAGCGGAATTGACGCCATATTGCAAGAATNNCAGGGGNCTGTCAGCTGTCAAAGGTTCTGTNCTTTCGTTAGAATTCGCTGATTTTCNCTAGCTTTGGTCCCNGATGCAGATCACGAGATATGNNGTGGTTAAGCCNGTTTCTGNCCTCGAATTNTGATCNAATCCTNTGAGGGCGGTTTCAAAGGGGCGATTCGGNACTATTGCCAGATGGTGTCNGATTCNCTGAANCGAGATCCTATTTATCTGGTGATTGAAGANGTCTCTCAGATATTAGCTAGGGGAATTCCAATCACTGATCCCGTCACCTATGTAATACGAATATAACGAGCCAGCCTCGGGCTTTCCGTTGTTTCTTAGCCTTTNGGAAAACCAATGTTNCNATANGAGNCATGTGGCCNGACGAAANATCGGCANCTAAANTTTACAAAGTTACTTGCGTGTTGNTTCAGGTTTTTGTTCAATCAAAAGCCCAATATCTAGTGTTTATGATAATATTTGAACACAAGATATAGGCGTATTTCACAAAGTATTATCCACAGGCTGTGGAAAAANTGTAGGGAAATAGAGAAATATGCTCANCGTCGTCCAATTAGAAAGCGGGGCCCAGGTTGAGACTAGTGAAGGTCGTGATGGTCTTTTAACAAAATTTGGNAAGGCGGTATTGGACGACCGTTACTTAATGCCTGAGGAGAGTTATCAGGAGTTGTTTGCGAGGGTTTCGAGCCACTTTGCAGATGGCTCGGAGCATGCACAGCGGTTATATGACTATATGAGCAGACAATGGTTTATGCCTGCCACCCCAATACTAAGTAATGGTGGGACCGAGCGGGGGCTGCCGATTTCATGTTTTTTGAATGAGTCCACAGATACCTTAGAGGGTATCGTAAAATTATGGAATGAAAATGTCTGGCTAGCTGCACGTGGTGGAGGCATTGGGAGTTACTGGGGGAATTTACGGTCAATAGGTGAGCGTGTTGGGCGCAATGGAAAAACATCTGGAGTTATTCCATTTATTCGGGTAATGGATTCCCTCACTCTTGCTATCAGCCAAGGTTCCCTAAGGCGTGGAAGTGCGGCGATTTATTTGCCGGTGAATCATCCCGAGATTGAAGAATTCGTTGAGCTTCGTCGCCCAACTGGTGGGGATCCAAACCGAAAAGCACTGAATCTCCATAATGCCGTTGTTATTCCTGACTCGTTCATGCGGGCGGTTAAAGAAGACGANGANTGGTCACTAGTTAGTCCTAAGGACAATACGGTGGTCCGGCGGATATCGGCCAGATCTCTGTGGGTACGTATTCTTACCGCTCGAATAGAGACCGGTGAACCNTACCTTTTATTTATTGATCACGTAAACCGTGCCGTGCCTGAGCATCAAAANTTGGGCGGCTTGAGTGTAAAGATGTCAAATTTATGCAGCGAGATCACTTTGCCAACTGGTGTGGACCGTTTTGGCTCAGAGAGAACGGCGGTATGCTGTCTCTCGTCCTTAAATTTGGAGCACTTTGATGATTGGAGTGGGGACGAACGCGTCATAGAGGATNTCATGCGTTTTTTGGANAATGTCCTCGATGACTTTATTAAGAAAGCGCCCGACTCTATGGAAAGAGCAAGATATTCTGCTGTGCGGGAGAGAAGCGTTGGACTTGGGGTTATGGGGTTCCATTCATTTCTTCANGGGAAAAACGTACCGTTNGAATCTGCTGTCGCCAAATCCTGGAATCTTAGGATGTTTAGGCATATAAAGGATGCCGCCGACACGGCCTCTAACATTCTTGCTAAAGAGCGAGGGGCATGTCCCGATGCGGCGGATTTTGGCATTCAGGAACGATTTTCCAACAAAATNGCGNTTGCTCCGACTGCATCTATTTCTATTATTTGTGGTGGTGCTTCTCCTGGTATCGAACCGTCAGCAGCAAATAGTTTCACCCAGAAGACTCTGAGCGGTTCATTTACCGTTAGGAACAAGTACCTCACTAAATTGTTAGCTGACAAAGGTCATGATGATGATGTTACTTGGTCTTCAATTGTGGCAAATGAAGGGTCCGTGCAGCATCTAGATTTTCTCAGTGAAAGTGAAAAACTGGTTTTTAAGACTGCATTTGAAGTTGATCAACGTTGGCTCGTTGAACTTGCAGCGGATCGCACGCCATATGTTTGTCAGTCTCAGTCGCTAAATTTGTTNCTTCCCGCGGATGTGCATAAGCGCGATTTGCATAAAATCCATTTTTTGGCTTGGGAAAAAGGCTTGAAGAGCTTGTATTACTGCCGGTCAAAATCGATACAACGGGCGGATNTAGTGGCTAATATGGGAACCAGCTCCTCGGTAAGTGTTCCGGTGCTGGGTTCGGTAAATGCCCAAGAAGGACCGCAGGAAGAGGCTATCGACTATGACGAATGTTTAGCCTGCCAGTGACGGAGTGTAAGAATGTCTCTTCTTGAATCTAAACCCNTTTATAANCCATTCAAATATCCGTGGGCTTATGATGCTTGGTTGATTCAACAGCAGATACATTGGCTCCCTGAAGAGGTTCCTTTGGCTGATGACGTAAAAGATTGGCATCGTTCTTTGACAATCCAAGAACGCAATTTATTGACGCAAATCTTTCGGTTTTTTACTCAATCGGATGTTGAGGTAAATAACTGCTATATGCGGCACTATAGTCGCATCTTTCGTCCAACGGAAATTCAAATGATGCTAGCGGCGTTCTCCAACATGGAGACCGTGCATATTGCGGCATATTCGCATCTTCTCGATACTATTGGTATGCCGGAAGTGGAGTACTCCGCATTCCTTCATTATAAAGAAATGAAAGACAAATATGATTTTTTGCAAAGTTTTGGTACTGATACCAAATTAGAGATTGCCAAAACACTTGCCACTTTTGGCGCATTTACTGAAGGGCTGCAATTATTTGCAAGTTTTGCCATTCTGTTAAATTTCCCTCGGTTTAACAAAATGAAAGGAATGGGACAGATAGTATCTTGGTCTGTGCGAGACGAAACCCTTCACACGAATTCTATGATCAAGTTGTTCCACACTTTTACCTCCGAAAACCCCGAAATTTGGACTGAAGAACTAAGGCATGATCTCTATCGTATCTGCGATACGATCGTTTCGCATGAAGATGCATTTATTGGTCGTGCGTTTGAACTTGGAGGCGTTGAAGGATTGGGTCCCACTGAGGTGAAACGTTATATACGTTATATCGCCGATCGGCGGCTGATACAATTAGGCCTTCAGCCCATGTTCAGAATTGAACAAAATCCGTTGCCCTGGGTAGAGGAAATGCTCAACGGGGTTGAGCACACAAATTTTTTTGAGAATCGTTCGACAGAGTATTCGCGTGCAGCAACAAGAGGAACGTGGGATGAGGCATTTGGATAACGAAAGTTTCCTTAGATAACTATCGCATGTTTCACACTCGTGGCAAACGTGTCGCTGCGAGTTGTCAGCCCCTTTCCCCTGCATCCTCCCCAGGGGAAAGGGGTTTTTTGTTTGGTTGTAGTTCACGATCTACACGAGGAAACGTTTTCTTGCCTAAGTTCAAATTTCTTCAATCATACCAATAATACGTCACAGTTTTCTTTTGCATCGTATGTAGTGCCACCAATAAGCCTATAGTTATGAGGCTTACGCTGATTAGTTTCAGACCACCATTCCAACTGCTTCGACATATTTCAGGGTTGAGTTGAGAGATAATTCCTAAGAGTCTCCCATGTTCAAACATACTGGAAAACTGGTCACAGGCTGTCTGGGTTGGCACAGACAAGCAGATGACAAGGGCAGACAACAACATCCAGTAAAATGCGGACTTGGAGTGTCGTGGGATTGTTGTTAGGGCNACAAAGTAGAATATAACATAGAGAAAACCGTTGGTTGACGTACTCCAATTGAAGTATCCCAAATTTCTGTCAGACGGCGCGGCCATGTGANGGTAACTNGAAAATACTTGTGACTGAAGCATTTGGTCTAAAGCTGTGAGGAAAAGAGTCAACGCGGACACGTACCAAAACAACGAAATTTTATCCCCCGGATAGAACGTGCATATTACTAGGGTCGATATTGCGGCCGCAAAAAGAAATTTAAGTGATAAATAGACTCCAATTACTTTGTCTATGNTCTNTAATTCACAAGANGTGAAATTGTANAAGAAGTCCAANNTNGAACAGNTTGGCAGCGANNTCATAACGTACGATGATGTTAGCAGCAGGTCAGCTAGTAACATGGCCNCAAACGCAACTCCAATTGCTTTGGATGTAAGCCGAGTGTTGATACTGGCAGTTTGGTGNTTATGTNTAATTTCTACGTTGNTTTCCTTTTGAATGTGGAGATTTGACATTTAATCTACCTTCATCTGGAATGTCGTTTTATGAATATTANCTGAGTGACCATTTAAAAAAAGTCAACCTCGCGCAGATATCAGACTGCTATTTGGTCAGTTCCCAAAAGGGGTAGAGTAAAAGATAAGCCACTGCTATGATTTTTTTATCTTGTCATAAATATCNGCTACCGCAGCAACTAATGCGCATCTAATTGCAGGTTCGTTAGCTGAATGACCAGAAGCCGGTATAAGACGTAGTTCGCATTTTGGCCACAACGATGCTAGTTCGGCNGCCGTGGTGGGNGGGCACAGTAGATCGTAACGTCCTTGAACTATTATCCCAGGAATGCCAATCAAATTTTTAGCTTCATGAAGAAGTTGATTTGGAGCTAGGAAGCAATCGTGACTGATGTAATGCCATTCAAGGTAGGGAGTGTTTGGACCAGACAAGTCCGTAGANGCCGCATCATCGAATAAAATATTAGGTAGAGTTACGTTCTGCGGTTCCAAGGATGATAAAGCATTTTCAAATTGNCTCCAGATGCGTGCAGCAGGGAGATGAACGCGTGGGTCTGGATTTGATAAGCGGGCCCCATAGGCAGAGATTGGGTCATGTCGTTCTGAGCCTGGCAAAACACACACAAACTGCTTCCACAGCTCAGGGTAGAAAATCTGAGCAGCCTTTTCAAAAGCCCAACTTATTTCTCTTCGGGAGCCAAGGAATACTGCTCGTAACACTATGCCAAGAACGTGGTTGGGGTGAACCTCGGCATAGGAGAGGGCAAGGGTCGAACCCCAGGAGCCACCTACTAGAAGCCATTGTTCAAGCTCCAAGTGTTCCCGAATAAAATGCATGTCTGCAACGAGGTGTCGAGTTGTATTGTTTTCTAATCCTCTTTTAGGCTCGCTGCGACCTGAACCTCGTTGATCAAAGAGAATTATCCGGTATCGTCCTGGGTCAAATANTCGTGCTTGTTCACTCTGACACCCACCACCGGGTCCTCCATGTAGAAAGACGGCAGGGGCCCCATCCGGATTTCCGTATTGCTCCAGATAAAGTACGTGGCCATCCCCGACTTTTATTTTACGTACATCAAAAGGCGAGATGCTTGGAAACAAGGGATTTGATTTTTCGAGCATTTAAAAATCTGTTTATTTACTTTACTAAGGGTAGGGACTTGAGCTTGAACCTGGCCTCAGCTATATAGTGGTACTAGCTAGGGTAGGTAGAAATGAAAAAAGATATACATCCAGATTATCACGAAATAGCGGTCGTTATGACTGATGGNACCGAATATAAGACACGGTCCACTTGGGGGAAGGAAGGTGATGTCCTTAAGCTTGACGTAGATCCCCTGACTCATCCGGCTTGGACTGGTGGAAATACACAACTTGTGGACACAGGTGGTCAGGTTGCACGGTTTAATAAACGTTTTAAAGGCTTCTCTATCTCTGAGTGATATATTGTCTATGCTCACTGTGAATGGATCCTGTCGTTGCGCAAGGGCTAGTTTATTGCGCAAGTATTTTCTCTAACGCTTTTCTCACCGTGTCTGGGATAGCCACCGGCTGGTTTTGCTGGTGTCGGTCCACAAACACGTGGACAAAATGACATTCAGCGGCCGCGGNATTGTCGCCGATTTGAAAAATTGCACTATCGTAAATGACGCTGGTGTTTCCCAAACGGGAAACCCGAAGTCCGATATCCAACGTATCAGGAAAACGCAAGGGTTTGTGATATCGGCAACGTGTTTCTGGNATAATCGCAGCTATTGAGCCGCAGGCGATATTTAAGTTTCCTTCAGTAATTAGGTATCGGTTAATAACTGAGTCAAATATTTCGTAATAAACTACATTGTTCATATGGCCGTATATGTCGTTATCGTTCCATCTGGTTTCNGTCTGATGAAAATACTTGTAGNNACTTCTCNNTCGTGGTGCGNTTTCTTTCATTTTTNGTNTNGGNGGTNAGGAGAGTTTATGAANGAGAANAACAANGNAAGAGTTGTGTCNGGGCATTCAATCATCATCATNTGNCCTGAANCCTTGATGATTTCTACNCGTGAATTGGNTATNNCTTTTTGGAGAGNGNATGCNCGTNTNGCTGGNGTCATTNTGTCATCATCACCAGCNATAATNAGNGTGGGGCACTTTATCTTGGAAGCTGATTCGATTCCCTGAGTATAATTATTACATGCGCTGAAGTCATTATGTAGTTCCTGTTCAATGTTCTGCTGAAGCAAGCGACGCCCTCCTGCGAGCATCCAAAGACCCGGAGTTTGCG
>PAVD01000048.1 GCA_002712985.1 Rhodospirillaceae bacterium
GACAAGTTGGACGCGGGTGCGTAGACGGCTGCGTTCAGAATATGGTGAAGTAGCTTTTGAAAACTGGTTGAACCGACTGGATTTGGCAAATCTTTCGGGTGATTGTTTGGTCCTTTCCGCTCCATCTCGTTTTATGCGGGATTGGGTTGCACCACGCTACGGCGATCGAATAAGAGCACTTTGGCGTCTTGAAGATCCATCCGTAAAGAATGTTGATATAGTTGTTAGGGAAGCCGAGGCGCCGAATTTTCGAGCAAATGGTCCGACGGACGCGGTGATGCCGGTAAATTCGATTCCTGCTGGTCGTTCTGTTGATGAGGAAGCGGTAGACGCGCTACTAGATCCTAAGCTTACTTTTGAAAATTTTGTAGTGGGAAAGCCAAACGAATTTGCTCATGCGGCGGCCCGGCGAGTTAGTGAGTCTGATGATGCATCGTTCAATCCTTTATTTATTTATGGTGGAGTTGGTCTCGGCAAGACGCACTTGATGCAGGGCATAGCGTGGCGACTTCGTCAGCGGCAGCCCCAGAAGCAGGTGATGTATTTGTCTGCTGAAAAATTTATGTACCGTTTCGTTCGTGCACTACGTTTCAAAAACATTATGGGTTTTAAGGAGCTTTTCCGCTCGGTTGATGTCTTAATGGTTGACGATGTTCAGTTTATGGATGGTAAAGATGCTACGCAGGAAGAATTTTTTCATACTTTCAATGCTTTAGTGGAGCAGGGCCGGCAAATTGTTGTTTCTGGAGACCGCTCCCCGTCGGATCTCGAAGGAATGGAAGAGCGTATGCGGTCAAGGCTTGGCTGTGGTCTTGTTGCAGAGGTTCATTCAACGTCATATGAGTTGAGACTCGGTATTTTACAGGCTAAGGCAGAAGAGCTACTAGAAGCCAGTGTTCCCGACAAAGTCCTCGAATTTCTGGCTCACAAGATAACTGCAAACGTTCGTGAACTAGAAGGGGCGTTAAATAGGGTTGTGGCACATGCGACACTAGTTGGGCGACCCATCTCCCTGGATTCCGCCCAAGAGGTGCTCCACGATCTACTTCGGGCCCATGAGCGTCGGGTGACGATTGAAGACATTCAGAAGAGGGTCTCAGACTACTATAATATTAGAGTGGCAGAAATGAGTTCTGCACGTCGTGCGCAAATGGTCGCTCGGCCACGTCAGGTTGCTATGTATTTGGCAAAGCAGCTGACGTCACGTTCATTGCCAGAAATTGGGAGGAAATTTGGCAATAGGGACCATACCACGGTAATGCACGCTATTAAAAAGGTGGAACAGGTATCCCATTCTGATCCGAGCTTTGGCGAGGATGTAGAGCTTTTGAGGCGGATGCTCGAATCCTAATATAGTTGCTTTTCGGAGGGATACGAAAAAACTGCTTGTCCGGCCTCGTGTCTGTTATAATAGGAGTTGATCGCCAACATAATGGCAACGATTATTTGCTGACCGATAGGTGGCGATTCAGGACTTTTAACGAGAGGCTAGCCCAAATAAATGAAATTGATCATTGCTCGTTCTGATTTGTTGAGATCTTTACAGCACGTGCAGAGCGTGGTGGAGCGACGCAACACAATTCCTATCTTGTCTAATATTCAACTTTCCGCCAAAGGTAACGAGTTAGGACTAATGGCGACTGACATGGATATCTGGGTACATGACAGAACCTCCGCGGTCATAAGCCAAGATGGAACCACAACGGCCCCGGCACATATGCTTTTTGACATCGTTCGAAAGCTACCAGAGGGCGGCGAGATTGAGTTAGACGCGAGTGGCAGCACGGAGGAGCTATCACTCAGGTCCGGTAGTTCCCGTTTCAACTTGGCATGCCTCCCGGTAGAGGATTTTCCTACGTCTAATGATGCGGATCTCGCTTGCCGCTTTCAGATTCCGGCATCCCAATTTCGGCAACTAATTGATAAAACACGTTTTGCAATTTCCACTGAGGAAACACGTTACTATCTTAACGGCATTTATCTACATGTAGTAACAGATGGAGAGATTCCGGTACTTCGTTCAGTTGCTACGGACGGACATCGTTTGGCGCGGGTGGAGGTAGATTTACCTGATGGTGCTGCCAATATGCCAGGTGTAATTGTCCCGCGAAAAGCCGTGCTAGAGCTGCGTAAACTGCTTGATTCCTTTGAGCAACCAGTGGACATAGCTTTGTCCGAGACGAAAGTGCGCGTTGCAGTGGGTGCTGCTGTCTTAACCTCAAAACTGATTGATGGGACGTTTCCTGACTATCAACGGGTCATACCTGAGGGCAATAATAAGATCATGAAAATAGATGGGGATAGTTTTGCGCGAGCAGTGGACCGTGTGTCTACTGTATCCCGTGATAAATCAAAGGCAATTAAGTTAAGTCTTCATGGTGATAAATTGGTACTGTCAGCGAATAGTCCCGAGCAAGGTAGTGCGTCTGAGGCACTTTCCGTAGAATATGACTCGGATGATCTCGATATCGGATTTAACTCCCGGTATGTCCTAGATATGACGGAGCAAATCGAGGGGAAGAATATGCGGTTTGAAATGGAGGATGGTGCATCCCCAACAGTAGTTGTTGATGTCGATGATGCCCGAACCATTTATGTTTTGATGCCCATGCGTGTCTAGACGGTGATTTCCGGCAACGGAGGCGCGTGGCCGATGGGAAAAATATTTCCGACGATCTATGTTCGTGCCAGGCAAGTCAAAACGGCTTTACATGAGGTTAGTCCCCAGAAGTTACATGAATGGTGAGGTGTGTGGTTATGCCTACTCCACATGCCATTACTAATAAGGTGACGCTTGCGGTACGGAATCTTAGGCTTATGGGGTTTCGCTCCTACGAAAACCTTAACCTGGACGTCGACCCAGTGCCCGTAGTGCTTACTGGGCCGAATGGTGCAGGGAAAACCAATCTTCTTGAAGCGTTATCCCTGCTGGCGCCAGGTCGGGGCCTACGCCAAGCCAGTATGGCTGACTTCCGTCTTCGGGGTGGAGATCTAGTTGGTTGGGGTATTTCTGCTCACCTGGAAACTGCTGTTGGCCGCATAGACATCGGTACGGGAGAAGACGATTGTTCCCTGCCGGGTCGAAGAAAAGTCCGCATCAACGGAGACAAAGCGATAGGGCAAAATCATCTTTCGGAGTACTTGCATGTAGTCTGGTTAACGCCCCAGATGGACCGACTATTTACTGATAGCCCGAGTGGAAAGAGGCGTTTTTTTGATCGTCTGGTGTCCGGATTTTATCCTGAGCATGCGCGTCGTTTAACAGCCTATCAGCGCTGTCTCCGTGAACGGATGGAAATGCTGCGGCAGAATCGAATTGATAATGTTTGGCTAACAGCAGTCGAAGAAACATTGTCCGAGCATGGAGTGGCAGTCACTGCTGCCCGAAGTGATGTCTTAAATCGGCTAAATATTTTACTTCAATCTCCGTACGAATCGCTGTTTCCGAAAGTCGATATGGAGCTTACGGGTGCTGTCGAGTCGTGGCTGGCTGATATGCCTGCAACTGCCGTTGAAGAACGTGTGCGGGCTGCTTTAGCGAGCTCTCGCTCGCGTGATTCTGATACCGGTAGAACCTTATTTGGTCCACATAGAACAGAGCTTTTAGTAAGGCACGCCAATCACGACCTTCCTGCGGAACAATGCTCTACCGGAGAACAGAAAATGTTGTTAGTTTCTATTATACTAGCGCATGCTCAAGCGCAGGTTGAACGAACGGGTCAGACGCCTCTGGTCCTACTTGATGAGGCGATGGCACATTTGGATGCTACGCACCGTCGGCACCTCATAGACATTTTATGTTTTCTTGGTGTGCAGGCGTGGTTGACCGGTGTGGAACCTGATTTATTTTCGGCTTTTGCGGCACGAGCCCAATTTCTTAATATAAATGAAGGCCGTATTGGAAAGTGTAAAGTGGAGAGGCGGACGTGGTGAGTGATTTGGGTATGACTGACAATGGCGCTAGTGATTATAGCGCTGACTCTATTAAGGTCTTGCGTGGGCTTGACGCAGTTCGGAAGCGCCCAGGGATGTACATCGGTGACACCGATGATGGATCCGGTCTGCACCATATGATTTTTGAAGTGGTCGATAATTCTATCGATGAGGCACTGGCGGGATTCTGTAATCAGATTTCGGTAACGCTACATCCTGACAATTCCGTGTCCGTTGAGGATAACGGACGTGGAATTCCGACAGATATTCATGATGAGGAAGGCGTCTCTGCAGCCGAAGTGATCATGACGCAGTTGCACGCCGGTGGAAAGTTCGACCAAAACTCTTACAAGGTATCTGGTGGGCTGCACGGTGTTGGTATATCGGTAGTAAATGCGCTTTCTCAGAGTCTAAAACTAGATATTTGGCGTGAAGGGCAGCATCATTTTATGGAGTTCGTACACGGAGAACCTGAACAACCTCTTAAGATTATTGCCAAGGAACAGGCGTCGGTTGGTACCAAGATTACTTTCACTCCTTCCAGCGATACCTTTACCAACATAGTTTTTGATTTAACTGTATTGGAACATAGGTTGCGCGAACTAGCATTTTTGAATTCTGGTGTGAGAATGCTACTCAGTGACAAACGGGGCGTGGAACCCCGCGATATAGAAATGCATTACGAAGGTGGTATCGAGGAATTCGTTCATCACCTTGATCGCAACAAACAGGCACTTCATGAGCCGCCGATTATGATATCCGATGAAAGAGATAGTGTCCTGGTGCAAGCGGCACTGCAGTGGAATGATAGTTACCATGAAAATATGCTNTGTTTCACAAATAATATCCCCCAAGAAGACGGNGGGACACATTTGGCGGGATTTCGCNCAGCGTTGACCAGGACTATTAACNCGTATGTAACTCAGTCAGGTATTTCACGAAAAGANAAAATTCAGTTNTCTGGCGACGACATGCGAGAAGGCCTCACTTGCGTCTTATCAGTGAAAGTACCAGATCCTAAATTTTCGTCCCAAATTAAAGATAAGCTTGTTAGCTCAGAGGTTAGACCAGTTGTCGACGGGATCATAGCCGACAATTTGACCCAATGGTTGGAGGAAAATCCCAAACTTGCAAATACCATTGTGGGTAAAGTGGTGGAGGCTGCGGTAGCGCGTGAGGCTGCACGAAAAGCACGAGATTTAACACGCCGTAAAGGTGCGTTAGATATTACATCATTGCCGGGCAAGCTTGCTGATTGCCAGGAACGTGATCCTAAGAAAAGTGAATTGTTTCTTGTGGAAGGAGATTCGGCTGGTGGTTCTGCGAAGCAGGCACGTAATCGCTATAACCAGGCTATCCTTCCTCTCCGTGGAAAGATACTCAATGTGGAGAGAGCTCGAGTAGACAAAATGTTATCCTCAGCCGAGATTGGCACTATGATCGCGGCATTAGGGACAAGCGTGCATTCGGATTTTGATATCGAGAAAATCCGGTATCATAAGGTAATCATTATGACCGACGCCGATGTGGATGGTGCACACATTCGCACCTTGCTTCTGACGTTTTTTTATCGACACATGAATGAGCTTGTTCAGCGTGGATACCTCTATATAGCGCAACCGCCTCTGTTCAAAGTTAAGCGTGGTAGTACAGAGGTTTATAAAAAAGATGAGAGAGAATTGGAGGATTTTCTACTTGACGAAGGTTTGAAAGATGGACGTCTCCTGGTAGGACAAAGTACGTCTCAGGCAGGTCGGACTGGTGAGGATTTGAGAGAAGTAGTCGCTGGTGCTCGAATCCAATGCGCTTTACTCAAAAAGTTGGCGATGCATGTAACTGCTCCCTTAATTGAACAGGCAGCCATCGCCGGTGTGCTAAATACTGATGTTTTGAGAGATTCTGAAAAACTCGAACAAGCCGCCAAATATATTGCTGGTCGGTTGAATAAATTAGCTAACCCCGGTGAAGACGGCTGGACTGGGCATGGAGTGGCAGGTGACTGTTTATCCTTTGAACACGACCGCAGGGGCGTTGTGACCACCCACAAGATTGATAGCAATCTAATTCTTAGTGCTGAAGCTCGTGCTTTAGACGAAGCCGCTCCGCAATTGCAGGAAATGTATGCACATCCAGCGAGTTTCGAATTTAAAGACGATGTGCAGCAAATAAACGGTCCGACTGATCTCTTCCATACGGTTCTGTCTCATGGCCGAGGCGGTGCCAATATTCAACGGTATAAAGGTCTGGGAGAAATGAATCCTGGACAGTTATGGGAAACTACTCTTGATCCCGAGGCGCGAAAATTGTTTCAGGTAAAAGTGAGCCACGCAGATGACGCAAACGATTTATTTTCCAAGTTGATGGGTGACATGGTGGAACCGCGTCGTGAATTCATACAACAAAATGCGCTTGATGTGGCTAACTTGGATGTTTAACTGTCCTGCAGTAAATTTAACCAAAATTCATGCCCCGAAATTCACGAGATGGTAAACGGAAGCGGAGCATTTCCGCTAGACCAAATCGTGTTTGGCGGACTCGTTCAATAATCCCCCAGTATCTAGTGCGTAGGTTAGCCTACTGGACCATCGTGACGGGCGTATGGGTTACCATTCTTTTCACTGGCCTGATAGCATATTACGCCTACGATTTGCCAGACCCGGATGCTATTAAAATGGAGTTTCGGAGTCCCGGGATAACATTTCTCGCTTCCGACGGAACGGTGCTTGGTAATTCGGGTCCCGTGCACGCGGTTCCTGTGGCTTTGAACCAATTGCCAGTCGCGCTCCCGCATGCCGTACTTGCTACCGAGGACCGACGTTTCTACGAGCATGGTGGCGCAGACCTACTGGGCATAGCACGAGCGGCGATCCGCAATGTACTCGCGGGTAGGGTGGTTCAAGGTGGAAGCACAATCACTCAACAATTGGCTAAAAACCTTTTTCTGACTCCAGAAAAAACCTTCCGCCGAAAATTTCGAGAGTTGCTTCTCGCATTTTGGCTGGAGCATAAATTCACTAAAGACCAGCTACTTACTATTTACTTGAATCGGGTATATCTAGGGGCAGGGGTGTACGGTGTCGAAGCGGCAGCCTTACGTTACTTCGGAAAGACAGCCCGCCAGCTGTCTCTGGCAGAATCAGCTATGATAGCGGGTTTACTTAAGGCGCCGAGTCGTTATGCCCCTACGGGAGATTTATTGCTTGCCCAATCTCGGGCCTCCCAGGTACTAGATGCTATGGTTTCCGCCGGATGGCTTGAATCAGAAGCTGCTGCAGAAGGTAAACGATTTCCGGCCAAGCCCATTGGCTCGTATTCTGGGCAAGGAAGCGCACGATATTTTGTCGACTGGGTTTTACAACGTATTCCTGATCATATCGGTATTCCCCAACGTGACTTAGTTGTGCAAACTACTTTGGACCCATTTTTCCAACATTTAGCTGACCAAGTCGTGAGTGAATCATCCAAACGCTCGATGGCTGCTAGTGCCAAACAGGCAGCCTTTGTCGCGCTTGGTCCTGATGGCTCCGTTCGTGCAATGATTGGTGGTCGCGACTACCGGAAAAGCCAGTTCAATAGGGCAACCCAAGCCATGCGACAACCTGGTTCAGCGTTTAAACTCTTTGTATATCTCGCTGGGCTCAAGGAGGGCTTTACGCCAAGTCAGCAGTTNGATGATACGGCTATAGAAATTGATGGCTGGAGTCCTAGCAACTACGATGGACAATATCGGGGGAAGGTGAGTTTACGACATGCCTTTGCTTACTCAATCAATACCGTAGCAGTTCAACTAGCCGAGCAGGTCGGTCGTGATCGGGTTATTGCAATGGCTCGTCGGTTGGGTCTAAGTGGAAGAATCCGTTCTAGTCCAAGTCTAGCGCTTGGAACCGCCGAGACTACGCTGTTTGAATTGACGACAGCCTATGCGAGTATTGCGGCANGGGGTAGAGTCTTGTGGCCATTCGGGATAGTTGAGATACGGGATCGCACGGGCGANTTGATCTACACCCGAACAACNTCCAGTGCCGGCAGAGTCATTGAGCCTTANGTTGCTACCGTTATGAATGATCTGCTAAAGGCGGTTGTTACGGAAGGGACTGGCAAGAAAGCGGCGCTGCCTGATGCGGCTGGGAAAACTGGCACTAGCCAAGATTTTAGAGATGCATGGTTCATTGGATATCGTGGCAACATAACTGTCGGAATCTGGATGGGAAACGACGACGCGAGTCCAATGAATGGAGTGACCGGAGGCGGTTTGCCGGCGGAGCTGTGGCGCTCATTTATGGTCAAGGTTCAACCGTAGCGAAGCAGTGTTGATCCGTATTTTGCAAGCCAATTTTTTGATTTCTGATAGTTTGGACAAAGCCGTTTAACGAGCATCCAGAAAGCGGGGCTGTGGTCAAACTCCTTAAGATGAGCAACTTCGTGTGCTACGACATAATCCATCACTTGAGGGGGAGCCAAAACTAAACGCCATGAAAAAGATAAACCGCCAGTCTGGGAACAACTGCCCCACCTTGTCAGTGGGTCGCGAATTTTGATGCCCGAGATGCGACATCTTAAATGTCCAGCCTTTTGCTCCGCAAGCATTGACACTTTTTGACGTGCCAAGCCTTTCATCCATTCAGTAAGTTTACACCTTAGTTCTTCGTATTTTCCGCCTATGACAATCTCATTGCCTTCGCGTTCCACTTCCCATGGTAGCAAGGGCAGATGAATGATTCTGCAGATGGTTCCCATTACAGGAATCTTGGCCCCATTCTGAAACAAAATTCGGGGCGGTAGTTCGTCAAGTCGCTGCAGCAACCATGTGGCTTCTCGCTGCAGAAATTGGTNAACTTCCATATTTGTGATGCCCTGGGGTGTTACCAGTTGTGGGATTCCTGTTCTTGGCTCAATAGATAGTNTCAACCGCCGTGCTCTTGGGCTCTGGCGAACCCAAATGATCACTTCCCGACTGTTTAGTAGATATGTTTTTGCTCTTTTAATAACACTTGCCATCAGTTGTGCGTTAGGGCCTGCTGACGCTGCAAACACGGGACAATGGTGAAAACCCGTCTGAAGATAAGGCCTCTACCAAACTATTTGTTTGACTGACACTTAGTGGCTCTAATGGTGGGCGTACCCTACGCCAATTNTCGTCCCCCGTNATAGTGGCGATAATTGATTTAAGGGCAGGGATCATCGGCTGAGTTTGAATTATCTGGCGGCGCCTAGTGATTGCCGACTGAAGCTCTTCCCCGTCTTCAGCCTGAAAACCGTCATAAGCTGCTCGGATTGCAGATGAGTTGACGTTTGCCACGGCAGTAATTGTGCCACACCCTCCAGCTGTTAAGTTATTCCGNAGGAACACCTCGGAACCACTAAAAGCTCCAAATCCAGGTCGCGATTTCAATAATGCCGCAGTGTAAGGCCACTCCCCTGAAGAATCTTTTAAGCCAACCACACAGTTGGGGTAGGTATCCGCTAGCCGTTCTACAAGAGAGAGGTCCAACGGCACGCCGGACACAGGGGGAATATGGTAAAGATATATCTTGAGGGTTTCCTCAGAGACGCGTTCAATCACTTCGGCAAACGCTCGAAATAAACCGTCNTCACCAACATCCTTATAATAAAATGGTGGCAGCATCAATACACTGCTNCATCCTAGTTGGACAGCATGTTCCGTTAGTCGCACACTATCTGTCAGCGCTGCACACCCGGTNCCTGGAACGATAACGGATCCATCAATGCCAGACTCTACAAGCTCATCCAAGAGCATCATTCGTTCTTCAACTGAGAGGGAATTGGCTTCTCCGGTGGTTCCGAAAACAGCTAGCCCATGACAACCTTCTTCTAAAACCCTATGGCAGTGTTGTACAAAACGGGTCTTGTCCGGATTAAGTTGGTCATCAAATGGTGTGANGGTAGGACAGAATACGCCTCTAAGGGTTGTGGCATTTTTCTTCACTAATCTAATTCCTTTGCAGTGTCTTTGACAGGATTGTGGAGCTATTAGCATGTGGGGATAAGGTTCTAAGATTTGGGACACCGGCCCAACTCTTATCCCATATTTAATATTGGGGAATCTTGGCAACTTATCTAGTATCTACAATCTTGATTCTCCGTCAAAGGTGAATACCTCTGCTCGAGTGGCCATCATCGGTGAGTTGTTGTAGTTCGCAAGTCCTAGTATCTTGGATAATTATAAGCGTCACCTATTTGATAGCCGAAAAAGGTGCAAATCATATGCTACGCACTGCGGTAATAATATTTATGTTTGTTGCTTCTATTTCTTCATCGCTCGCTGATATGCGAGCTGATTCCCTGTTACTGACTGGCGCCCGTTCTAAAAATATTCAAATGATCGAACTAGCGATAAGCCTGGACGGTGATGTGAACGTCACAGATGAAATTGGAAGGACGCCCCTTATTTGGGCATCGTTCCATGGGTATATACCTGTTATGGAACTATTATTGGAACGTAAGGCCCAGATTGAAGCTCGTGATTCAATGGGTCGCACNGNGTTAATGTGGGCAGCTCTTGCTGGAAAGATCGAAGCAGTGGATCTCCTGTTAGCTAGAGGTGCTGATACCCTGGCNTTGGATAAGAAAGGCAATAGTGCTGTCGAATGGGCACTGCGAGAAGGTCATCAAGAGCTCAGCAATGTCCTACGTGTTCGTGCGAAAAATTGAGCGTGTTTTGGTTTTCTTTNCAATTCGCTGAGCAACTAGTATCGGTTCAATTGTGACAATCACCAACGTTATGTTCTTGATGCTTGTGGCAATGTCCATTGACCTGTATGCAGGNGANTGGGTCAANACCAGCAACCGATCGTGGCATCCCACTTCTTTTCTTGAGGGCAGTATCGGTCGGCTGACCAGTAAATTAATCCGGGTTGGTCGAGCCGATAAGACTCTGTCCATACGAGGGAGTGTGACAACATTTATTGTTCTGGGAATCTGTGGAACTGCTGGAATATTGATCCATCACTTATCAGGAAATACGCCCCTGTTTTGGGCAGTCGAACTTTGGCTGGTGCTGGCGCTGATTGATATTCGCCGGACGTGGCAAAACGCATTGTTACTTGCGAATGGTATGGAACGGGATGGTTTACCTGGGGCACGGCTACTGTTGCCTAAATTATCAGATCGAGATCCATTTTATGCGGATGTACATGAAGTGGCCCGTACCGCAATTGAAAGNATCGCATTTCTTTTCGTTTTTCGCGTTATAGGACCAGTACTCTCGTATCTGTTATTAGGGCTTGGTGGCCTGTATGGATATTACACGTTGTATGTACTTCATAAGGGTGCAAAAAACTCTGAGCCGTTCCATCGAGTCGGCGAGTGGATGTATTCGGCGTTACACCGACTATTTTCTGTTCTGGGAGGGTTAGTATTGTTGATGGCTGCCCTGACGATATTGGAGGTACGGTCCTACGACGCCCTAACGAAGTATTGTCACCACCTCCGTTGGGCCCGTGGCAGTGGTAACAAATCAACAGTTGCAGTTATGGCGGGAGGGCTTGGTCTTTCCTTAGGTGGTCCGAGGACATATGTGACTGGTATNGTTGCACACCCTTGGGTAGGTGAAGGAAAGGCCAATGCGGACGCTGGGGACATTTGTGTTGCGGCGAAATTATTCCTTCGTGGTTGTTTGATCGTCTACTGTTTTGTCGCAATATGTGTAGTGTTATTTTGACTGGCCTTATGGAGTAATACGCAGTGCGTTCAGTAGAACATCAGCCCGGGTCCTATCAACAGTATTTGCGTAAAGAATATCTCTGGCGGTAATGCGTCGCCCATAATAGGCGTGGTTATAGGCTTTGTCTGGGCCGATATAGCCACCATCGATGGTAACTCCCCCGTAAAAGCCCTGTCCCCGCGCAAAAGNAAGAATATCATAATCCAGATTGAGTGTGGTCGCGCTTTCGATGGTGCTGCCAACAAGGCCCATGGAAATTCCGGCNTCGCCGCCCAGTGTAACCGTACCAGAGACAATGCGGTCCAGCGCCCCTTGGGTCATGATTAGTAACATTACCTCAAGTTTTTCAAAGCCGATCTGTATTCCGACAGTTGCCTCTCCCATTGCACAAAAAGAGGGNGCGGACCAACCTCCGGTATTGGCATCACGTACNACGANTAGACATTGGCCAGCGCTTCCTCCCACTATTACCCCGGCCCGAATAACATCTGGTGCTATTACNACAGCTTTGGCCCTAGTAAAATGAGCTTGATATGCCGACCATTTNGGGTCGGTCAGAAGCGATTTGGCAAGTGCTGCAGAGTCTTCAACTAGTTTTTGAGGATCATTAGCCCAAATTTCAGNCGGTGNAAAGANTACAAAGAACGCAGCGCACACTACTGCTCGGACTAGAAGAATTTGTTTCATGATATGACCTTGCGGTTTTAGGTGATCAATTCTGTGTCTCTTTTGATACTTTCCAAAACATGTTTATTTTACCGTTGACTTCGCTAGATTCGTTGGGGTGTCAGAGCTTGTTTTCATGGTCGGCTGAGGCCGAAATTTTGTTGCACCTGTGACATTTTACCAGTCCTAATGAGATGTCCGTGGTTACAATTCTAACGAGCTAACTACGTAATAAGGTGACTCATAACGTCTAACCTACCATATAAAGTAGGTATGTGACTACGTAGGTACAAGATTTGCGTATACAATACGCCACTGCCTGTCTGGGCCAGGACCAGGCTCGTGATCAATCCGTGTGACCGAAAGGTTGTCGATTTGAAACCCGTGGCAGTTAGCTGGTTGAAGGCCAAGGGCATACCCTAAAGCAGAGCGAATGGTGCCGCCATGGGCAACGGCAATAATGTCTCGCCCCGAATGTGTCCTACTAAGACGATCAATGACCGCTGTGACCCGTTGCGTGAGGTCGATGTAGCTTTCTCCGCCAGGAGGTCGATGATCTACTGAGGTAAACCAGAAACGATGATGATGGGGTGCGGCAAGTGCCGGGATATCAGCATATGGGTGACCGTGCCAATCACCAAAATTTTGCTCTGAAAGATCCGGTTCAATGAGAGGTTCCGGGGCGTCGAGACCTGCGGCAATTATTGCATCAAGGGTTTGTTGTGTTCGCTGCAGAGCGCTCCGTACAGAAATAGCCCTGGTTGGTAGTAGAAGTGCCAGAGCCTTAAAAGTGCTAGGAGCGTTGATTTCCGCAGGGATATCGGAAGATCCATAAAGTCGCTCCTGATTTTGAGTTACAGGAGCATGTCGAACCCACCACCATCGGGTAATAGGTGAATTGGTAACGGGAATTTTCTCGCTCATTCGCCTAACTGTAGGAGTTGGCCATGGATTCTGGCGTATCGCAATACCGAATAGAAAATCACAATACTGATCACGACGAATACAAGGTTTAGTCCAACCGCATTGGTCAGCAAATCAACACGGAACACTTCGTCAATAAGGATAGCACGCATGCCTTCGAATATGTGAGAGGATGGCATCGCTGCGGCAACTGGTTGCAACCAACTCGGGAGGACAGATATTGGGTAGAACACCCCGCTTATCGGTTGGACCAGAAAAATTGCGGCCCATCCAAGGCTTTCAGCGCCCTGTCCAAATCTCAGAACTAGTGCACTTACTATCAATCCCAAAGACCATCCCATGACTATCAGATTTGTAAAGAAAGCAGCTAACGGGACTCCCAGTGTGAATATGGAAACATCAAATAGCAAGATGGCAAGGATTGCTGCGCCTCCGACTCCAATCAACGTACGCACCAGACTCACGAGCAATAATGCGACAATCAATTCTCCTGGTCGCAGGGGGCTAACGAATAAATGCCCCAAATTTCGCGACCAAATTTCCTCAATAAAGCTAAGGAATAAACTAATTTGACCGCGAAACATCACATCCCACAAAAGAACAGCTGAAACGAGGATCCCGGCGGCCTGCGCGACCCAGGAACTATGGCTTTCGAAAAAAACTGTAATGAACCCCCATAATGTCATCTGCAGAGTTGGCCAATAAATGAGCTCAAGAATTCTGGGCCATGATCCGCGAATTAGATAATAGTGACGAAGTATCATCGCCCATATACGGATTCCCGACTGTGACACCAAACTCTTCATCAAAGCACCCTAGGCATTTGTGGTCTGGCCACGGACGATATCTAAGAATACTTCTTCAAGTGTATGCCTTCCGAACCTTGCCATCAGTTTTGATGGCGAGCCACGATCGACTATTTGCCCAGCTTTGAGAACCAAAACATGGTCACACAACCTTTCCACCTCGGACATATTATGAGACGCAAGTAGAATCGTGGCGTTTGTTCGGCGTTGGTAATTTTCCAGATAGCCTCTGATGGTATCCGCGGTGTCTGGGTCCATCGAGGCAGTTGGTTCGTCTAACAATAAAAGGCGTGGTTCATTCATCAACGCTTTGGCCAGAGCCACGCGAGTTTTTTGTCCTGCAGAAAGCTTGCCTGCCGGACGGTCGAGGATGTCCGACAGATCAAAATCTATGGCCAACGTTTTTACGCGATTGGCAACCTGTGAGAGGCAATAAAGATGGCCATATACAATCAGATTCTCTCGTACTGTCAGCCGGTGCGGTAAGTCAACATAGGGAGAAGAAAAATTCATCCAAGGTAATACCCTATGCCTATTGCGGGCCATATCTTCCCCAAATATCTCAATTAGACCAGAGGTTGGAAGCAAAAGTCCCAGCAACATTCCGAGCGTCGTTGTTTTTCCTGCACCGTTTCCTCCAAGTAGGCCAACAGTGGAACCAGCTGTAATATCGAAACACACTTCGTCCACGGCCACGACATTGCCGAAGCGCTTTGATAGGTTGCTGACCGTGAGAATTTTTTTCGACATATCGTTCTTTAAAAAGATGTGGTGAGAAATAGGAGTTGCCAAAGGTAAACGCCTCTTGTCACTAATTTTCCATTCTCCTAATCATATTTTTGTAGATTGCGGGAGCCGACACCAAACCGGCAAGACCCAGAAGTGCGGCAATGATCTTAGGAGTAAAAATGCTCGTGAAAGACAAGGCCTCATTCGTTTGGAGGAGTTCTTCCATACCCGCGCCGAAAAAGGAGACCACAAAAACCGCCGGAATAATTCCGAAGGCAGTTGCGATGAGAAACGTTTTAAGTTTTACTTGAAAAATAGCTGCCGCTAGGTTCACAGCCCCGAAGGGAAATAGAGGCACCAGACGTAAAATCAGCAAATAAGTTAATGAATTTCTTTGAAATCCTGCCTCCATTTTCTGANCTATAGGNCCAGCTCGTTTTTGCAGGNTTCCTCCGAAAGCGTATCTTGCAGTGAGAAACACAATAGTGGCACCCGTAGTGGCCCCAACAACAGTTAAGAATGTTCCCAATGTTGGCCCAAACAAAAATCCGCCCATCAGCGTCAGAAGAATTGGGCCTGGAATTGAAGTCAGGACAACAGAGATATAGACTACCAAGTAGGCACCGATACCAAGGAATCCTGCATCATTAACCCAGTCGCTGAGATGCTTATGGTGGTTTTTTAAAGTCTCGATATGCAAATACCTGTCAATATCTAGCGCAAAAACGATAATAGTTAGTAGAACCAGAGCAAATAGCGGTAATAAACGTGGCCATAATAGCCCGGTTTTGGGGGCAGGTTCTTTTGCTATAGGCATACTAACTCTTGATACCACTGGTCCGGGATAGCTCGGGTATTGGACNGATAACTACAACCAATTNCTAGTGGTGATTGAATAGTCAAAATTTTGTTGAAAGTCGATTGAATCAAACATATTGGCAATTTCTATGATCTCCNCAGCACCTACAAGCTGAAAGTGGGATCGGGTTGTCAAATATCAAATACGTCATGTGAATTGACTTAAAGATAATGACCTCGTATACACCGCCAATTCACTATGTGTTAGGGGNCGGTTGAGTGAAACGTACTTATCAACCGAGCGTTTTAGTTCGGAAGCGGAGACATGGATTCCGCTCGCGTATGGCGTCTGTGGCAGGTCGGAGAGTCTTGTCTAGGAGGCGGGCTAAAGGGCGCAAACGGTTATCCGCTTGAAGTGCTGACGGGGCCCATGGCACGGCTCAAAATACGGAAAGATTTCATTCGCCTGAGCAAGTCTGGCCGGAAGGCAGGAACAAAACATTTATTGCTGCAGGCAGCCCCGCGACCATCGGACTGTGTTGTTGAGCGAGAACCGCGAGTTGGCCTTACGGCCAGTCGGCGTGTTGGAGGTGCGGTGCAGCGCAATAGGGCCCGCCGGAGGTTGTCCTCGTTGGCAGATCAAGTGATTAATTTGTATGCTCGGTCGGATCAGGACTATGTGTTGGTGGCTCGCCCGGCGATATTGATTGCTTCTTTTAGTCAGCTCAAAATTGATCTAGAGGGAGTTTTAGACAAACTCAACCTTCGCCGGCACGTGTCGGATAATCATTAGCCGGGGTTGCAATCCGATGAGTCCTTTCGCCATTGTGTTGCGTCAGTTGGTGCACACCTACCGTTTACTAATTTCCCCATGGTTGCCACAATCATGTCGTTTTACTCCTAGTTGTTCAGCATATGCGTTGGAAGCGTTGTCCCGACACGGGGGGATGTTAGGCAGCTGGTTAATCATCAAGAGACTCTGCAAATGTCATCCATGGGGCGGATGTGGGTATGATCCGGTTCCGGGTGCACTAAAACGTCCTTTTCTACGGGGGAGCAGGTCAGGACAATCACATGAATGAACAGCGAAACCTACTCCTAGCGATCATTGTATCAGTAGCGATACTATTTGGTTTTCAGATGGCGTTTGCTCCCCAGGAACCGCTAGTCGGGAACCAAGATTCAGTCAGCATTGACAATGTCCCGTCAAGAGGGGATGTGCAACGACCGGTTAGTGGCCAGACAGACGCATCTGTTCCTGTTGAAACGGGAGATGGACGTGCGGTAATTCTAGGTCAAGATCCCCGTATTTCTATCAATCCTGACAACCCTGCCGTTAATGTTTCGGGATCGATTGCTTTAAAGGGTGGCCGTATCGACGATGTAGTTTTGAATCGGTATCAACAAACGGTAGAACCTCGCAGCCCCAATATCGTTTTGTTGTCCCCAACCGGCACACCTCATCCTTATTACGCAGACTTTGGTTGGGTAGCGGGGCCAGGTTTTGAGGTGGAACTGCCCGGTCCTGAAACGATTTGGACGAGCAATAAAAAAGAACTGATTTCCGGCAGTCCTGTGATTTTAAGTTGGGACAACGGTTCCGGCCTTTTGTTTGAGCGCGAAATAGAGATTGATCATGGCTATATGTTCACAATTACTGACCGGGTATTTAATGACGGCGATCAGTTGCTGGAACTGTATCCCTATGGTCTGATAAATAGGACTGATGAACCCGACACACTGGGTTTTTTCATACTTCATGAAGGGCCGCTAGGCGTTTTTAACGAAACTCTGCACGAATTCGACTACGATGATCTTCGCGATGATCCCACCGAATCCTTCCAAAGCACAGGCGGGTGGATCGGTATCACTGACAAGTATTGGCTTGCGGCGTTAATCCCTGATCAGGGTCAAACTGTGAATAGTCGGTTTTTCTATACCAAATCAAACGATGGGGAAAAGTTTCAAGTAGACTATTTGCTAGATGGAAACCAGCTGGGACCGAACGGGAAAATAGAGGTCACTAGTAGGTTGTTTGCAGGTGCCAAAAAGGTCGCTCTGCTGGACCAATATGAAAGAGATCTAGGTATTGCTCGCTTTGATCTAGCGGTAGATTTCGGTTGGTTCTATTTTCTTACCAAACCGCTATTTTACCTACTGCATTATCTTACCGGGTATCTAGGTAATATTGGGCTGGCAATTCTATCGGTAACAGTACTTATTAAGCTAATCTTCTTTCCGCTTGCGAATAAGTCTTATGTCGCGATGAGCAAGCTGAAGAAACTGCAACCGGAAATGATGAAACTTCGAGAGAAGTTTTCCGATGACAAAATGCGGCTCAATCAGGAAATGATGGCATTGTACAAACAAGAAGGTGCCAACCCGCTAGCCGGATGTTTACCCATCGTTATCCAAATTCCGGTATTTTTTGCCCTCTACAAAGTGTTGTTTGTCACAATAGAGATGCGACAAGCTCCCTTTTATGGTTGGATCAAAGACCTGTCAGCTCAAGATCCCACTACCATGTTTAATTTGTTTGGTCTGCTCCCCTATACACCGCCAGATTTTTTAACAATCGGCCTATGGCCCCTAGCAATGGGATTTACTATGTGGTTGCAGCAGAAATTGAACCCGACCCCACCTGATCCTATGCAGGCGCGGATCATGATGATGCTACCAATAGTCTTCACTTTCTTGTTTGCTACCTTCCCGGCAGGTTTAGTGATGTATTGGACTTGGAACAACGTTCTCTCAATTTTGCAACAATGGGTCATTATGCGCCGAATGGGCGTAAGGGTGTAGATTGAACCAGAGTTCCAACACTGATCATTCAAAGGCGTTGGAAAATGCGAGAAAGCTGTTTGCGCAAAAATGTGAATTCTTATTAAGTGTAGCAGGTTCAACACAACTGCCGAACCTCGTACGAGACGAGGTTGCGTTTGCAGGTCGTTCTAACGTTGGGAAATCTAGCTTATTAAATGCGCTTGTTGGGCGTAAGGCACTCGCACGTTCATCCAATACACCGGGCCGCACTCGGCAAATTAATTTTTTTGATCTTGCTGGNCGTCTAATGCTTGTTGACCTTCCNGGGTACGGTTATGCTCGCGCACCAAGGTCTGATATCGTTTCCTGGACCGGGCTGGTGCAGGAATACTTTCGGTTGCGGGCTAGTCTGCGGCGTGTGTGTCTTTTGATTGATTCTCGGCACGGCCTTAAGGAGACAGATCTCGCTGTAATGTCTATTCTTGACGAAACCGGCGTGTCTTATTTGATTGTGTTAACTAAAATTGACAAAATTGGTNAGGTGGAACTTGCCATGCAGATGGAAAAAGTTAAGGCAGGAATCGCAAAACGGCCAGCAGCGCATCCTTTGACTATTGCAACCAGCGTACGTGTTGGAACGGGGATTGATGATTTGCGACTCGCCTTGGCACCGTTGGCCAAACCAAATGTCTGAGCGGGTTGCACCACTTTGCAGTCGAATTGATATGACAGATGTCTAAGTCCACTGAAACCACTACAGGAGAGCAACTGCAGACTGCAGCAACATTGTCTGAGGCTTTACCCTATATGCGCCGTTTTAACGGCAAGACTTTTGTAATCAAATTTGGTGGGCACGCCATGGGGGATGAAAGGCTCGCTGATTTGTTCGCTCATGATGTTGTATTGCTTAAGCAGGTTGGAATAAACCCCGTGATTGTACACGGCGGTGGTCCCCAAATTGGGCACATGCTGGAGCGCTTACGGATACAAAGTTCGTTTGTGGATGGTTTGCGAGTTACAGATCAGGAGACCGTGGAAATTGTGGAAATGGTTCTTACAGGTTCCATCAACAAACAAATTGTAGCGGCAATTAATGGAGCAGGAGGTTGTGCCGTTGGGTTGTCTGGTAAAGACGCTCGTTTAATTGAAGCGTGCCCGCTTCAGCGCACCACCCGCGATCCAGGATCTCAAATAGAGAAAGTTCTCGATCTTGGTTTCGTCGGAGATCCGAAGAAGATAAATCCGGGTGTGCTTGAAAAATTTGGAGAGGCCGGAATTATTCCGGTAATAGCTCCTATCGGTTTAGGTGACAACGGAGAAACATTCAATATCAATGCTGACACCGCGGCTGGCGCAATAGCGGCTGCCGTAGGGGCTGCGAAGTTAATAATGATGACCGATGTTGTTGGGTTGTTAGATCGTTCGGGAAGACTAATTCCCCATCTCAGCCCTACAGCGGCAAATGCTCTTTTGAAGGATGGTACAATTGAAGGTGGAATGATCCCAAAAGTGGAAACGTGTCTGGCTACGATACAAGGAAAAACGGAAGCCGCACATATTTTGGACGGGCGGGTGCCGCATGTTCTTCTGTTAGAGATATTTACCGCACATGGTGTTGGCACAATGATTAGAAACGACTGAATGGTGTTTCTAACCTACATCATACTACCGAAGATAATTTACCCACATTTTCGCCACTATTTTAACTAAGCAATGGCTCTACTTAGATGAATAGTGTCCCGTTAAAGACGCCCCTGCTGGTCCAAACACGCCAAGGTATCGTTGAAACTTGGTTGTTTGACTTGGACAATACGCTGTACTCACCGACCTCAAAACTGTTTGATCAAATTGATACGCTTATGGGGCAATATATTTCTGACCTCTTGGGTGTGGGGCTCTTGGATGCACGTAAACTACAAAAACTCTACTATAAAGAACACGGGACTACGTTAAACGGACTGATGCGTCATCATGGCGTAGATCCTGACGACTATCTAGAATATGTCCACAATATTGATTTATCAGTCATTGGTCTGATGCCTTCACTAGCAGCAGCTTTAGCGGCATTACCTGGACGGAAAATTATTTTTACAAATGGTTCCGTGGCACACGCGGAACGCGTGTTGGCAAGACTCGGGGTACAGGATTGTTTTGAAGGGATTCACGATATTAAGGCCAGTGGATATAAACCAAAACCAAATCTTGAGGCCTACCATTCTGTAATTTCTCGTTTCAGTTTTGAGCCTACGTCAGCGATTATGGTGGAAGATATAGCAATCAATTTGAAAGCTGCCGCCGAAGTAGGCATGACCACAGTTTGGGTTCGGCATGACCATTCATTGAAGCAAGAGACACGCCCCTACATAGACTACGTTACAGATAATTTAGTGGCTTGGCTGCAACGTGTTGAAACAATTTGAAGTCGGATACCAGCAATCATTTCAGTTTTATGTTGCGAGAATGAGGAGTTTCCGGTTGATTGATAAACGTATCGATTAACGCGGAAAGAATAGACCATGGATGCGAATGATCTAAAACAGTCCATTGAAGATGCTTGGGAGAAACGCGACGCCATTAGCCCCAGCACCGCCGGTGGGGCTCGTCAGTCCGTTGAGGTAGCGTTAGACGGATTAGGCTCGGGTCGGTATCGGGTGGCAGAACCCACCACTACGGGGTGGGTGGTGAACCAATGGCTGAAAAAGGCAGTGCTGCTATCTTTTCGCTTGTACAATATGGATCCGATAGAGGGTGGGGCTGGCGGTAGCCGATGGTTCGACAAAGTACCTTCTAAATTTACCGGTTGGAACAGAGAAGAGTTTTCTGTGGCTGGGTTTAGGGCTGTTCCAGGCAGTATAGTGCGCCATTCTGCCTATATAGCTCCGGGTGTTGTGTTAATGCCTTCCTTTGTCAATTTGGGTGCGTACGTTGATGAAGGCACTATGGTTGATACTTGGGCTACCATCGGTTCATGTGCTCAAATAGGTAAGAAGTGCCACATATCCGGTGGTGCAGGGATTGGCGGTGTGTTGGAACCACTTCAAGCCGAGCCTGTTATCATTGAAGACAATTGTTTTGTTGGTGCTCGGAGCGAAGTTGCAGAAGGTGTTATAGTGGAAACTGGTTCAGTGCTATCTATGGGTGTTTACATAGGAGCCTCGACGCGGATTGTGGATCGGGCGAGCGGTGAAATTTTTATAGGGCGGGTGCCAGAGTATTCCGTGGTGGTTCCGGGCTCTATGCCAGGCAAACCCTTTGAGGGTGGTGGCCTAGGTCCATCACTGTATTGTGCTGTGATAGTGAAGCGGGTTGATGAAAGAACGCGAGCTAAAACTTCAATCAACGATTTGTTGCGTGAATAGAGTGTTGAAACCTTGCGGTAGATTAGGCATTAACCGGTCGTTTCCCATCCGAATACTTCCGGGCCTNGTGGACGCAGCAAGAGTCCTGTGATTTCGGCATCAATGTCCGCGCCATCGTGCAAGATCGCATTTACGGCCATAGTTATTGGCATGCTTATCCCGTGACGTAGGGATAGATTAGCTACTGAAGCTGCAGTAGGTACGCCTTCTACCGTGCTGGAGCATCTTTTTATTGCGTCCGCCACACTCTTGCTGGTTGCGATCTCGCGGCCAAGTGAATAATTCCTTGATTGCTGGCTAGTGCAGGTAAGCACCAGATCCCCAATTCCTGACAGACTCATGATGGTTTCAGATTTGCCGCCCAGCGCAATAGTTAGGCGGCCTATCTCTGCGGCTCCACGAGTTATTACAGCGGATCTAGCATTATCACCAAAGCTCCGCCCATCAGCGATACCACAAGCAATGGCTAATACGTTCTTTACAGCACCAGCCACCTGGGCACCTATTATATCATCTGTTAGATAGGTTCTGAAATTTCGATACCCGAGTATGGCNGCAATGTTGTGACCAATTGAGCTATCGCTGCTAGCCAGGGTAACTGCTGTCGGTAGTCCGCGGGCGACTTCATCGGCAAAAGTTGGGCCAGATATCACGGCCACTCCTGCATGAGGGATCAATGCTGTGACAAGGTCACTCATCAGGGCTCCCGTCTCTATTTCAATTCCCTTTGCGCAGACGACTACAATTGTGTCGCCAGTAATATGCGGAGAGACCAAATTGAGAGCGGAACGCATAGATTGTGCTGGAACTGCAAGAAGCAGTATCCTTTCTATCGCCACTTCCTCGAGCCGCTCTTTTCCAATTATCTTAGGGTCTAAGGTGATGCCGGGAAGAGCAAAGGGATGTCGGTGCTCCCTGTTTACAGTATCAACAATCTCTCGTGCCGGATCCCAGATACTTACGTTATGCCCGTTTCTTGCCGCGACCGTTGCCAGTGCCATCCCCCATGCACCCGCTCCGATTATGCCGATTTGCATTCTGTTTCCATTCAGTTATGTCTTTATCCCCGAGTTGACAGTTTTCCCCGCATTTGGATCTAGTGGCCAACGAGCACGCGGAGAGACATCCAAGTTGTCGGACATGTCGAGACGAAGGCGCTCAATTCCTGTCCAAGCTACCATAGCCGCGTTGTCTGTACACAAAGCCCGAGGGGGTACGGCAAACAATAAGCCCATTTCATCTGCCTTGGCCTCCAGGCGCGAGCGCAACACGCTATTGGCAGCTACACCGCCCGCAACCACAAGAGTGCCGGCACCAACGGTTTGCTTATAAATTAAAGCAGCGTTCCGCAGCCGGTCCACCATTATATCAGCCACCGCCTCCTGAAAGCTTGCACAAAGATCCGGTATATTATCTTNCGGGACTTCGCCACGAGCAACGACCNGGCTTACTGCTGTTTTTAGACCCGAAAATGAAAAATCGCATCCAGGTCGGCCCTTTAAGGGACGAGGCAGACGATAGTGGTCAGCGTCTCCGTGAGCGGCAGCTGCTTCAATCGCTGGACCACCTGGATAGCCCAGTCCTACCATGCGGGCAACCTTGTCAAAAGCCTCTCCAGGGGCATCGTCGATGGTAGTCCCGAGTAGGCGGTATTGCCCCACTCCCGAGACGATAAGAAACTGACAGTGACCACCAGAGACAAGCAGCAGAAGATACGGAAACTTTACGTCAGAGGTTAGACGCGGGGTGAGAGCATGAGCCTCTAGATGGTTCACCGCTATCAACGGCAAACTGTGTACTACAGCAATCGACTTTGCCATTGTTAAGCCGACCATCAANCCNCCNATNAGACCAGGNCCCGCTGTNGCTGCAATTCCATCAAGATGCCTGAAAGTTATNGCAGCATCATCCATTGCNTGCGCTATTAAGGTGTCGAGGTATTCAACATGCGTTCGTGCAGCAATCTCAGGCACGACGCCCCCGTACGGTTGGTGCTCGTCGAGTTGCGAGTATACTAGATTACTCTTTATACCTTGTTCACTGACAACAGCTGCAGCAGTTTCATCGCAACTGGTTTCTATACCTAAGACAATCATATTTCGGGAAACCTGTTACTCGGTTTATGAAGCATGTATTATCGAAAATAATTTAGACTATTATGTAGCTATCGTGGAGTCAGCCATCGCTTATATCCTTTATAAGGAAGTCAGAGTCGGTTTATGACATCTTTGGAACTGCCGCTTCGTATTGGCACGCGCCGCAGTTTACTTGCGCGTGCCCAAGCTCAACTTGTTTCCAACCAATTGCGAACTAGACACGAGCGACTTAGGTATGATGATGCCATTGAGTTGGTTTTAATTCAAACCACTGGTGACAGAGTNCAGGATCNGCCCCTGNCCGAAATNGGTGGGAAGGGACTGTTTACAAAAGAAATAGATGTAGCACTCCTTGATAGACGGATAGANATTGCTNTCCACTCTATGAAGGATGTNCCAACAATNCTNCCNGATAGNCTTACNATATCGTGTTTTCTACCACGAGAGGACCCGCGCGACGCCTTAATAAGTGGGAATGGACAAGNTCTANCCAANCTTCCCTCCGGTTCTTTAATTGGAACATCNTCCCTGAGACGTCGTGCGCAAATACTTGCTNTTCGTCCGGATCTTATNGTTGGTCCNTTGCGNGGCAACGTGGATACTAGATTAGAAAAGGTTNGTGCGGGATCAGTCGATGCGACATTACTTGCAGTTGCAGGTCTGAAACGGCTTGGAAAGGAANATGTTATCACAGAAATAATCTCGACTGACCAGATGCTGCCTGCGATTTCTCAAGGTGTTATTGGTATACAGTCACGGCATAGTGACGACGCGATAAGAAATCTTCTAATACCACTAAATCATGAGCCTACCGAAACCGTTGTGTGTGCCGAGCGAGCATTTCTCACCCAGCTTGAAGGTTCTTGTGAAACTCCTATAGCTGGCCTTGGTACTCTGAATGCTAATGGTACAATGAACTTAGAAGGGTTAATTGCGGCACCTGATGGAACAAAAATTATAACTGAACGCATTGAAGGTGTGATCAGCGATGCACAACGATTGGGTAAAGAATTGGGTTTGAACTTATTAAAGAAAACTGGTTCAGGCTACTTGGTTGGAAGATAGAAATATGGGGCGCTGAGCTTTGAAGATATACGCGTAGCCCGAGGCACCGACCTTTAAAAGGGGGTGCTATCAAGCGAACGCATTCATGCTCTGTGATGAAGGCCTGTGAAACTTTTGTTAACCCGATCCCGAGAANAATCCGAGGTGCTTGCAGCNACCTTTCGGGCNGAAGGNNTTGANNTATGGATTGAACCGATGCTCAGTATCNTTCCCGAAACAAATATCAATTTTNATCCTCGCGACTATCAGGCTCTTTTGGTGACCAGTGCTAATGGTGCGACGGCCCTTGCTAAAGCAACGAGGCAACGCGAATGTCAAATTTATGCTGTTGGCCGGGTAACGGCGGAGACACTTTCAGGCTATGGTTTTGAGAATGTGTACTCGGCGGATGGAGATGTGAATGACCTAATAAAATTAGTGATGCGACGTGTGAATCGGGAGGCGGGTGGTCTGTTGCACGTTGGTGGGAGGACTCTTGCCGGAAGGTTAGTTGAGCAATTGCGTCTGAAGGGTTTCAGCGCTGGACGAATTGCACTTTATAGAGCAGTTGCGGCGGGACGATTATCGGTTGATGTCCGGCAGGCTTTAGGGAGAGGCGATATCGACGGTGTCTTGTTTTTTTCTCCACGGACGGCCAGAGTGTTTATGAAACTGGCTTCTGAGGCTTCGTGTGAGAAGGCACTCTTGGGCATGACAGCGTTTTGTTTAAGTGAGGCAGTTTGTAAGGCGGCGGGTCCCAGTGCGTGGGGAAGTATGGTAGTGAGTGACCGATCAATTGGTACTAACTTGGTATCGGCGGTTATGGCTGTGAAGTAGGCGGGATAGAATGTCCGGAATGTCGGATTCTGAGTCCGAAAATAATGAAGGTTATGTTTCTGAAATTGGCAAGGAAGAGAGACAACCTTTTCCAACGGCGGAAAAGACGTCTTCTTTGATGCATTTTATCCTTAATCTAACTAGGAAAGCTCGGTTTATCAGTTTTATTTTTGGAGTCTTGGTAACATCTGGAACAGTACTTGCCGTATTCTTAGTAAATAAAGGTGAGCTGCTTCGGCCAGTTGTTATCGATACGGGCGTTCAGAACAAACTTCAGGCAATGGAAGCGAGTTTTGGAGAAGTGCAACAGTTTGTAACCAAAGTGCAGCGTCTGGAACGGCAGATTGCGAACTTAAGTGAGAATCTGGCGTTGCTTAGCGAGGACTTTACCGCCTATGAAACTGAGAATGCTCTGAACAAGGCTAAAAGTAGAAATTTTATTTCGGCGTTAGAAAACGATCCGAGGTTCGTTACTATGAGAACCGATATAGAAAGGCTGCAACGGACTATTGACGGTGCGATGAGGCCGGTTTTGGAAGGATCTTTTCGGTCTGGCGAGGGTTTGTTACTTGCTGTGGGACAGTTGCGCTTAGCCATTGCGCGCGGGGAGCCATATTCAGGGGAATGGGCTCTAGTTGCGGCAATTCCGAACTTGTCACCCAAAGTGCGCCAAGCCCTTGAAGACTTAGAGGTAAATCGGGAGCAAGGGGTAACGACAGAGGTCGAACTAAAGCGTTCCTTTCCCGAACTAGCTCGTTCCCTAATTATGGCGGAGGCATCAAGTAATGGCTCCGGTTGGCGAGATCAGATGTTATTGAAGATAAGAAAGGTAATAAGTATCCGCCCTATTGGAGCCAGCGCCGCGGGAAATGATGCCGGGGCTTTAACGGCGCGCGCTGAAGCGCACCTCTTGTCTGGAGATATAGATGAGGCAACGAAAGTTATTGAATACATAAACGATGAGAGGGGTCTCGCAAGTAGTTGGTTGAGGACGGCTCGTGATCGGGTTGAGGTGAATTTGGCTCTTGAAGAACTGACGGTAGAAGCTATCGCCCTAATGAATAGCCGCACACGANACAGTATCAACAGATCACTAAGGCCGTAGAATCCCATGGTACGGGTGTTGCTTTTTATTTTTNTTGTAACGGTCGCCGGTATGTTGGCTGTATGGATAGCAGAACAGCCGGGGGATGTGACCCTCACTTGGCACGATTATTTATTGGAGAGTTCTGTCTCCATGCTAATTGCTATTGTNCTTGTGTGCGGTGTCTTGTGTGCGNTTGTCTTTGAACTGCTTATTCTAATTGTGCGGAGCCCGAGATTAGTCACGAGGTTTCAACGAGAAAGAATGCGCGAGCGTGGATATAGGTTTCTCACTCGAGGAATGGTCGCAGTAGCCGCTGGAGATGGCAAAGCAGCAAAAAGGGCTGTGCGCACAGTCGAAAAGTCACTGATCGACCGCCCTTTGCGTCTTTTGTTGACGGCGCAAGCAGCCCAGCTTGAAGGTGATGAAAGTAAAGCGCAACACAGTTTTAGGGAGATGCTGTCCGAACCAGAGAGTGAATTTCTGGGTCTTAGAGGCCTATTGGTTCAGTCGTTACGTGAAGAGGATAAGAATACCGCATTGGCACTGGTGCGAAGGGCATTTGAAATCAACCCGCGCGCTGATTGGGTACTCAACAATTTAATCGAACTCGAGACGTTTGCAGGTAATTGGAAAAATGCNGATCAGTCTGTACTNGCGGCGGAACGGGCCCACCAAATTAAACCCGCTAATGCGCGTCGTCGTCGCGCGTTGTTACTTTTNAAACTAGCCCAGGTCGCACTGCATGATGGGGAAAAGAAAAAAGCTAGCAAATTGGCAGGGCGTTCTGTGAGATTAAGACCCGGTTTCATCCCGGCTGTCATACTGGCGGCGCAAANCCTTGTCGAAATAGGCAACGTTAAACGCGCAAAAAAACTGGTTATCGATGCTTGGAAAGTTAAACCGCACCCCGAGTTGTCACGGGTACTTATCGAAATTTCGGAGCCATTAACTGTGCTGGGTCGGATGAAAGTTCTGGAGCCATTAGTATCGTTGCATCCAGGGGACCAAGAAGGACATCTGGCCCTGGCATCTGCTTCGCTTGATGCATCAATGTGGGGTACGGCTAGGGAACATTTGGGACGGGCCGCCCAAGGAAGTCCGGATCAGCGTCTATACCGCCTTATGGCGAGGCTTGAGGAGGGTGAGAACAATAATGAAGCAGCCGCCCGACAATGGTTGCTCAAGGCGTCTAATGCTTCTGGGGAACCAAGTTGGCAGTGTGGTGTGTGTCGAGAAGTTTCCGATAGTTGGGCATTCCAGTGTCCATTTTGTGATGCTATTGACAGTTTNGAGTGGGGTTCGTCGGTCAATCGAGATAACGACAATGCGAGACGGCAAANGGTGCCTCCAACTCGGTCCTCAGANCTCCTAAGATAACAAGTATTATTTTTTACGCTGAAGGGAGAAACGAGCCCTGAGTTAACATACGGACTCCTAAATCGGCAAAGCATTTTCTTGGAAAGAGAAAATATATTGTTTGCAGGCGCAACGGTCTGAATGTTTGAGAAGGCTGGTTGGGGTAACGCGTTTCGGTATCTCNCAACTGACGCTGAATTTTATGTAGAAGCGCTGCTTAACCTAAATTTTGTCCAAAAAATTACACGACCGTCAGGGTAACTCGATCGCGCTATACAGGTTGGCCGGTAAATTTCCAAGCAAGCACTATCGGCCGTGCAACGATCAATAAATTTTGTGCGCCTAACACTAGCAGAAGGACCTTGCACGGTTATTTCGTAATTTGAGGCGGTGCGAACTGGTGACGAGTGAAGACTTCAGAGAAGGCGAGGCTTCTTTTGTCGACCGTATAATGGCCGTTTTAAAAGGGAAATAACTTTGTTTAGTTTTTCCTGCGCGGTTAAATGCGGTGTGGTCCAAGTTAAGGTCTTGCTTATTTTTTTGAGGCTAACGTTGCACCGTCTCTAGGCTCATTCCCGGTGTCAACAGTAACCAGTACAGACATTCCTGGCACCACGCGCCCTTTTAAGGCTGGCGGAAGGGCGTAAAGGATTCGCACAGGAATTCTTTGCACCACTTTTATGAAATTTCCAGTAGTGTTCTGAGGCGGTAGTAAACTGAACTCAGCAGCACTCGCAGGTGCCACACTGTCAACAGCGCCTGTCACTGGATAACTGGGGAACGCGTCAATCTTGATTAAGACGGGTTGTCCTGGTTGAACATGCTCAAGTTGGGTTTCTTTGAAGTTTGCGATTATCCAAGTTTCTTCAAGTGGAACCAGGGCCATCATTGGCCAACCTGCTTCTAAATACATTCCGGGTTCCACTTTACGGTTGGCGATGGCCCCATCTTGTGGTGCATAAACTATGGTATCCGAAAGTGCCAGTTCGCTCTTATCGACGCTGGCACTGGNCCTTCCGACTTCAGCTTTTAGGCGCNCAACATCNCTCTCCATCCGNCGGATTTCACTATCTATTACTGAAATNTCGTCTTTTGCAGCTGAAAGCTCGGCCTCTGCACGTAGAACTTCAGCACGTATTATTTCCCGTTCCATCATCACTCGTTCGTATTTTTGGCGAGTCCCAATTTTCCGTTCATATAGTTCTTGATAACGCACAAGCTCTCGTTCCGCATTTTCCGATCGAGCATTAATCGCTGCGAGGCCGGCGTCGGACTGTGCAACAAGAGACAGTTGCAGCTGACGCTGGGCATNTAAGTGTTCCACTGCCGCTTGTCCAACGTCTACGTCGGCTTCCGCCGCTCGCAACCTAGCCCGTTCCGCGTCAACTGTCGCCTCATAGCCGGCAGGTTGAAAACTNACTAGAGGGTCACCGGCGCGAACATGATCATTGTTGAGAACGTGGACATCTTCTATTTCTCCCGTAACTAATGCACTGATTACGGTCACATGACCTCGGACATACGCATTATCGGTAGTGGCTAAATAACGGTGAGNATCCCACCAATTCAGCCCATAAGCACCGCCACCGGCAACAGCNCCTACAAAAACCACACTGAAAAAAGCGGTTCTAAGTTTCATTTTGTTTGATCTNATTCATCTTCNGNTAGGTGACAGAAAGCTGNCGAGTAGCCACTNGCCCTATTATGAGGATATAATAAGCCCGTGGTTCTGCAGTAACAAANGGTCATGCTGCAACCCAGATCTGCGTTTGCAACGCATCTTTGTGNCATACGCACAGAATGTTAGCGTGCCAAAGAGNATCGGTTGGGATGTCACAAGGAATTGTTCGTTATGCTGTGGATTCTCCTGGACGGGCTNTGACAATNCACTTAAGGACTTTTTCATTNCAGGATTGGGCCTAGGAGAGGGGAAAACATATGGTGGGAAATGGTGATGTGGCAGGTGCCGGCCCTGGCAAAAGGAANTTGGAATTAAGTGGGCCCGNTTTCAATTGGAATGCGCTTGTCGATGGTTTACAGAAGTATCTTCGGCTCAAAACCACTCCCATAGGCATGAAAATGTTCGCTTCTGTGGACGACATGGAGGNGGTACCGAGAATTCGACGTCCAAAGAGAATCCATACCGCGGACCAAATAGTTGCTCAGGCATCTCGTTTGGGTTGGACTGTGGGAATTACAGCCAAGGATTTGGTGGGGACACAATGTGCCGCCGTGTTGGGCCTCTGTAACCATGATGAAAACTGGCGTTCAGGGAAACATATGGCTGGTGTTTGGTTTGAGACGGAATCTGACTCCCGTGCACATCAATCCGCAATGGACGTAGTGCCCTCTGGTCTCTGGCAGGCCATGGCTGTTTCGCCACTCATCTCTGGGCGCCTTGATCCACCTGACATCTGTTTGATTTACGCCACTCCAGCCCAAATGATTATACTGATAAATGGTCTGCAATGGAGTGGGTACCGTAAACTGGAATGGGGATGTGTTGGCGAGTCTGCCTGTGCGGATTCTTGGGGCCGCGCCTTGTCAACAGGAGAGCCCAGCTTATCGATACCTTGTTTTGCTGAACGCCGGTACGGAGGGGTTTTGGAGGATGAACTGCTTATCGCTTTGCCACCAAAATTTCTGCCGAAATTGGTCGAAGGTCTAGCGCGCCTTTCCAGTAACGGACTTCGTTATCCCATTCCACAATACGGTATTCAAAGTGACGCAACAGCTGGTTTGGCTGTGAGCTATGAAAAAAAACCTACGGGAACATAAAACCATCCCGTTCTGCAGACTGAACTATTGAGAGAGTTACCAGCCGCCCATAAAGATTGAAGGTGCAGTGCGAAGTTAGGTTTTCGCTACGACAGGGAAGGGCTCGGATTTGATGTGGATCAATCTCTGCAATTGGTGGAGCTAGTCGGAATCGAACCGACGACCTCTTGAATGCCATTCAAGCGCTCTCCCAACTGAGCTATAGCCCCAGGGTACCATTGATCCGGGCGNANTTCGTCGTCTCGTTAGGGAAAGTATGCAGCGACTAGTGATAGAGCAAGGAAAATCTGACATTCCTCACGNCTGCCAGGCGGAGTTAATTTTCATCCTTTTGTGTCGCGACCGCTTCTGTATCTATCACGCTNGACATATCGTCGTCCTCTTCAACAACTGCTATGTTATCNNCGNTAATATCNTCATCAGTTGTATTTTCACTCATCGGTTCCTCTGTAGCTCCTGTTGCCACTTCTTTCAGGTTGGGCTTAGGCTTTGATACCCCAGTGGTATAATTTGGAGTTTTGATCTTTGTCCCACAACTTGGGCATATCGCCTTTACTTGCCTCATATCGTAGAATTTTGCACTGCAATTTGAACAAAGATGTTTTTCTCCCCACTCTAGTTTTGCCACTTCCCCCTCCCTTCATTTTTATAATGAGTAGTCGATTTTTCGGCCCTTTGCCATGAACACCTCGCTCTGTCAAAGTAAAAAGAGTTTTCTACTCTATAATCGCGTGTTTTACTTACCTACGTTGGAGGACTAAATACTAGAAGTTTATAGTAAGTTGGTAGACATGACGCAGCCAGGATTAGTTCCAGTTCAGACAACACCCTCAGCATCCTTGCGTGGGGTTATCCGTGCGCCAGGCGATAAGTCGATTTCTCATAGAGCTTTAATAATAGCAGCGCTAGCAACTGGGCGCTCCCTTATCAAAGGTTTGTTGGTGGCTGATGATTTAACAAGCACAGCGAACGCGCTTCGCCAATGTGGCGTTGTTATTGGGGTAGGGAAACAAGGAGACTGCGAAATTGATGGCGTCGGAATAGGGGGTCTGATCGAGGCGGCAGATGTACTTGATCTTGGCAATAGTGGTACAGCGGTTCGCCTGTTAATGGGTGTTCTTGCGAGTCATCCGATACAGACCATTTTTTCTGGTGACAGGTCACTTCAAGCCCGCCCGATGAGGCGTGTTGCCGAGCCGTTAGAGCAGATGGGGGCATCAGTAAGGACCGGAACCAATGGTGGTTTGCCAGTGGTGCTTATAGGCGCGCAGTCCCCTATGCCGATTACATATCAACTGCCTGTCGCGTCGGCACAAGTAAAATCCGCGATTCTACTTGCAGGCCTAAACATTATTGGCACAACGAAGGTAATAGAGAGCATTCCTACCCGAAATCATACCGAGAACATGCTTAGGGCCTTTGGAGCCAAAATCGGATCGGAGTTAATTGATGGGGTAACTCACATAACATTGGAAGGGCACCCTGAGCTGATGGCCCAGGAAGTGACCGTACCAGGGGATCCATCATCGGCTGCGTTTCCACTAGTTGCTGCGCTGATTACTCAAAATTCCGAGGTGGTGGTGGAAGGGGTTGGCATAAACGAGACAAGGACCGGTTTATACAAGTGCCTGCTCGAAATGGGCGCAGATATTCATATTGATTCAGTGGCAACAGTCAATGGCGAGCCTATAGCAAACATTACTGCGCGTAGTTCGAAACTGAAGGCCGTGGAGATCTCTGCAAGCCGTGCGCCATCCATGATTGACGAATATCCCATCCTGGCGGCTGCTGCTGCGTGCGCAGATGGCACAACTCTGATGCATGGCCTGGGAGAGCTCCGAATTAAAGAGAGTGATCGCCTGCGGGCAATAGTTGATGGATTACAGGACTGTGGGGTGGAGACATCTGTAACTGGGGATACACTGGAAGTGAAAGGAACTGGAACTGGGGGTGTCCCTGGTAGTGAAAATCAGATTTTGAGTCACAGAGACCATCGTATTGCCATGACGTTTCTCACTTTAGGATTGGTCTCTAAGGTGCCAGTGGAAGTTGATGACGGGTCTATGATTGATAGTAGCTATCCGAACTTTTTACAGGATATGAACCTTATTGGAGCCAAAATGGCATGTTCCATATGAGGACAGAGTGGTTATAGCGATTGATGGCCCAGCTGCGTCGGGCAAGGGAACTTTGGCCCGGCGCCTCGCCAGACGCTTTGGCTTGGCTCATCTCGATACGGGTTTACTTTATCGTGCAACCGTGGCTCGGCTGTTACATGATGGAGGTGATCCCACAAAGGAGGCATTGGCTGTTGCTGCGGCATCCAGGTTGGAGATCGCGGACCTGGAGGCACCTGAGTTACGTGATGAAGAGATCACTCGATGGGCATCTGTAGTGGCGGCGCAAAGGGCCGTGCGCCTAGCTTTACTCGATTTTCAACGGGATTTTGCAATGTTGCCACCTGGTGGTGCGGGCGGAGCTGTTTTAGATGGAAGAGATATAGGAACAGTGGTTCTCCCGGACGCAGATATTAAATTGTTCGTGACGGCTAGCGCGGAAGTCCGCGCCGAAAGGCGATTTCGGGAGTTGCGGGACAGGGGCGTTGGCAGTATAAGGTCCTTGGTTCTGCATGAAATAAGAGAGCGTGATGAGCGGGACCGCCATCGTGAAGTGGCACCGTTGAAGCGGGCGGAAGACGCTTTTTTGCTGGATACGACTGACATGAGTGCTAGCGTTGCTTTTGATGCCGCCTGTCAGTTGATAATATCACGTCCAGTTAAGACTGCGTGAAAAGGTTAGTAGTTTTTCGGTAACATACATTACGTGCCGAGGTTTGAATCGAAATTTACAATAGTTTAGGACAGGCAAGCAGAATGAATGAAGTATCGCCCGAAGGCCATGGGCCCGATCGCATAGATGAAGATTTTGCAACTCTTTTTGAAGAGTCCATGCGGGGGTCGGAAAAACTTGAAGGCACGGTGATTGAAGGGACAGTCATTGCCATCGAAAATGACACGGCGGTAATAGATGTAGGGCTAAAGGCTGAGGGAAGGGTTCCCCTGAAAGAGTTTTCTACACCGGGGACAGATTCCAATATCAACGTAGGTGACAAAGTCGAGGTTTTTCTCGACCGAATGGAAAATCGCAACGGGGAGGCCGCGATTAGCCGTGAGAGGGCGCGCCGTGAGGAGGCATGGGTCGAGCTCGAGGGGGCTTTCGGAGATAGTAAACGTGTCGAGGGTACAATATTTGGTCGTGTGAAAGGTGGTTTTACGGTTGACTTAGGTGGTGCCGTCGCATTTTTGCCTCAAAGTCAAGTTGATGTTCGTCCCATCCGTGATATTGGTCCCTTGATGGGAAATAAACAGCCATTTCAGATATTAAAAATGGATCGGCGGCGTGGAAATATCGTGGTGTCCCGTCGCGCTGTGATGGAAGAGTCTCGAGCGGAAGCCCGCGCAGAATTGTTGAAGGGATTGAAAGAGGGCCAGGTTCTAGATGGAATAGTAAAAAACATAACCGATTACGGAGCCTTCGTTGATCTCGGAGAGGTTGATGGTCTTCTGCACGTCACGGATATTGCTTGGCGACGCGTAAATCATCCCTCTGAGGCAGTAAGTATAGGCCAAGCAGTTAAGGTGCAAGTGATCCGATTCAACTTGGAGACAGAACGCATCAGTTTAGGGATGAAGCAGCTTGAGTCAGATCCATGGGATGGAGTGTTAGTTAAATATCCAGTGAAGGGAAAATTTACTGGCCGGGTTAGCAATATTACAGACTATGGAGCATTCGTTGAGCTTGAACCTGGTGTTGAAGGGTTGGTTCACGTGTCGGAAATGAGTTGGACTAAGAAAAATATCCATCCAGGAAAGATAGTTTCGACCAGCGAACAAGTGGAAATTATGGTGCTTGACGTCGATCTTGAAAAGCGCCGTATCAGTTTGGGGCTTAAACAATGTGAGGCCAACCCCTGGGAGGTGGTAGGCGAGGTCAATCCCGTAGGTGCCATTATCGAAGGAGAAATAAAAAATGTCACCGAATTCGGCTTATTTGTGGGGCTAAACGGCGATATTGACGGTCTGATTCACTTAAGTGACTTGTCTTGGGATAAGCCTGGTGAAGAGGCGGTTGTTGCCTANAAGAAGGGCGATAAGGTCAAGGCCAAGGTGCTTGAACTAGATATCCAAAAAGAACGTGTTAGTCTTGGGGTTAAGCAGCTTACGGAAGACCCGTTCGCGAATGCTGCCCGGGAATTGAAAAAGGGTCAGACGGTTACCTGCCTGGTTTCGGCAGTCCTTGATAGTGGGATCGAAGTTAAAATCAATGATACCATGACAGGGAAAATACGTTCTTCTGATCTAGCACGCGAACGTGGTGAACAGAGACCAAACAGGTTTTCTGTAGGCGATAAAGTTGATGCAAAAATAACTCAGGTGGATCAGGCTGGTCGTAAGTTTACCCTGTCGGTTAAAGCTCTTGAAATAGAAGAAGAAAAGCGGGCGATGGCCGAATANGGTTCTACGGCAAGTGGGGCCAGCCTAGGAGAGATACTTGGTGCAGCCATAAGTGAAAAAGAAGAGGCGTCACAGAAAAACAAGGATAATGAAAAATCGCACGAAGAAGAGCCTGATAATACTGGTAACGGTGGCAATGTTTCCGAATAATAATCAAGGGTAAATGAGGCAACACGAACCTTTGAAGGTAGAATTCATAAAAGGCATTATTGCTACAATGCTGTGGTACTAGATTNGAGGTTAAGTAGTGCCACTTCANACTGATNCAAAAATTGATAGGGANCAGTTAAAGCGCCATCTGTCTTATTGGCGAACGGGTGCACTCGTTGTGTTGGTTATTTTGTTTGCAGTTGTCGTTGGAAAAGAGACTAAATTGGGCGACAGACGGCATGTAGCTTTGTTGGAGATAGAAGGTTTTATTCTTAGTAATCCAAACCTCGAAAAGGCGGTGTACGATCTTGTTACAAATACCGACGCGGTTGCATTGGTGGTATATATTAATAGCCCGGGTGGAGAAACGGCTGCAAGTGAGGCCATATATCGAGCCCTTCGGGAAGTTCAGGATAAAATACCGGTAGCAGCCGTGATGGGAGGTGTTGCAGCATCTGGCGGTTATATGGCAGCCATTGCGGCGGATCGAATATTTGCCCGGGAAAGCACCATTACAGGGTCAATTGGTGTGTTGCTTAAGGCCACAAACATCGTTGGACTAATGGATCGGATGGGCGTCGAAAATGANACCATTCGAAGTGGCCCGTTAAAGTCCTATCCGAATCCCTTAGAGCGACTCACCCCNAGTGCGCGGGCGGTGAACCAGAAATTAGTNGACGACGTACATTCCATGTTTAAGGAAATGATTGTTGAACGTCGTGGCCTAGAACCTGGTGTGGTAGATGGACTTGCTGACGGCAGAGTCTACAGTGGTCGTACAGCCATAGAAAATGGATTGATTGACGATTTAGGGGGCGTTTCAGACGCTCGCCACTGGTTAGAGAAAGCACACGCGATCCCAATATCATTACCTGAAAAGAGGCTGGCAACTGACGACCCCGTCGCCGGCTGGTTGGACTGGCTGCTGTCGAGCGTATCTCCAAAAACTTTTTTGGCAGAACGCCTTGGACTTGACGGACTTGTTTCGGTTTGGCAACCTTCCTATACGGTGAAGTGATAGAGCCGTGCTGTTCAGGTAACAAGCATGTTTTTTATCCGCGAGGCATTGGTGGTGTGTTCGGCGGGAGTGTGGCTGGGAGACAGGGCCTTAGGGTGTGTTTGAGCGCCTATTGGACCGTTTGAATAGCCTAATCAGTGCGCACATAGCAAACAGGCTTGTTCTAAACGCTAAAAGTGAGTGCCGTCGATGACTAAGTCGGAACTAATTCTTCAACTAGCTGAGGCAAATCCTCACTTGTACCAGCGGGATGTTGAAAAGATTGTCTCGACGATTTTCGATCACATTGCCAGTGGACTAGCGCGTGGTGATCGCGTAGAACTTCGCGGATTTGGTGCATTCTCGACGAAGAGACGTGGTCCCCGTCAAGGCCGTAATCCACGAACTGGAGTTACAGTTCANGTCCCAGAAAAGTCAGCACCGTATTTTAAGTCCGGTAAAGGTTTACGTGCACGGATAAATAAGGATTAACAAAGAGCGGCATGCTGTGGNGTGGCGGCTTGCGCTGGCTTCGGCTTTTTGCAGGCATAATTTGTGTGTTAATTTTCCTATTGGGCGTTTTATTTTCGCTTTCCAATCAAGAGACCGTTGTAGTTAAATTGTTGCCCTTTGCTTTTNTTGTTGAAGCGCCCATTTANCTGATCCTTTTAATAGTATTATTTATTGGTGTTTTTTTGGGAGGAATATGCACTTGGGTTTCGGGTGCGGGGGCACGTAGGCGTGTGCGTCAGCAGGGGCGACGTTTGAAATGGCTTGACGCCAAACTGCAGGAAGAACGTGTAAAGCGATATAGTTTGGAAAGTCAACCAGAACAGAACCTAACAGGTGCCAGGCTAGTGGGTGAAAATTCGAAGGCGGATGGTAAAAGTGTGTAGCCCGACACTAAAATATGAATGTGAAGTGAGATCTAAGAAATTTTGAGAAAGTGAACTGCTGGTATAAACGCTGAATTTATGGTGATGACTAGGGCTTGGGGGATGATAGAAAAAAACAACGACTGTCACATTTTTTGTGCCGTTGATACAGATGATCTTGATAGAGCCACGTCACTTTCCTCGGCTATTTCGCCATATGTAGGAGGTGTTAAGCTAGGTATCCAGTTTTTTAGCACATTTGGACCNCCTGGGGTTGAGNTGATACGCCAGCGGGGACTTCCGATTTTTTTGGATTTGAAGCTATTTGATATTCCTAATACTGTTGTAGGCGCAGTGCATGCTGCTGCACGATTGGNACCGGCCATGTTGACCCTCCATGCTAGTGGAGGTAGGGCTATGATGGAGGCAGCTGTACGTGCGAACCGAGAGGCAGCCGACACGCTGGGTCAAGAGAGATCACTGTTACTGGGGGTAACAGTTCTAACTAGCCTTGGTCACGATGACCTTTGTGAGGTAGGTGTTCAAGGTGATCTTGCTGATCAAGTGTTGCGTTTGGCATCGCTAGCCCAAGATAGTGGTTTGGACGGTGTTGTATGTTCTGCGCACGAAATCGAGGCGCTACGTCGGCTTTGTGGGGGTGGCTTTAAGCTGGTGGTGCCAGGAATACGTCCTACATGGGCTGGCTCAGATGATCAAAAAAGGGTGTTGACGCCTGCCGAGGCTTTAAATAAAGGCGCGGACTATTTAGTTATTGGTAGGCCCATTACCGGTGCCAAAGATCCTGTGGCTGCAGTTCAGCGTATTGCGGCAGAAGTCGCTGAACTGGTGACACTTGGGTCATGAAGGTTTCAGGTGTAACGGTAAAAGTCTGTGGATTAACCGACTCTCAAGGGGTGTTAGCGGCCATAGAGGGTGGCGCGCGTTTCATTGGATTTGTGTTTTATCCACCTTCGCCCAGGTCAGTGACGCCACTACATGCGAGAGAACTGTCATTGCAACTGCCACAATCGGTAAGCTCGGTTGGAGTTTTTTTTGAGCCAGGAGATGCAGAATTGGATAGTGTTGTAGGAAGCATACCTAACGTCTTGGTCCAGCTACATGGCCAAGAAACTCCCAGAAGAGTGGCAGAGATTAAAAGTCGATTCAAAGTGCGCATCATAAAATCTATTCCGGTCGCTACGAGCCAAGATATTGAAAGTGCAACTCAATATGAGAATGTTGCTGATTGGCTGTTGTTTGATGCGAAGGCCCCTAAAGAGCAGACAAATGCTTTGCCTGGAGGAAATGCTCTTGCATTTGACTGGAAACTGCTGGGAGGTAAAGATTGGAAGGTACCTTGGTTATTGTCCGGGGGGCTCACAGCCGATAACCTTAGAGCGGCGGTATCTTCGACCCGTGCACGTGCTGTTGACGTTTCTTCAGGGGTAGAGGATGTGCCAGGCCAAAAAAGCCCTGAGCGCATACGGGAATTTTTGGCTGTTGCGGGTGCAATATGAAGACGTCGGACGTTCTGTGCGAGGTGATGCACGTATGCTTGAAAATTGAAATCGGGCTCTACACTTGCGGATGATAAAGCTGACTATTTATTTCATTGCAACTATGACTACATTTTACGCCAATGACTAATGCAAACACGTACTACGATGTCCCAGATGAGAATGGGAATTTTGGCGCTTTTGGCGGGCGGTTTGTTGCCGAAACCTTGATGCCCCTCATTCTGGAGTTGGGGTCAGCATATGAAACAGCTAAGACTGATCCCAGTTTTAACCATGAGCTACGCCAATATTTGAAAAATTATGTTGGTAGGCCCAGCCCCCTCTATTTTGCCGAACGCCTGACCCCATATCTTCGTGGAGCCAAAATTTATTTTAAACGCGATGAGCTTAATCATACGGGTGCTCACAAGATCAACAATTGCGTAGGACAAATTTTGCTCGCAAAGCGTATGGGTAAAACGCGTATCATAGCGGAAACTGGCGCGGGGCAGCACGGAGTAGCGACTGCCACAGTTTGCGCCTTAATGGGACTGCCTTGCGTGGTGTACATGGGAGAAGTTGATATAGCCCGTCAACAGCCTAATGTTTTTCGAATGAAACTCCTTGGTGCTGAGGTTGTGCCTGTGACATCTGGTTCCTGCACTTTGAAGGATGCAATGAATGAGGCACTTCGGGACTGGGTAACAAATGTAGATAGCACCTACTATTTGATTGGCACGGTAGCCGGTCCCCACCCTTATCCGGAAATGGTGAGGGACTTTCAGTCGGTTATCGGGATGGAAGTGCGAAATCAACTAGCGGACCTTGAGGGGCGGGGACGGTTGCCTGATACGTTAATAGCGTGCGTTGGAGGAGGAAGCAACGCGATGGGCTTGTTTCACCCTTTTCTTGACGACCGCGATGTCCAAATGGTGGGGGTTGAGGCAGGTGGCAAGGGTGTGGAAAGCGGCTCCCACGCTGCATCTTTAAGCGCCGGGCGACCAGGGGTTCTTCATGGCAATCGGACCTATTTACTGCAGGATGGGGACGGCCAGATAATAGAAGCTCACTCTATCTCAGCTGGGCTGGATTACCCTGGGATTGGACCAGAACACGCATGGTTATGCGAGTCGGGGCGGGTCAGCTACGTTTCAATTACCGATAGCGAGGCACTTGACGCCTTCCAACTCTGTGCCCAACTCGAGGGAATTCTGCCGGCATTAGAACCTGCACACGCCCTTGCATATGTTACAAAAATAGCTCCCACTTTGCCCGCTGATCATATCATTGTGATGAATATGTGTGGTCGTGGAGATAAAGATATCTTCACTGTTGCAGATGCTCTGGGGGTAAGTATTTGATGAAAGTTTCTGGGGGTACAGATCGACTAGCAAAACGTTTTGAGGTGTTGCGTAAACAAGGTCGTGCAGGGCTCGTTACTTTTGTAACTGCAGGTGACCCCGATCACAAACACAGTCTTGACGTTATTAAGGGATTACCGGGTGCTGGGGCCGATATAATCGAGCTTGGAATGCCCTTCACAGATCCTATGGCAGATGGGCCCTCTATTCAGGCATCCGGTTTACGCGCGCTGGCTGCGGGTCAAACCATGGTAAGAACTCTTGAAATGGTTACGCAGTTTCGAATGGTAGACCAAGATACTCCGGTTATTTTAATGGGTTACTTTAATCCAATTTTTTCATATGAGGTGGGGTCGTTTTTGACGGATGCTCGAGAAGCCGGGGTCGACGGTCTTATCGTCGTTGATCTTCCTCCTGAAGCAGATGATGAACTATGTTTGCCTGCACTAAAAGTAGGATTGCATTTTATAAGATTAGCGACGCCAACTACTGACGACAAACGTCTTCCAACTGTCCTTCGACATACAAGCGGTTTTCTCTACTACGTTTCTATTACCGGTATAACCGGTGTTGGCTCGGCAGCCACCGATGATATAACGGAGGCTGTGAGGCGGTTGCGAAGCCATACCAAATTGCCAATTGCTGTCGGGTTCGGCATCCGTACACCGGAACAGGCGAGTGCTGTTGCACAAGTAGCGGATGCAGTTGTGGTGGGTTCTGCTTTAGTAGACCAGATTGCCATGGCGGTGGCTAATGGGACCAATCCGGTTACTGGTGTACTTTCGTTGACTTCAAACCTAGCTAAAGGTGTCCATGATGCGCGGGAAAGGACAGCCTAATGAGCTGGTTAACCAATTTCGTTCGCCCAAAAATAAGGGCCTTGGTTACTAGAGAGGAAACGGGTGATACGCTTTGGATCAAGTGTGTCTCATGCGAGCAAATGATATTTCATCGCGAACTTGGTGAACGTCAGAATGTGTGTCCTCATTGCAACTACCATATGGAACTGAATCCTACCGAAAGGTTTAAGGTTTTGTTTGATAACGGCAAGTACCAAACTATAGAGCTACCTGCTGTGACCGCTGACCCTCTAAAGTTCCGTGATCGCAAACGCTATTCGGATCGCTTGAAGGAAGCCAAAAATGCAACCGGTAACAGTGATGCGGTTGTTGTTGGCCATGGTCTGATGGGAGGGTGCCGGTCAGTCATATGTGCTTTAGATTTTAATTTTATGGCCGGTTCAATGGGGGTTGCCGTTGGAGAAGGCTTTCTTGCTGCAGCCCGATTGGCGATCCTGCAAAAAGCGCCTTTGATAGTATTTACTGCTTCGGGGGGGGCACGAATGCAAGAGGGCGTGTTGAGCCTAATGCAAATGCCGCGAACTATAGTCGCGTTGGACGAGGTGCGCCAGGCAGGATTGCCGTATATCGTTGTGCTCACTCACCCAACAACCGGTGGGGTAACGGCCTCGTTTGCTATGCTTGGCGATATTACTCTGGCGGAACCAGATGCGCTTATCGGTTTTGCGGGTCCCCGAGTGATTGAGGACACGATTCGTGAGAGCCTTCCTGATGGTTTCCAGAGATCAGAGTATCTATTTGATCATGGTATGGTGGATATGGTCGTCTCCCGGAACGAGTTGAGAGGGCGCCTCATTAGGTTAATACGATTCTTAATTGACCCCCGACCGACCGCGGATATCGCTAATCTCGATGCAGGCAATCTAGAGATTCCTGAAGNGGTCAATCCGGGTCAAACGTCAGTGCCCGAAGTTGGCCCTGGCACCATATAACACAATTGGTTCTTGAACATTCGTTTGACCGCCTTCAAAGGCTCTATCCGAATTCTATTGATTTAAGCCTAGGTCGGATGGTGCGGTTGTTGGCTATGCTTGGTCGGCCAGAGAGGCATTTGCCTCCAGTGGTTCACGTGGCTGGGACTAATGGGAAAGGTTCTGTCATAGCGTTCCTGAGTTCAATCTTAGAAGCTGCGGGCTATCGAGTGCATGCCTACACCTCGCCGCACTTAGTTCGGTTTAATGAACGTATTAGGATTGCAGGGAAAATTATCAATGATGGAGATTTGGAATCGCTACTGGACCAATGCGTTCGTGCGAATCAGGATAATGATATCACTTTTTTTGAGATGACTACAGCCGCTGCCTTCCTAGCTTTTGCTCGGGTCCGTGCAGATGTCTTGCTAGTTGAAACAGGATTAGGCGGAAGACTTGATGCCACCAACGTGATCTTGCGTCCATACTTAACTGTGTTAACGCCGATTTCCATAGACCATGAGAATTATCTGGGNGAAGGTATCGTTAAAATAGCCACGGAAAAGGCAGGAATTATGAAGTCGAATTGCATTACCGTTGTCGGCGTACAGAAAAAGAGNGCNTTGAANGTGATNGCGCGNNCGGCCTATTCACGAGGCNTTTCACTCTGGAGATCAGGGTATGAGTGGCGACTGCATCACAGAGGATTTGGTACAATNTTTGAGTCNCCTGTAAATCGTCGCTTGCTTCCTNCACCGAGCCTNATCGGANNCCATCAACGAGATAATGCTGGTCTGGCCGTAGCTAGCCTAGATCAAATGCCTGCTTTTACTGTTAGCGACTCTGAGATACGTGTTGGTTTAACACGAGCCTGTTGGCCAGGTCGTTTCCATCAACTTTCTGATGGCCCGTTGACGCGTCTACTACCACCTAGAACGCAGTTATGGGTCGATGGAGGTCATAATCCTGCGGCCGGCACTGCGCTAGCAGCTACTGTAAGACAAAGATTTCACAAGGGACAAACTTGTTTAGTTGTGGGAATGCTCAAAAATAAGTCTCTTGAGGGGTTTCTTGGGCCGTTTTCTCCGCTGGTGAAGAGAGTTTTGGGACTTTCAATTGCTGGAGAAAACAACTGTATTACAGCAGAAAGCATTTCGGTNAGAGCGAAGCATATGGGTTTTGTGGCAGAAGCAGCANCCGACNTTGGGTCNGCTATTAAATCGGCCAGTGTGGAATCAGAATACGTTTTGGTTTGTGGTTCGTTACATTTAGCGGGTCAAGTCCTGTCCGCCAATAATGAAGCCCCAAATTGAGTTATAAAAATGCATCNGGATGCAATTAACTCTGCAATGANTAGTTAAATATATGCAGGGCTAATGCAAATTTAAAAACAAGCGAAAGATCTTTGATTTTGTATTACGATGGTAATGTAGTATNGGCGTTNGCTCAGATCGCTGTATCAATCCACTCAGCTAATTTNCTTTTGGATGCCGCACCGACTTTTGTGGCTGCGATTTCGCCGTTCTTGAATAGGATCAATGTCGGAATACCTCGAACACCGTATCGAGTCGGAGTTTCTGGATTTTCATCGATGTTTACTTTTGCCACGGTCAGTTTCTCGCCATATTCTGATGCAAGTTCTTCTAGCGCAGGTGCGATTTGAATACATGGTCCGCACCATTCGGCCCAAAAGTCTACCAAAACCGGTTTATTTGCCTTGATTACGTCCGTCTCGAATGAGGAATCGGTAACTTTTGTTGGAGACATGGGCTCTCCCTTTCNTATGNTCTTAANAAGNTACGCGCAGCGTGGATTTTGGAGTGGAATCTAAGGATACGAACTCGAGTGGTCAAGGCAACCATTTCTCGAGCTCCGAACTAGGTAATTGTTCTAATTTCGGTTCTCTCAACAACAAAAAAGCACACTCAATCAGCCGGTCAGAATATATTTGTTTCACAAGAGCCTGAGAAGCCGCCATCTCCATTAGGGCACGATGTCGAATGTTAGATGCGTCGGTCGGCGAGTCGCTCCCGGGTAGAAAATTAACTAACAGAATCCCCTCATCCTTTACAACCAGCCGATCTATGGTATCTGAAAATTTGTAGTGCACTCCAGCCCTGGTGAAGTTACCCGATATTTTAACCGCTCCACGACTTTCGGGTACAAAAATGATATTTAACGAAGGTGCGGTGAGAATTTTTAGAGCAGACAACTCAATTTCTTTTCGGCGACTATGGGAAAGTTTTAGACTGGGATCGGCAAGAAATGATCGGGCCTGTTCTGGTCTTTTATGAGCTGGATAATCAGGAAGCCACTGCAACAGCTTGGAAACAAGTGCGCCTGCACTATCGACAATTACAATCTCTCGTCTGTCGGGCACTGTAGTTAGCCTTGATGTAAACACTCGTGGGGATGAGTTTTGCGCAGCTGCTGTGGTTCGAGCCCAAACCGGTAGGCTTGGCAACTGTTCTGGTTTTCTTAGACTTTGACGTTTAAATGTTTTCTCAAATTTTGATGCGGCCAACCGTAACACGTTGGAGTTTGGGGCTAGGTTTTGTGTAGAGAGAAAGGAATCCTTCTCTATAGAAGCACGTGCTTTTATGCCCGTGCGGATCAAGTTGTACCAACTGCCAGGATTTAAGTTTTTGTGGTTTTTCCAACCGCAAATGTAAAGGTAATTTTCCGCTCGGGTCATGGCAACATACAATAATCGGTGGTATTCGAGATCGCGTAACGTGGCGGCCCTCTCAATCAAATTCTCCGCAACATTATCAGCAAGTCTTTTGTTGGGNGTCCATAGTAGGTAATTGTAGTCCTCAGACCAAAGTAACTGTGGCACTTCCTGAGGTGTCTGAACAGTGTCCGGCAAAAAAACTATCGGAGCTTCGAGGCCTTTCGCCCCGTGGACTGTTAAAATTCGAACGGCGTTACCACTGGTAGTATTAACATCACGGTTCATGGCATGCTTTTCATGCTCCAACCAGTCCAAAAATCCTTGAAGGGAAGGGACGTGAGCCTTCTGGTGCGTCAGAGCCTGTGATAGAAATTCGTTCAAGGGTTCCGTTGCGTCGTCCCCAATTCGACTAAGAAAAGCGGCACGTCCACCATGCACACTGAGCAATTCCGCAAATAGTTCGTAAGGAGTCGCAGTTTCAGCCCGTTGAATCAATTGCTCCAAAAATGCTTGCGCATTTCTGTACACCAGTCGTTCATCGGAATGGTTGCGTAAAGCGCACCATAATGAGCCNTGTCTATGCTGGCTGATGGCAAATAAATCGTCATCATCCAGTTCAAATAGNGGACTTTTTAAANCCTCTGCAAGACTCAGGTCGTCNTCAGGCATCAGCAGGAATCTTGCAAGGGAGATCAGGTCCATCACGGCGATATGTTTTGTTAGTGCTATTGGATCAAGACCGGAAACCGGGATCCCTTGTGTCCTCAGTTCTTTAACCAAAGTGGTTGCAAAGGCGCTGCGTCGGCGTACAAGTATCATAATATCTTGTGGGCGGATGGCATGGCCGTTTGGTAGTTGGTTCCCTGATGAGCACAAGATGCTTATCTTTTTTGTTATCAATAGGGCTAATCGTTCGTGTGCCGCTGAAGTCTCCGTTTTCCCTGCTGCAGTGTCCCAAGCTGGCATTTTGTTTGCTGGTTTTCCCTCAATGAGTGGCCATACTTCCACCAATCCGGCGTGCCCNGCCCGTGCAGCCTTAATCTGCGTCATACTTTCCCCCATGGTGCGTACACCTCTACCTGCGGCGGTGTGTGTGAACACTAGATTTATCGCTTCCAATATTACAGGGCTCGACCGATAGGATATGTCCAGNCCTACCTCATTCCATCGTGATAGGGCGCCTTTCGCTTTTGTTCGAAAAACGGTTTGCATTTCCCAAAAAGCCGCTGGATCGACTTGCTGAAAACTGTAGATAGATTGCTTTGGATCTCCTACAGAGAATATGGTGCGATGTTCTGTTTTGGCAGTGGTGCCGGAGAAAAATTCTTCTGATAAAGCTTGGATAACGTCCCACTGATGCGGGTTTGTGTCTTGGGCTTCATCAATTAAGATATGGTCAATACCTCCATCAAGTTTATATAAGACCCATGGTGTCACGTCGGGAGTTTCAAAAAGCGATTTGCTCTTCAATATTAAGTCGTCAAAATCAAGCTTGTTGTGAACGGTTTTCGCCTCCTCATATCCTCGAAGAATGGCGGCACTAACGGTTAGCAGACTTGCAGTGACTTCCAACAAGTTAAGTTTTTTGCACTTGTCTATCGTATTAAATACTCGAATTTGCTCTCTTTTTAGTGTTTTCAAAACCTCTGGTTTTGACAGTCGCACAGTCTTGCCGACTAAGCGGGCTAAGGGTTTTCCGTTATTGTTTAGGAATGCACGGTTATATTCTTCAAATGCCAATACCCGCTCTTTAGGAGACTTATGAATCCAAGAGGTTATTACACTGGCACGAAACGCATCGGTTTTTGTTCCTTCCGACATCATGGCGGCCGCATGCACTATTCCTGGAAAATCAAACAATTCGTTTTTGCAAGCAGCTATTATTGTATTTTCCGCAGTATCATTGCCATTTACGGACAGGACGGATCGCATTGAGCAGGTGGCGGTTTTAGCGTCACCTGTAGATAAGAGATTCGAAATTCGTATTCGGTGTTTGATTACCTGCTGTGCAAGATCTCTGAATCCTACTTCATTTGTGTGGGAAGCAACTTTGTAGAGGGACTTTCCCAACTCGCTCGAAGGACGGTGGTTTACTTGGCTTAGCAATTTAGTAAGTACATCGTCCACAAGGTGTGACGTCGTACTTTCATCCATAACACTAAATCCTGGAGCAACATTTGCCTCCAACGGGAATCGCTTTAGAAGCGAGTCACAAAACGAGTGAATCGTTTGTATTCGCAGACCTCCGGGCAAGCGTATAACACGTTCAAGTAGGCTGCGTGCCCGCGTCATTCTCGGTAAATCAGGAGAGATTCCCGTTAGATTGCTTAAATTTTTAACTAATTCAATGTCATCAACTGTTTGCCAATTAACAAGTTGATTCTTGACGCGGTTCGCCATTTCGGCCGCTGCGGCTCGGGTGAAGGTTAGGCATAAAATTCGTTGTGGGGCCACTCCCTCCAGCATTAATCGAAGAATTCTGTCAGTTAACACTTTTGTTTTCCCGGTCCCAGCTGAGGCGGATACCCAGGCAGAAGCTTCGGGGCTGGAAGCAAGTTGTTGGTTGTTTATCGACGAAGCGGCGGATTCTATTGTCATTCATTGTCCCCGGACAAAGACCATTCCCGAACACGGGACAGATGCTGGTATTGACTGGGAGGGAGATTTGGATCAGTAGACGCTACTGGACGATAGGGGGTTGTTTTGTTATCAAAAAGGGTGATCAGCTGAGTTATTGTTGATAACTGGTGTTTTGCGACGGCTGGTACATCTTCGCTTATGCTTCTTAGCATACCTGCGGGGTCACCCCCGTTGAGGCGTACGTGCACCAACGCATGAGCCGAGATCTCGGCTAAACCAACAAAGCCTCCTTTATTTCCTATTGCAGCCTCTAATGGCAATTGTAGTGCTCTGCCAGAGACAACATCTACTTTGCTCGGTAGGACGCCGGTCTTGTAATCAACGATATCGAAGGTTCCGTCCATGCGTTGATCGATGCGGTCGGCTCTTGTGGTTAAGATAAATTGTCCACCTGGTACATGGATGTCCAGTTGGCCTTCACACTCTGCAAAAGATTGGATAAGATCGGAGCGCCGATTTTTCTCAAGTTCAATAAACCAACTGGCAATTCTTTTGAAGCGTGGCCACCAAAATAGCTTCACGTGTGGGCTCGAAAGCCTAGAAGCAAAAAATTCCTTTGCAATTCCTATTAACTGTTCATGTGCATTGTCTGGAATTTTGCATGGATAAAGGTGCACAAAGCGGCTTAAAGTTTTGTGGATTATTATCCCATATTCACCTGNATGACGAGAACTGTTGATTGGTTTTAGTGGATAGAGTTTTAGGATATTTCGTGCGAAAATNTCGTACGGATTTCTCATCCATTGTTCGACGTGTGTCACCGACATACGACGAGGCCGCGCTGAAACGGGTGGACAGGGGCTNGGTGGCGCAAGTTTTTCCTTTGGTGAGTTAGGTTTATCAAGGAGTTCGGCAAGAGCTGTCCAGTAAGAACTCTGATCAACAATGGAGGGTAGTTCTCTATTGGTCTGGAGGACAGCTGCAAGTCGGATAAGCCATCGAGATGGAATTGTTTCCGATCCGTCTTTCTTCTCGCTACGGGTGAGAACTATATTACGGGCACAAAAAAGATGGCCAAAGTTATGCGCAGAAAATCCCGTTAGCTGTTCGGAAGTNGGCATACCCAGTGATTTACGCATAGTAGGGCTCAACCATGAGTCTTCAGCCAAATGTCGCGGCCATATGTCTTCATTTAGGCCGCCAAATATAATGAGGCTGGNNTTTTGAAGGCGCGCTTCCAACGGACTCCAAATGTNAAGCCGGGGTGGTTCNTCAGGAGGGACATCNATGTANTTGTCTGATAANAGCCCAGCAAATATATTTGCGTATTCATGGCCGAAAACTGCCGGGGCCTCTTCTGCGTAGGCTATTAGCTCTTGAAGATATGTGTTAACAGCCTTCCCCTCATCNGTATCCCATAAGTTGGTATGAATTCCATCGCTCGGGTTNGAAGATAGCCATTCAGCAAATCGAAGATGAGCGTGTAGGATTTTGTTTANTTCTTGCGGCTCTGAACGTGTAAGGGCCAGCAGTGTTTNGGCGGCAGAAGCTATTGACTNGAACCATGTTACCAATTCCNTTTTAANGGGGTCCATATGCAAGACGTCCAAGATACTTTGAAACCCTGGTCCCAATTCCGCTCCTCTAAAGACGTCAAGTTCCAACTCGTTGACATACTTACGAAAGAGCCGCCCATCTATCCCGGCGCTGCAAAGCGGGTGCTTCAGCATGGATAGAAGAGGGATAGGAAGTGCATCACTGCTGGCCATAGTAGCAATCAGACGAAGAAAAATGCCTGTTGTCGTATAAGGTAACGGCACCCCGACAGAATCATTGGCTTTCAACTGCCACCTTCGGAGTTCCACTTTTACTCGGTCGACTAGCTCACGATCTGTAGTTACTAATGCAGCAGTATGGCCAGGGTTTTCTAGTGTCTTTCGCATCAGCATTGCTACNACNCGGGCTTCTGTGGTTANGTCGGGGCAGGTGATANTTTGTAATCCGTNTACCGCTGCAAGTGCTATTNTTGTCTCACGCGGNCGGCCTTTAAAGANTTCTGNACACATAAAATNGGAGANCAGCTTCCGTCGTTCACCTATAAAGGTTGGTTCGGTGGTGTTGCTCCACATCAAGACTTTACTACGTGCAATACTCAAGCGATCAAGAAGACATTTTAGCCAATATTGTGGGTGTGACTCTTCAAGTTGTTGCCAACTTGNTTCGTCAAGCTCTTGATCAAGTCCTGGCAGGACAATATGGCCAGTTGGTAATTTAGAAACTGTCTCCAGCAGATCCATAGTTGCAGGTATACTACCTGCAGTGCCANCTANAATCACCGGCNCTGTCGGAGCTGACTGTTCCCATTGTTTCTTTAAAGACTTGAGCAACATGTTTCTACGTTGGGCGGGATCAATTAAATGCTGCTCCGCCAATAACCGTGGCCACTGCTCGGTTATAATACGCAGGAAGTCAACTGTTTCATGCCAATGAGCTGCAAGATCTTCAGGGACTAACGTATCAAGGGCAGAGAAATTTAGACGGGCTGTCTGGAATTGATCAAGAAAATTTGCCAAACTGGTGGCTACATGGAGCGCTTGATCAAAGGTGCCGCTAACGCGTTCTGTTCGCGTAGTCCACCAGTGGTGAACCAATCTTGCAAGTAATATCTTACGTTTTGTTATAGAAATTGTCGCAGGTATGGAATCCCGGTCTTTTATTAGATCAAGGGCGGTACTTTCCCGACCTTGGGGTAGTAGAGGGTCCCCAAAATCGGAAATCGCATAAATACGTGGTAACAATATGGCCTGTTTTGGAGCGAGGTCCACAAATGCCTGAGTCAGACTTCCTGCCGCATGTCGATCTGGGAGTAGGATTATGACGTCTGATAAAAAGTTCGGCTTGTCTTTGCTAAAATCATCAATCAACCCGTTGGCAATGCTTTCAATAAAGGCCGCTCCTATGGGTATTGTAGAAATACGGGGACGGGAAAATGCCACCCTGCGACAACCTATGTTAACAGGCTGAGGTGACTGTCGACACTTGCCACCGCGTTTAAAGTACCCACGTGCATCCATGCCCCATCATGGACTATACCATAGAGCCCGTCGGTGCTTTGAGCACGGTCATATATCTTGTTAAGTGAGAACGGTGGGGACGGGCAATTATCAAATAAGCCGCGATGTAATATCTGCACACCAGTAAAAAGATAAGGGGCTACTTCCCTCTCGTTACGCCTTCTCATTCTCCCATCTGGGTCCAGCATAAAATCGCCAAATCCATTGTAACCAAATGACCGTACTGTTGGGTGTACTAGAAGAAGGGCTAGCATGTGCGGACGCCAGACTTCTCGCATCCTTCTAATAAAATGTTGTACCCCATTCAATAATATTACATCGCTATTGGTTACCAAAAATGATGAGCTTCCAAGCAGCGGCAATGCGTGGGCGACGCCGCCGCCTGTGTCCAACAATTTATTTTCATGTAAAATGGAAATTTTAGGGCTGAGTCGCCGCTCTAAATGCATTTCTATTTGTCCAGCCATGTGGTGTGTGTTTACCACTACATGTGTTATTCCGCCATCAACTAAATGATCCANAATTCTGTCGATCATGGTAGAGCCACCAACAGAGATTAACGGTTTTGGAAGGGTATTCGTCAGTGGGCGCAAGCGTTGTCCCAGACCAGCAGCGAGCACCATTGCATACTTGTTATGTGCGTGATTACTCGTCATTGCTTCGGTTTTACTCGTAGATCCACGGGAATATGGTGATCAAACCAATTACGGACTGGCTGCAGTCTTGGTTCTGTTAGATTTTGTCCTAGTAAACGCCATACTCGGGGTATTAAATCCAGATAGGAATCTTTTCCATCGCGTTTCCAAAGCCTAGTGAAAATACCAACAATCTTGCAGCTTCGTTGTGCTCCCAGAGCATTATAGGTTTCTCTAAAACTTTCTGATGTTGCGTTGGATCTGTTGATATAACGGTGGACCATTTTTTCAACAAGAACTCTAGAAACGTCGCGCCTCGCATCCTCCAGTAAAGAAACGACATCGTATGCTGGAGGTCCGATCAGAGCATCCTGGAAATCTAGTAAGCCGACAGCAGAGATGCCATGTCGATTTGTCAGCCACATCAAGTTGTCCGAATGATAATCCCGTAACACCGTAACGTGTGGACTAAAGTCAATCTGCGAAAAAACCTCAGCCCACGCGTCTTGGTAGCTTTGGCGCGCTCTTTCTGGCGCACAGCTGTTATTCAACGCTGGCCAGTACCAGTCGATCAATAGGTTTGCCTCGGCCAAAAGGATATCTTCATCATATGGCGGCAGCCAAGAGGGCGTTGGTTTTTCGTGTAAAGCACAAAGGACATCGATTGCTCGTTCGTAAAATGGTTCCTCGTTTGTGGACTTTGTAACTAGTGTATTAAATTTCTGGTCGCCCAAGTCTTCCATGAGTACGAAACCTTCTTCGGTGTCGTCAGTGATGACTTCGGGCGCGCTAAAGCCGAGGTCGCGTAAATACTGCGCCATCTCAACAAAAGGACCTACGCTATCGCTATCGATAGACGCATCCATTAAAACAACCGTTCGTCCTTCAGATTCCAAACGATAGTAATGACGAAACGATGCATCTGCAGCCAAAGTGCTGATTTTTGCTTTTCCCCAGCCATGCCTTTTGAGGAATTCTAATCGGTGTTTTTTTGACCTATACATTTTCTTCTAAATTGTGCTCGATCAAACGCCTGTTCCAGTTGCCATAGCCTTTCAGTGTGGCTATGCGATCCCCATGTGGATCGAAAGAAAATGTTATCTCTGCGTGGTGTTTGGGGGAAAAGAACGCAATCCGTTCGGGCCACTCTATTAGCGTCAATCCATTCAGAGTGGCTTCTTCCAGGCCAAGTTCATAAATTTCATCCGGATGTTTAAGTCGGAAAAGATCAAAGTGCCATACCGTCAGGTTAGAAAGTTGATAGGTTTGGACTAAAGTAAACGTTGGGCTAGGGATCTCTTCTTGGCAACCAAGGGATCTCAATATGGCACGTGCAAAAACAGTTTTCCCTACTCCGATAGGTCCTTTCAGTTTAATCACATCTCCGGGGATAGAAATAGAGGCAACAGATTGAGCAAGCTGTTGGGTCGCTTTCAAAGACCGCAACATAAATATTCGTTCTAGGGGTCCTTCGGATTGGAAGTGATTGGCTTGGTTCATGGTAAGTGGCACCGAAGAAGCACCAGAACACTAGTAGCGATAATGATCAGGTTTGAATGGTCCTTGTTGTGGGACTCCAATATACTCTGCTTGTTTGGGAGATAGAGGTGTCAACTTTGCCCCAACTTTTTTTAGGTGAAGGGCAGCAACTTTTTCGTCCAAATGTTTTGGTAATATGTATACCTTGTTCTCATAACTACCAGGATTTTTCCACAATTCAATTTGTGCTAGAACCTGATTTGTAAATGACGCGCTCATGACGAAACTGGGGTGGCCAGTAGCACAACCCAAATTCACTAACCTTCCTTTGGCAAGAATTATCAGCCTTTTGCCGTCAGGAAAGTCCACTTGGTCGACTTGCGGTTTAATTTCGGTCCATTGCATATTGCTTAGAGCGTTGATTTGGATTTCCGAATCGAAATGCCCAATGTTGCAAACGATGGCAAGGTCTTTCATGGCTCGCATATGATCAAGAGTGATAACATCAACATTTCCGGTAGCGGTTACAAAAACGTCCCCTCGTCCGGCAGCCTGGTCCATAGTTACTACTTCGTATCCTTCCATTGACGCTTGAAGGGCACATATGGGGTCTACTTCGGTTACTAAAACTCTCGCGCCTGCCGCGCGTAGAGACTCGGCCGACCCCTTTCCTACTCCTCCATACCCACAAACTACGGCGACTTTACCAGCCAGCATCACATCTGTAGCCCGTCGAATCCCATCCACTAAACTCTCTCGGCATCCATATAAATTATCAAACTTTGACTTGGTCACGGAGTCATTTACATTAAAAGCTGGCACTCCAAGACTGCCAGATTTTTCCATTTCGTATAGGCGGTGTACTCCTGTTGTTGTTTCCTCTGACAAACCCTTTACTTGTGACAGTAGGTTTCTGTGCTTATCATGCATCAGCTTGGTCAAGTCGCCCCCGTCATCTAGCAGCATATTGGGGGTCCAATCCTGAGGCCCTAAAATAGTTTGGTTGATGCACCACCAAAATTCCTCTTCTTCTTGTCCTTTCCACGCGAATACCGGGATACTGGCGTTTGCCATAGCGGCTGCAGCATGATCTTGTGTTGAAAAAATGTTACATGAACTCCAACGTACCTCGGCCCCTAAATCTAAAAGCGTTTCTATCAGTACGGCGGTTTGGATGGTCATGTGGAGGCAGCCAGCAATTCGGGCTCCGCGCAGCGGGAACGTTCCTCTGTATTCATCTCTTAATGCCATTAGCCCAGGCATTTCTGACTCAGCTATATCAATTTCTTTTCGTCCCCAGGCGGCCAAGGATATGTCCGCCACTTTAAAGTCCGAGAATTCGGTCATTCATTAACTCCTAAAGGGCATAAATTTATTGTTAGGGTATTGCGACTAGTTAGTTTTCATCATATTTCGCGGTTGTCAGAACAGCTCGTATATTGATGTGTAGCCTTGTGGATGAGAGAACGCGAAACATCAACTTAAGGAATTTAACACTTTTTTAGCTTGTTTTTGTATTATTTTCACTGCCGCAGAGAACACCATTGCCCTGATTTTCTAGCATACCTACTAGGACGAAATTAAAATATAGAGCCGTCGCAAGGAGTAANGAAAACTAGATTACCGTCCGGATCTTTCTCAACTCTCACAATGAAACCTCTCTTTTTATCTTAATCCAATTTGATCTATGTCTCTGTGCCGCACTTTAACAGGGTAACCTGCTCGCGCTATCAGCGTAGCTAACTCTTCAGAAACAGCAACTGACCGGTGCCGCCCCCCAGTACAGCCTATTGCAATTGTCAAGTACCGTTTTCCCTCTGTTGTATATCGTGGTAACAGGGGTAAGATAAAAGCACAGGCGCGAGCAAAAAAATCTTCATAATCGGGGTCTTCCTGAATATGTCTAATGACTTCCTCGTCCAAACCCGTCTTATTCCGCAAATGATCGACATAATGCGGATTGACGAGAAACCGCACATCAAAAACTAAATCCGCCTCTCGTGGTAATCCTTGNCGAAAAGCAAAAGACGTTATGCTNATTGTTAACGGAGGCCCGTCAGTAAGAGCNAAATGCCCGTCGACTGCCAGGCGAAGGTCCGATACCGCTAATGATGAAGTATCAAACACATGATCAGATCTTTCCAACAACGGCATCATCAACTGACGTTCATGAATAATCCCATCCGTCACTGGCCGATCAATAGCTAGAGGATGTCGCCTTCTTGTTTCTGTGAAACGCAATCTTAGAATGTTGGAATCGCAGGTTAAAAATATCANGATGACCTTGATNTTCCCGGANTTTCTAAGTCTAACAATTTCCTTTAGTAAGAAGTCTGATGAAAACCCCGCGCTACGAGAGTCGATGCCAATTGCCAATGGGGTAGTCTGGCCACTTTCTTCAATTAGTGTTCTTAGCAAACGAAGCGGCAAGTTATCTACAACCTCGTAACCGAGATCCTCCAGAGTATCCAGGACTGTACTCTTACCTGCACCAGAAAGCCCAGTTATTAAAAGTAAGACCGATTCTTTCAATCTCGAAATTCCACTCTCGGTTGTCTTATGGGCAGTGGGTTGTATGCACAGTTTCTTGGCTGTTCTCAAACGTTTCTTTCGCAAAGCCCCAATAAATACTTTTTGAAANAAACTGCTAGTCCTGTGTTTTTCGATGGACCAAATACTGCGTTTCGCAAGAGCTAATAGGATCGATGAACTCCTGCTGCGTTTCTATAGTATAAGGTGCGTCGACCTTATTTGATATCGATTATTGTTTGGGGGGAGGCATCGGAGCGGAGCAATATAGTTAACATTAATGTGTCATTTTCTAAGTGAGAAAGCGAAATGCCTAGTGGGTAGCATGAAATATATGGTGTCCATGCAGCAGGAAAACGGTACAAAGTTGTTGTGATTAACTACAATAAATAAGGTTCGAGAACATTATGCACGTAGGAACTTTTAGCTGTTAGTGTCTTCCTCTAATGAGGCAACTAAAAGGGCATATATGGCATCCGCTGACGTGCTACCACGTAGTTTCGCGCACATAGTCGCACTTCTCAACAGACGAGCAATTTTGGCCAATGCTTTTAAATGAACATGCTCAGATGACAGAGGTCCCACCAACATAAATATTAAGTCCACGTGTTCATCGTCCACCGAATCGTAATTAATAGGTGTTTTAAGACGTGCAAATACTGCGCACAACTTATCAAGACCATCTATTTTGGCGTGTGGGATGGCAACGCCTTCGCCTACCCCTGTTGTGGCCAAGCGCTCTCGTTGAATCAATGTGTCGCAGATGAGCCGCTCCTCGACGCCAGTAATTGAGCATGCGATCTTAGCCAGAGCTCTAAATGCCTGTTTTTTATTGCTGACCTTGAGATCGATCCTTACCGCTTCAGGAGAAAGCAGTTCTTGAATCTTCATCGTGTCTTCTATTGTCGGGTCCCCTAGCCAAAGTTCCTAGTGCGTATGATCACAAGCCGTTCATTCGGAAACATAAAAAAGATGTAACCAACAATACTCTTCGTGTTCAGGTTCTACAGAGTATTCCAGCGTAGAGACTGTTCGCTTATACACCGTTTATACTTCGTCACCCTATGATTATACAAAATCTCGTTGATAGTCTGACCAGCGGTTANTGAAAAAGTGGTTTGAAAGAATCAGTAGTACAGAAAAGAGAGAGAAGCCTGGTTCAATCGTGCATTTAATCTGCAGTTGATAATATCGAGGTCCTAAACTGTCAACAAAATCGGTTCGAACCATTAACACTATAAACTGCTATGCGCCTGNTTTTTGCCGGCGCCTTTGAATAGAGGAGGGGATGCCCAAAACTTCCCTATATTTCGTAATTGTGCGCCGTGCAATGATGATGCCCTGATTTTCGAGCGCGCCTAAAATTTGACTGTCAGATAAGATCCGTTCCGGATTCTCCTTTTCAATTAACTGTTTAATAAGATAACGAACTTTAGTTCCGGAGTGTTGCTCATTTGTATTTCTCGAATTGATGGCNGATGAGAAAAAATACTTAAATGAAAAGGTNCCTTTTGGTGTGGATATGTATTTTCCAGAAATGGCACGACTTACAGTGCTTTCGTGCATGCATATATTATTGGCGACGTCTCGGAGTGTCAGCGGATTTATGTGTACGATCCCTTTAGTAAGGAACCCTTTTTGTTGAGCTACAATCTCCCTTGTGACGTCTAGAATAGTGGTCGTCCGCTGATCCAATGACCGCATAAGCCATTGTGCGCCTTTGAATTGTTGGGAAAGATATTTTTTTTCATCTTCGGTAGAAGCAAGTTTCTTGCAATGAGAATGGTAGTCAAAATCAAGCTTCACGTTTGGCAAAGTTTGATTATTCAGTTGGAACGTCCATGTTCCGTCTTCATTACACCAGGTGTAAACGTCTGGAGCCATTGGTATCGACACCGACTGATGAAATGTTAGGCCCGGTTTCGGATGTAGTCGCTTAATGGCGTGGACTGCTTCAGTTATTTGTCCTTTAGAAAGATTCGATAATTTGATTAGTGCGGAAAAATTGTTTGCTGCAAGCAAGTCGAGATTGTCTAGTACAGCGGCGATGGCTGGGGTGAGACCCTTTACCCGGTTAACCTGTAGACGTAAACATTCCTTTATGTTCCGGGCAAAGACACCTGGTGGGTCTAATGTCTGTAATGCAGAGAGAGCCTTTTCTACTAGCGACGGCTTAACCTTGAGTTCCACTGCGATAGACGAGAGGTTTTCGCTTAAGTATCCAGTATCATCCACTAAATCGATCATATATAGGGCAATTTTACGCATTGTTTGGCCCATATGTGTGAACATAAGCTGTTCTCGGAGATGTTCTTTAAGGCCCTGTTCTTCACCTAAATCATTCTCCCGAGATATGAAATCCATCTTCCCGATATCAAAAGCAGTGCCAATTGGGTCATTTATAGCTGGGCGGAAATGTATAGCTCCATGTCTCAACAAATGTTTATTTGATATTCCTGCACTTGCATCCACGGTCGGTAGGGTTTGGCTCGGGGTAGTATGTATTTTAGGAAATATCTCTTTAATCGGNCTAGAGTTAGCCATTTTCTCAAATTGGCGTTGGGTCGCAGGAACCGAAGAGATGTGCGAACCAAGCGCGCTAGGTATTTCCAATTCAAGTAGAGGGTTTTGCGCTGATTCCTGCTCGATAAATTCATTTAGCTCAATATTATTAAGCTGAAGAATTTTGATGGCTTGACGAAGTTGAGGTGTCAGAGAAAGACGCTGGGNTAGGCGCTGTTGAAGTTGAGGCGTCAAGGCCACCGATCAACACTCTACAGACTAAACCGGTCGCCCAAATATACTTGGCGGACGCCATCATGAGATACAACTTCNTCGGGNGAGCCGTCCATGAGAACGGTGCCTTCATGCAAGATATACGCCCGATCAACGATGTCTAGTGTCTCTCGGACATTATGATCCGTAATTAGTACTCCCATGCCCCGATTTTTTAGATGGGAAACGAGAGTCCGAATTTCTCCAACGGCAATTGGGTCGATGCCCGCGAGAGGTTCGTCAAGTAACATAAAGCTAGGCTGAGACGCCAATGCACGTGCTATCTCCACTCTCCGCCGTTCACCTCCAGAGAGTGCAAGCGCCGGCGTCCGCCGCAGATGGGTAACAGAAAACTCTGCCAGAAGGTCCTCTAGCATTGCTTCGCGTCGTTCATGGATTGGTTCTATTACCTCGAGGATTGCACGAATATTATTCTCAACAGACATGCCCCGGAATATGGAAGCTTCCTGAGGTAGATAGCCTATACCGACTCTCGCCCTTCGGTACATTGGGAGGCTGGTAATGTCATGCCCATCAATGGAGACAGTGCCATAGTTCGCTGAAATCAGGCCAGTAATGACATAAAAACAGGTTGTTTTACCGGCACCATTCGGTCCGAGTAATCCTACGGCTTCTCCGCGTTGCACACGTAGGCTTACGTCTCGAAGGACGGGACGTTTCTTATAGGTCTTGCCAATGTGTCGAACTACAAGACCCATATTTTCTGCAGCTAATCGCGGCCCGATACCGGAGTTTGTATCTGCTTCTGGGGATGTTTGAAGAAGTTTTGGCATAGTGAGAATTCAAACGTTTCTATACAAAATTACTGGTCCTCATCACTAGGCTTAAAAATAGCCCGTACACGTCCGTTTTCCGCCTCTGTTTCTAATCCACCACCCTCCACACGAGTGCGACCGGTTATAAGATCCATGATCAATTTCTCCCCCCGCAAAACATTCTCCCCTTGTGTAAGTACTACTGAGTCAACTAGTAGTGCTGTTTTTTCCCCCACATCATAGGTGCCTCTGCTGCCTCTGGCAGTTTCCTTGGGAGTAGCGAGCATTACGTTTCCCTCTGCTTCAATGCGGCGTATCTGAGCCGCTGTTTCACTACCTTCCGCAGAAGCCTCCGCCATATGGGCGGTTAGAACTTGGGCACTCAATGTGTAGCGACCTTGTACTGCAACTGCGTTTCCGCGAGCGATAGCAACCCTTTCCTCATTCAGCCATTCCATACTGTCAGCTGTAATTTCTATTGGTAGCTCAGAGTCCTTCTCAAATTGAGATAACGCAGGAATTGCCACCACGTATGCCGGAAGAACAAAGAATGTAAACAATAAATTTCGGCACGTCTTGCTTAGTTTCATTGGATCGAATCCGGGATGTCTGGGTATAGTGTTAGTTTTGGGCGACCAGAGAAATGTAATACGTCGTCGGCTCGGGAATATCTAAACCCATCTGCTTCCAGAAGACCCCAAGGACCTTGACCGTTGACTTTTGAATCGCCTGTGACAACGCTATTGCCCATATCAAAAAGTGCTATCTCAGTGTGCATTTCGAAGCCGCTGTCTGCATAGATGCTGACTGTACCTCTAAGTGTTATAGTCTCACTATGTCGGTCATACGTGCCTTGCTCGGCATTAAGTATTAGCCAGCCGCCACCGGACATAGCAATATCCGCTGTGGGGTTGATTAGGAAGACCTGTTCAGTCTCATCTACAGGCCTCATCGCCGACTCCGCTGTGACCGTATAGCGCTGGTTGTGCTTGTCCACGCCAAGGAAGCGTGGATTTAGCATTTCGGCCTGGCCCGAAAGTTCAAAGCCCTCTAACGCGTAGTCCAGGCGAAAGCCGGGATTGGGGCGATTAAGCCAAGACCAAACTATAGCCATAGTAAGTCCCATTGCTGCAGCCGGCAAAAGCCATTTCAGTGCTCCTACTCGCCATCGGTAGTTGGCCTGTGCCACCATTTGGTCGCCACTATCACGGGACGCTGCCCAACGTTTCATCACCTCTGGTTTTTTAGTTTTCACTCTTCCTCAAAATTTCTTCACGCTGTGACGNCTCGGTTTATAATTTNTCCAATGTATCACGCTACTTCCGCACGCAAGCAATCGTGCATATGAATAATGCCGTGCGGCTTGTCTTCTACTGTAACAAATAGACTGGTAATTGTATTTTCATTCATAATCCACAATGCCTCGGCTGCTAATGCGTTAAGTGCAACTACTCTGGGTGCATCTGTCATTATGTCTTTAACCGTGCGCCCAAGAAGTTCTTTCCCCATGCTGCGCCGTAAATCACCGTCCGTGACGATTCCTATCAATTTCTTGTCTATATCAATTATACCAACACATCCAAAGGCTTTTGCGGTCATTTCCAGAATCGCCTCTGCCACAGTTACATTATCCAAAACCAGAGGCATATTACTCCCTGCATGCATGAGCTCTTTTACTGTCAGCAGCCGTTTCCCAATGCGTCCTCCGGGGTGAAGTTCCTGAAAATTGGAGGAAGAAAATGAAGTCCTTTTCAATAACGCAACGGCAATTGCATCCCCCAATGCCAACGCCATTGTGGTGGAAGTGGTGGGGGCTAGACCCATCGGGCATGCTTCTGGATAGTCCGGTAAAACAATCGTAATATCGGCATTCCTTCCAAGCGGGCTATTTTCTCGTCCCACGAGTGCAACGAGTGGAATGTTGAACCTCCGTGTATATTCGACTACGGCATTTAATTCCGCCGTTTCACCTGAGTTCGACAAGGCAAGTACTGCGTCATTCCGGGCGATCATGCCTAAGTCTCCATGACTTGCCTCGGCCGGGTGAACAAACAGAGACGGCGTGCCGGTCGACGAAAGTGTAGCCGCTATCTTGCGCGCTATATGGCCACTTTTACCCATTCCAGTGACCACAACGCGGCCTGTGATCTGGCATAGTGCCTGGATCGCCTCTGTAAACTCAGATCCAAGAGCTTTTTCTAGTTTAAGTACGGCCTGAGCCTCGATTTCTAGTACCTGACGTCCTATTGAGAGATCATCGTTTCCTGTATATGAGTCTTTTTGCGGCGTCTGTGTGGCTGCCATTGTCGATGCCCGATTCAGTTATCTACAAGCTCATTAACTCACGATTTTGCTTGCTCCGGCCGACTACCTCATCTAGCTCACTTGATAGTCGATAGAAAATTTCTGGTCTTGATACTATTAAATATGAGCGATAGCCGCCTGGACTTCAATGAGCGAAAATATCTTCCTGGGCCCAGCCATTTTGGTCCAAGGTGGCNCGGGTGGATATGAATGAAAAGCACTCCTTCGCCAAAANCGTTCGCCCTTCTCTTTCCAACATTACGTCTAATTGGCTCTTCAATTGATGCAAATGGAGTACATCCGCTGCGGCATATTCTTGTTGCNTAACGGTCAAAACTTCCGATCCCCAATCCGAACTTTGCTGTGCCTTTGAAAGTTCGATCTTGAGAAGGTCCCGGCATAAATCTTGCAAACCGTGGCGATCGGTGTATGTGCGAGCCAGTTTTGACGCTATTTTGGTGCAATATACTGGTTGGCATTTTATATGTAGGCGTTCAGAGAGTATAGCGATGTCAAATCGTGCGAAATGAAAAATTTTCGTGATATTCTGATCAGTTAACAGCTGTTTGAGATATGGAGCGTCATACCGAGGTTGTGGGAAATGAACAAGGTGAGCGTCTCCGTCCCCAGATGAAAGTTGAACTAAACACAGGCGATCTCGTTTAGGATTTAATCCCATTGTTTCTGTATCAACTGCAACACTTCCAGAAAAAGTTAGTCCTTCTGGGATGTCATATTGGTGTATATGTATGGTCATTTGTTCAAGCTTCTTGCAAATTAACATAAGTCCCTGAGACTAACGCACTACGTTCCAGATCAGAAATGGATGTGCTCACAACATATTACCCAAGAAGAGGTCTGAATTACTTCTAGTCAGAAAGAGTATCAGACTTCCAGAATCAATCAGAAAGAAGTATTGGTAGCTTGTATAAGCGCTAGTGTATTTGGTGCAATTTCCTAAATTTTCCGTTCAATTGTTTTATTTTCGTCTACACCATACCAAGGTGGCAAGTGTCTATCCAGTTATTCCAGGTCCTGTATATCGTGCCTATCATATAGGGATGGTATCAAAAATTCTTGTTACAGCACCTTGTCGCTGGTTGAAGCTTTTTGAGATCATATCAGAGATTGCCGAGTACAGACCAACGCGAAATCCACGAGCTAAGAAATTGAATCAAAATACATTCTCTTACAACAACTATCTTATCATTGCTTACTTAATTATTGCGACGTATTAGCAAAGGTCGACGAAAAATCTATGTTCTGCTAGATTTTAAACTAGTAGTGAGATGACGTGNAGAGTGGGATGGAATTGATACAGAAATTCATAATTGAGATTCCACAATTTTCCGTGGTCTTAGTAGGCGCAGGCCTTGTCATTTTTCTTTTTGAGGGACGGGACAGAGATCCGGTAAGCGAAAAANAAATTAAAAAACCTGTCGCNATAGTGTGCTTAATTTGCGTCCTCGCAGGGGCTTATTTTTACTATCTACACCTCTCTCTTTCTGGGAAACTAATTTGAGTCACCCCCACTTCTTAATTGATAAANTATATATAGAAGTAGTNAAACTCAGAATTAAGATCGGGATTGCCGCGTATCTCTTAGACAACTTTTAAAGGTGANGGCTACTTCGGTATTTCCNCAATAGCATTAAGGACCATCTCNGTCCGTATGAACATAGCTATGAGCACTATCCCAANACCAACAANGAAATACCAANGCTTCNTTGGNTGATTCATTTCTAAATATTCCTCTTAAGCAAACAGTTGGACCTAACCATGGCAATCGCGGGTGTTTTGTATACTCTACTGATCATTAGATTCTACAGGTTCCGCCCTGGAATTGAAAAGCTTCTGAACGCCAGTAACCGTATGTTCAAGGGGGTTGGCTCTACAATAAACATCTACCCAAGAAAGAGCCTGATTAATTTTGACTTGCCCTTCTTTGGTAGCCCAGAAGTTCATATTAGCGCCAACGCTCATTCCGTCTATTAGACCTAACACGAAGGCTTCTTCTATCTGCCTAAAAACCTTGTTTTTTCCTGCTTTAAGCCACATGGCACAGGTGCCAGTTGCATTTAACTTCAGTTGTGCCTTCAAAGGGGCTGCAAAACTCAGAAGCAGGATTAGGATGGCTACGTATCTCATGCGAAAATGCTATGCCCAGAAAAGAGACAGGGCAATAGAGTAAGCTAAAGACACCGGTTTATTCCTAGCGTTACACTTCTCCAGTTTTCTGTTTAATTCAAGGCTTGATATTAGCTCCCTACCCCACCACAAAAACGCATTTGGTCAGGAGTAGACAAACCTATTTACAGCTCCGTTCCCTCAGTTAATAATATTTTCTCATCTGGTGGAGGAACCTTAGGCAGTGGCTACGACCTTATCTATACGAAAACTCCATGACTCTCTGGGAGCGGAGATCCTTGGAGTGGATCTTTCGACCCCGTTGGATCCAGACACCAAATCCGAGATCGAGTCAGCTTGGAAAAGCTTCGGGGTCCTGGTGTTTCGCGATCAAAATATAAGCGATGCGGAGCACGTAGCGTTCAGC
>PAVD01000049.1 GCA_002712985.1 Rhodospirillaceae bacterium
GGGTACGGCGATTATAGGCGATATGCTAGCGCTGCTGGCACGCGTCCAGTTGTCGCCTATATCTTCAAAGTCCCAAACGGAGCGAGTTTGATAGGCCATAAAAGCTATTAACTTTCCCAGGTCTGTGGCAGATCCACCTCCCAGTGTTATTATCCCGTTGTATCCATCGTCCTTAAATTTTTGAACGCCTTTTTGTAGGTTGTTGTCATTCGGATTCGGGTCTACGTCGGCGAACAGGGAGTTTCCAAATCCTTGTGCCTCGAGGATATCAAGGACGCGACGGGCTATAGGAAGACGGGAAAGGGCCCTATCGGTAACAAGAAGTGGTTTATCTATCCCGATGTCGGAACAAGCATCCCCTAATTCTTCGATTCTTCCCGCACCGAAACGTATTTTAGTTGGGTACGACCAGTTACCTATTAACGACATGATGTTATTCCAGCTAAAATTAAATCAGAGAGCCCATCAATCGATATACAATCTACAAGACGCTAAAAACGTAATAATTCTCTATCCAATTTGAACTTTTTGGCCTTATATCAGGCTAGTTTTTTCATCTTTAGGCAGGCGTCGTGCCCCCGCCTTGTTGTGGTTAAAACAATCCCTCGATGTGACCTGCAGAGTTGACGGCAATCGACTCTGCAGCAGGGACACGGGGGAGGCCTGGCATGGTCATAATTTCTCCGCAGACCACCACTACAAAGCCGGCGCCGGCTGAGAGACGAACTTCCCGAATTGGTACTGAGTGATTGATTGGTGCACCTTGTAGGTTCGGGTCGGTTGAAAAACTGTACTGCGTCTTGGCCATACAAATTGGAAAGTTCCCATATCCACTCGTTTGCCATTGCCGTAACTGATTCCGAATCTTTTTGTCCGCCAAAACTTCATCGGCTCGATATATCCGTCTTGCAATAGTCTCGATCTTTTCGAACAATGGCATTTCATCGGGATAGAGTGGGCTAAATTGAGCCATGTTAGTATCTGCCATCTGGGCCACGCGATTGGCGAGTTCTGTAATTCCCGCTGATCCCTCGGCCCAGTGCTTGCAGAGAATGGCTTCTGATCCAAGGCTTGTTACATATTCTTGAAGCGCGTTAACCTCTTCACTAGTATCGGTCAGGAAATGATTGATCGCGATGACGGTGGGGATACCAAATGCTTTTACGTTCTCAATGTGGCGACCCAAGTTGGCACAGCCTTTCTTCAACAGATCAACATTCTCATCTGCGAGATTTTCTCTGCTTGCGCCTCCATTCATTTTCATCGAACGCACGGTGGCTACAATTACGACTACATCTGGCGCAATACCAGCCTTCCGGCATTTAATATTCATAAACTTTTCGGCGCCAAGATCGGCGCCGAAACCAGCTTCCGTGACAACATAGTCAGATAGCTTTAGGGCCATTTTGGTGGCGATTACGGAGTTACAGCCGTGCGCAATGTTGGCGAAAGGGCCTCCGTGCACAAATGCGGGGTTATTCTCAAGTGTTTGCACGAGGTTAGGTTGCATTGCATCCTTTAGCAGTGCCGTCATTGCACCGTCGGCCTTGATGTCTCTACAGAAAACTTCCGATCGGTCATGGCGTTCGGCGACGACGATTTTTCCTAGTCTCTCTCGCAAATCGTTAAGGTCCGTTGCGAGGCAAAGGATCGCCATCACTTCAGACGCTGCGGTGATATCAAAGCCCGATTGGTGGGGGTAACCGTTAGCGGGTCCTCCGAGTGATGTTACGATGTCACGAAGTGAGCGGTCGTTCATATCGAGTGTCCGGCGCCACTTCACGCGTCGTGTATCTATCTCAGCCTTGTTCCCCCAGTAAACGTGGTTATGGATCATGGCTGCAAGCAAGTTGTGCGCAGCGGTTATGGCATGAAAATCTCCCGTGAAGTGGAGATTCATATCCTCCATTGGCACCACTTGCGCGTAGCCACCTCCCGCTGCCCCACCTTTCATTCCAAAGCAGGGGCCAAGCGACGCCTCTCGAATGCAGATGGTGGCATTCTTTCCTATAGCGTTTAATCCATCCCCTAGACCAACAGTCGTAGTGGTTTTCCCTTCGCCTGCAGGTGTCGGATTGACGGAGGTAACTAAAATAAGTTTGCCGTTTGGCTTTTCACTGTCGAGCTCGCCGAAACTCGCCGAAATCTTTGCCTTATCATGCCCAAAGGGAAGCAGGTATTCGGGCGCGATCCCAAGTTTGGCCCCTACGTCTTGTATAGGTTTTTTTTCGGCCTCCCGCGCGATTTCGATATCGCTTTTGCCACGCATATTAAGGACTCCTTCCGTCGCTACCTGCATTACTAACTAAGATGTATCCAACCCAGGTCGCAGTATTGAATGAACTGGTAGCATCGCGTTCGATACTCTTTGGGTTTTTATAGACGTTGCACATCGTTGACACCCTACCTGCTAAGCTGTTTGTCGTTTGTGTTCGCTTTTCCCAATATTATTTAAGTCCCGAAATTCACAGAATGTTTTCAAAGGACCTTTGAATTGCCTTACAAAATGAATCTGCTGAAGACCTTGCAGACAACAGGAGAAAATAGTCATTTTCTTCCGACATGATGATGGTGCCGAGATGTTCCATAACGGTTCGCGCCACCTTTCCTACAGGAAAGGCCCTTGGATCCAGATCAAGCGAACAAACTCGTTCAAGCGCGCTTCTGCATTTGGGACCACCAATTCTGAGCATCACCCAACTGTCAGATTGGTCGGTAACATAAACTGTATCACCCAATTTATGTGTAATTCTTTCCACGGCTGGTACTTTTGATCGATCAAACACTATGAAGTGCTGCTCTGGCGCAGTGCCTAGGAAACACGCATTATCTATTGGCGATTTTCCCCACCACCCGACGGGCGGGGGTTCAATCTGATAAGCATCCATTATGGCTTTATGAGCCGTTTCTTTGCTCCCGATCGGCATGGCGATGGAGACGATGTCACGGTCTGTAACTTCCACAAAATCTATGCCTGGGCAGGGAGGTTCAACCCCACCAAGTGGAGACTGAGGTTTAAGGACGAGATCAGGCACGGAGACGCCCCCCTTCCGGATCGAGAAAGTGGGGCGAAACTATTTCGGCCTCTAAGTCTTCCCCTTTTAACGGGTTGACTGCCCGTATTACTTCGCCGATACGCTCCGGCCCACGCTTTAAGAATCCAAGTCCAATTGAATGATTAAGGGCAGGAGAAAATGCAACAGAACTTATCCAGCCTTCGTCATTTTTTGTAGTGGCTTCGGCCTCTTTTGCGACAATATGTGCGCCGGCGGTAAGGTCTTTGAATCGATTGACCGGCCGAAAACCCACAAATGTGGGACGCTCCGCAGACCGGAGTCCTGGACGTTCAGAAAGTGTTCTCCCGATGTAATCGGTAGGCTTGGTCAGCAAACGGCCCATTCCCAGGTCGTATCCGTTGGTTTGGCCGTTTAATTCGTTGCCTGCGGGGTGACCTTTTTCTATGCGCATTACATTTAGCGTTTCCGTGCCATAGGCAACAGCATCGAATTCCTGACCCGCTGTCATCAGNGCTCGGATTAAAGCATCGCCATAACGGGTNGGAACTGCAATTTCGTACGCTAGTTCNCCNGAGAAGGAGATACGGAAGAGGCGCGCCGGTGTCCCGCCACAGACTGTGACCTCGGCACAGGCCATGAATGGAAACGATTGATTAGAGANATCNAAGCNAGGGTCGNTCACTTTTCTTAGAAGTTTNCGAGCATTGGGCCCAGCGANGGAATACTGGGCATATTGTTCTGTCGTAGAAAGCAGATGCACGTCCATCTNAGGCCATAGGCACTGTCGACAAAATTCCAGGTGACGGAATACAGAGACTGCATTGGCTGTTGTGGTGGTCATTACAAATCTGGTTTCTGAAAAACGCGCTGTGGTGCCGTCGTCCATCGCAATTCCGTCCTCACGAAGCATGAGGCCATAACGAACTTTACCCACCGCTAATTTTCCAAATCCATTGGCATAAACTGAGTTAAGAAAAATTGCTGCATTTTTACCTTGAATATCGATCTTTCCGAGCGTGGTGACATCGCAAACTCCAACCGACCGGCGGGTCTGTACCACCTCGCGATCTACGGTTTGGCGCCAATGTTTTTCCCCGGCCTGAGGAAACCAACGAGCTCTCAACCACATACCTGATTCTACAAAAACAGCCGCCTTGTCGATTGCCCAGGCATGGCTTGGAGTCAGGCGATACGGGCGGAACTCTTTCCCCCGTGATCGTCCGGCAAGCGCNCCAATCGACACCGGATTGTATGGTGGTCGAAACACCGTCGTCCCAATGTCCTCGATTGATTTGTTGCTGCACTCAGCAAGCACGGANAGGGCAGGGACACTAGCCATTTTCCCTTGATCAGTGGCCATGCCAAGTGTGGTGTACCTCTTCATGTGTTCGACTGCACGAAATCCTTCCTGATAGGCTAATTGAACATCTTTAACTGTGACGTCATTTTGTAAATCGAGCCAGCAGCGTTTCTGACTTTCTTTGACGTGCCAGAAGGCCGAGATTTCAACGGTCTCATCTTGGGTTTTCGGGGTTCTATGGCTTGAGGCTGAAAACCCAATATCTTCGGCTGCTAAAGCGCCAGCTTTGCTACCCTCGCTGAGTGCCTGCGTAAGTCGAAGTGAGCCGTTGGCTGCCCCTGCCACCGTCATGCCACTCGGAAGATTAGGTCCAGGCGCAAAAGTCGAAAGGTCGTCCCTCCATAAGGGACGGCATCCTTGATGACAGGTCAGATGTATATTTGGATTCCAACCACCGGACACAGCGAGACAATCGGCGTCAATAGTTTGACCATTTGAGAGAGAAAAAGAATGGACACCATGGCGTCCCCGGGTATTGATGATCCGCCCGCCCATAACAACGCTGGTTCCTGCGGGGCTTGCTAGGGCAGGTCTGTCACGGGTATCAATTATCGCAGCGACCTCTATGCCTTTTTCGGTGAGGTCGGTTGCGGTACGCCAACCATCATTGTTGTTGGTGAAGACGGCAAAGCGTTTGCCGGGAACAACACCCCACCGGTTTACGTAGGCACGGGTGGCCCCCGCCTGCATTACTCCAGGGCGATCATTGTTTCCAAATGCGATTAGGCGCTCTGTCGCTCCAGCGCAGAGGATGGTTCGTCGGGCATATATTCTCCAAAGTACCTGTCTAGGTTTTTGCTCGTTGGCAGGTAAGTGGTCAGTCCTTCTCTCCAATGCACCATATATTCCGTGGTCGAATGCGCCATATACGGTGGTTCGAGATAGAAGGCGAAAATTCTTGAAGGCAATGAGTTCACTCATCGTCTCTGTGACCCAATCCACTCCGCTCTCGTTGTCTAGTTCGTATGTTTCCGCGATCAATCGTCCGCCCATATGAAAATTTTCGTCTGCGAGGATGACCCGGGCACCCGAGCGGGCTGATGTTAAGGCAGCCGAGAGACCGGCGGGTCCCGCGCCAACTACCAAGATGTCACAGTGTAAAAAACCCTTGTCGTAGGTGTCTGGATCTGGAGCTAGAGAAAGTTTTCCCAGGCCAGCAGAGGCCCGAATTTTAGGCTCGTAAACTTTCTCCCAAAATCCCTTCGGCCACATAAAAGTTTTGTAATAGAAACCAGCGGCCATAAATGGCCAGAGAAGGTCATTGATAGCCATTAGATCGTATTTCAGAGATCCTCTGTAATTTTGACTGGTAGCTTCTAATCCGTTGAATAGTTCGGCCTCAGTTGCTCTGGTATTTGGTTCCTGGTGGGCGTTTCGCCGAAGTTGGACGAGAGCATTTGGTTCCTCGGACCCGGCTGTGACAATACCGCGTGGTCTATGATATTTGAAGGATCGACCGACTAGTCGCTGGCCATTGGCAAGTAATGCGGAGGCAAGCGTATCTCCGGGATGGCCCGTGAACAACTGATTGTCGAACGTAAAGTTCAGAGTTGTTCTGCGATCAATTAAACCTCCCTTGATCCGATTGATTTGATTCATCGATTTCGCCCCGTCGCCACTGCAACGTCTCGGGCGAACTCAACTTTTGTGATTTCGTGGGTCAGGGTGTTCCGAGTAACAACAAGCCAGGATCGATCTCCATGTTCGTGATACCAGAGTTCTCGGTGATCGCCTGCGGGATTGTTACGCAGGTAAAGATATTCGTAAAATTGTTTGTCGGCGTCTTCGTCCTGCCAGTCGGGTCGGTTAATTAGAGATGCGTCTCCGAGATAGACAAACTCTGAGATGTCACGAGGTCCGAGAAGTGGGTGGTTGATTATCACGCTTTTTCTCTTAATGAAGGTTGGGTTGTGCGCCTACGCCTTTTTCGTCAATCATGTGCCCATGCCGAAATCGGTCTAGCCTAAATTCGGTCGCGACTTCATGAGGCCTTCCGGTGGCAAGAAGATGTGCGTAACACCAGCCACTTGCTGGTGTGGCTTTGAAGCCGCCATAGCACCAGCCTCCATTAAAGTAGAGTCCCTGGATATCAGTTTTGTCGATAAAGGGGGAGCCATCCATGGACATGTCAACCGTGCCACCCCACATACGCAAAATCCGTGCTCGTCCAATCATGGGCATTATAGCCATGCCACCCTCGCAAACATCCTCTACTGCTGGCAAATTCCCGCGCTGGGCATAGCTGTTATATCCATCAATATCCCCACCAAAGACTAGACCGCCTTTGTCAGATTGAGAGACATAGAAATGGCCCGCACCAAACGTGACGACACCAGATAGTACCGGTTTCAAACCTTCTGAGACGAATGCTTGTAATATGTGGCTTTCAATGGGCACGCGTAGTCCGGCCATTGACATAACGCGTCCAGACGAACCGGCAACACACACGGCAACATTTTTAGCCATAATAGTACCCTTGCTGGTTTCTATTCCCTTGCAGACACCGTCTTCCAACCTCAAGCCTGTTACTTCACAATTTTGGAGTATATCGACACCCAATTCGTCGGCTTTTCGCGCATAGCCCCAGGCCACTGCGTCGTGGCGCACGGTTCCACCACGTTTTTGCCAAAGCCCTCCCCTGATTGGAAAGCGGCTGCTTTGAAAATCAAAGAAAGGGTACATTTCTTTTACCTCGTCTCGGCCCATTAGAATTGCATCGGCACCTGCAAGCTGCATGGCATTGCCACGTCGAATAAATCCATCACGCTGCGCATCATTGTGGTACAGGTTTAAGATACCGCGTTGTGAAACCATCGCGTTGTAGTTGAGATCCTGTTCGAAACCTTCCCATAGCTTCATCGACAACTCGTAGAAAGGTTCATTCCCCGGCAGCATGTAATTCGAGCGAATAATCGTAGTGTTTCTTCCTACATTACCGGAGCCAATCCAGCCCTTTTCCACTACCGCTACGTTGTTGATACTGAACTCTTTGGCAAGATAATAAGCAGTGGCGAGGCCGTGCCCACCGCCTCCCACTATAACGATATCGTAGGAGTCTTTAGGTTCGGGTTGGCGCCAGTTGGCTTTCCAGCCCTTGTTGCCAGTCAACCCTTGTGCGAATATTTTGAATCCAGAATAGCGCATTTTTCAAAATCCCAATTCCCGTGAATATTTTACCAAAGTTATTTTGGCTGGACTTTCCTTAAATAGTCGAATTATTGTCTATTATGGACAAGTTAACCTATCGGGAACTGCCGTCCTTTCGTGTCGGATTCCTCCTCATTGATGGCTTTGCCCTAATGTCCTACTCGGCGGCAGTGGAGGTTCTGAGAGCCGCAAATCTTTTGGCTGGTCAAACGCTCTATGATATCCAGCATATTCCTGCGATTGGTACGCGGGCAATCAGTTCCAGCGGGGCGATCGTGGAAGGTACAGTGCAGGTTGGAGAGAATTTTGATTTTGACCTTGTACTAGTCGTCGCGGGTGGCGATCCGGAAAAATTCCACAATCGAAAGGTATTTCAATGGCTTAGGATGCTTTCGTATAGAAATATTCAGTTAGGTGGTGTGTCGGGAGGTCCCGTTATTCTTGCGGCCGCAGGATTAATGGCGGGGCGTCGGATGACGGCGCACTGGGAACATGTTGCGGCGCTTGCCGAGGCCTCACCCTCACTGATCATTGAACGAAGCCTATACGTGATAGACCGAGACCGGATAACCTGTGCTGGTGGAAGCTCTCCTTTAGACATGATGCATGCGATTTTGACGGAGCATCACGGCGCCAGTTTCGCGCGTCAGGTAAGCGATTGGTTTCTGCACACGGATGTCCGACCGTCAGGCGGTCCACAACGTGCGGGTTTGGTAGAACGTTATCGAACAAACCATCCGGCCGTAGTAATAGCAATTGAAATGATGGAGAACCATATGGCGGATCCACTAGTTTTGGGGCAACTTGCCGCGCTAACGGATCGTAGTTCCCGACAACTCAACCGTTTGTTTCACCATCACCTGGGGAAGAGCACCATGGCCTTTTATCGGAATTTGCGACTTGAGATGGCTCACAAGCTTCTGATGCAGTCTACCCTAACGGTCATGGAGGTCGCGTTGGCGACAGGATTTTCAACTGCCGCTCACTTCTCCAAGTCTTTTCGAAATAGGTACCAGGCAACACCGTCTTCTCTGAGGTCCCCTGGATCAAACCCTGTCAACCTTCTTCATTGACAAAAGAGCAGGTAAAGAAATGAGAATCCTTGTTCTGCAACATGAGCGCGTTGAGCACCCGGGAAGATTTCGTAGGTTCTTGAAGGAAGATGGTCACGAATGGGTTTCTGTTCACCTGAATGAGGGAGATTCCCTCCCGTCTCTAGATGGGTTCCATGCACTTTGGGTCATGGGAGGTCCTATGGACGTCTGGGAGGAGGACAAGTATCCGTGGTTGCGGGAAGAAAAAAAATTCATCCAAGAAGCCGTTGCTAAACGAGGAATGCCTTTTCTCGGATTGTGTTTGGGGCACCAATTGTTAGCGGAAGCACTAGGGGGGCAGTGTGGTCCAAGCGACAATCCGGAAGTTGGTGTTCTGGAGGTTAAACTGACCGAAGAGGGGGCCACCGGAATCATATTTGATGGCTTACCAGAAACCTTTTATTGCCTTCAATGGCACAGCGCCGAGGTAAAGGAGATGCCAGTTGGCGCAGAATCTATGGCAACGTCGGCTGATTGTGTGTTTCAGGCCATGAGTTGGGGCCCTCGGGCGTACTCCATGCAGTTCCATCTGGAGGTAGAGGAAGAGACCATCGATGACTGGGCTGCATTGCCTGTATATTCAAAAGCTCTTTGTTCCGCGTTAGGGTCGCACGGGGTGTCGACGCTGAAAGCGGAATGTGAAGATAAGATGAATTCCTTCTCCCAGAATGCAGAACGTTTTTATATCAATTGGCTGCATGCTTCGGCGACTACTTAGGTGGATGCGGCCCTTGTTAAAGAGAGGCGCGCCGTTTCAAGATGTTCCTTCATCAGTTCGGCGGCTTGCTCCGGCGAACGGGTTCGAATCGCGTCCAGAATCTTCCGATGCTGCTTTATGTAGAGATTGATCGTTTGTCTATTGAGAGTGACTCGTCGCATGCGAGACCATTGGTTCTGGTTTCGCACTGAATTGATCTGAGAAATCATCCATATCAAGAGTTGGTTTTGTGTGGTCTTCGCAAGAAGAGTGTGAAAAGCGGTGTCTGCATTGGAAAAGGCCACTGGATCCGATGGATGTGTATCCATCGATACGAGAAGTTCTTCGCCCAGATCTAGGTCTTGCTGTCGGGCGTGTAACACAGCGAGACGGCAGATGTGTGGCTCCAAGGCGAAACGGGCGTCGATCAATTCCAGCGGGCTTGCTTCTTGGATCACAGAGGTAGATTTTTCAGAAGGTTTTGAGGTGATATAGGTACCGCTTCCAGGTCGAGTTTCTACTAGTTCTTCTCTAGCAAGCTGGTTCAGCGCTCTACGGAGGGTGCCTCGGGCGACACCATAAATCTTTGCCAACTNTCGACCCGGCGGCAAACGACTACCAGGTTCTAGTCCGCCACTATTGATCTCTCGACGAAGAATTTGCGCGATTTCAGTGGATCCCATCCGCTGTTGGGGTCTGTTGTCTGCCNCGCTGGGTACTAAGAAATCCAACTAGATCCCGCCTGATTGGTTATTCATCGGTTTGGACTATAATTGGATCACAGTATATACNAATTGGGTCAAAAAAGGTTGCATAAAATAGAAAAATTCTTAACCCTTCAGTAGGCACCGTGGAAGTGCGGTTTGGAAATATTATCATCCTAACTTGTGTGGCCAGGAGGAAAGTATGTCGATCCCCGACCAGGTAGAATTTGTCGTCATCGGAGCCGGAATTCATGGTCTTTCCACAGCATGGCGCCTGGCAGAGCGATTGACGGCCGATGGCGAAGAGGTTGAGGGCCGGATCGTTGTACTGGATAAATCGGGCATTGCGTCCGGAGCATCTGGTATTGCCTGTGGAATTGTACGAAACAATTATTTCCAGCCGGCTATGAGAGAACTAATGGCCCATTCGGTCAGTGTTTGGGAAAGTGATGCTGAAGTTTTTAGCTATCACCCAGTGGGCTATATGCAAATTTCGTGTGAGGCTATGCGGGAAGATGCGGGTCAGATTTTCTCCCAACAGCAAGCGATTGGATATGAGAGTGTTTTTATCGAGGGGGCCGACGCGGCGACGGCCTACATGCGCGACTTCTTTGACGATTGGCAGGCAAAAGGGATTACCTCTGTGTTGCATGAAAAGCGAGGGGGCTACGCCAATAATACAAAATCCGTCTACGGTTTAGCAAAGAAGGTTGAAGATTTAGGTGTTCGTATTATCACGGGAGTTGAGGTTGTCGGGTTCATATTCGAAAACCGCTCCAATTCCGTTCGTGCAGTTGAGACCAATAAAGGCGCAATTAGTTGTAAGCACGTAATCATCGGTGCCGGACCGTGGGTGCGTGATTTTTGGGACATGTTGGACTTGCCCAAGAAAATTAACGTCATGGACCTCACTGGGGCCGTCCATAGTGACGTAGATATGTGGCGTTTCTGGCAACTAGAAGAAGGCTTATTGCAGATCCCACCTGAAACGTTGCTGACGAATGGGGGGGAAATGCCACCGGTTATCCATGTAGACACGGATGCCCCACTTGCCTCTGACGCGGATGGTTCGCTTATTACAGACGAGATGTGGGGAATTTATTATAAACCTGATTGGCATTTTGGTGGGGTCCAGGGAGGTGCAGCTCCTTATAAGGTGGATACGCCGGTGGCTGAAGTGGCCATAGATCCCTACGGCCCATCAAGCCCGGAGTTTGTGGCGGGACGTGAGTTTGCCCACATGTGGGTATCCGCNCTAGCTCATTGCCATAAACGNTTTGAGGGCATGATGGCCCAGTACCATCGNCAACCGTCNGGTGGGATTGGGTGTTTTACTCCTGACAGCTTTCCGGTTTTTGATCATTTTAATGGAAACGTATCAATCATCGCTGATAGTAACCATGGCTTCAAAATGTTGGGAGTGGGATGGCTTGTTGCGGATGAAATTATGGGNGAAGAGCAACAACTCCTAAAACCATTCCGGTTTGATCGATTTGAAAAAGGGGATTTGCATCCGTCATCGAACAGTCCTTTCCCTTGGAGCTAGAATGTTGAGGAAAGNAAATCATGGGTGAAAAACTTAAAGACTGCTCATATGAATACAGGGAGAATGACTGTGGCTAAAATGGATATAGAAAATTGTGTTGATGCGGAAGGTCGCAAAGAACAAGTCCGTGCGGTTAGACAAAAAATTGATGAGCTGGGAGTCGAGTATCTATATTTGCAGTTCGTATCGATCACGGGTCGAATATGTGGGAAGGGTATTCCGTCTGATCATTGGGAGACTATTTCACAGCGGGGCTTCCAATTGGTTTATGGGGCGACCGTAAATCTATTCATGAACCGGCATCAGGAATATTTAGGATATGGTCCTGAAGCGGCAGAACTAGTTGGNATTCCAGAACCTGAGACATTTTGTCAACTCCCCTGGGATAAGCGCGTTGCGCGCGTGTTCTGCACACTATTCCGAAATCGGGAGGAGAAGGAAAATCCGGGAGCATTCCTGACTTCCGATTGNCGCGGCAACCTCCGCCGGTTACACCAAGATTTTCAAGACAAGCACGGTCTTCAGCTGCGCGCCGGCACTGAACCCGAGATGATGTGGCTAAAACGTGATGAGGACGGTAATCCAGATGGCGGTTATTCCAAACCTTATTGTTATCACATTGATCAATTTGAGAGCCTTCGCCCAGTTTATATGCGTGTTATCGAATATGGCCGGGCGATGGGGCTTGATATGATCCAGGGGGACCACGAGGATGCGCCAGGCCAGTTGGAACTAAATACCAACTTTGATGACTGTCTCAAGAATGCCGACCGGTTGACAACGTACCGTCAGATTTGTGCNCAGGTGGCTCGTGAGTTTGATCTCATAGCCTGTTTTATGTGCAAACCCTTTATGGGAGTATCAGCCAATGGTTGCCATCATAATATTAGCCTTTGGCGCGGTGGCGAGCAGGGACAGCGAACTTTGGGCCAGACGACGCGTGCTGCCATGGACGAGGTGTTTACATATAGTACNGGAGGNGAAAACACCTTCATGCCTGANGGTGATGACCCCCAAATGCCGGGTAAGGTTGGACAACAAACGATAGGGGGTATCGTAACCCACCTAGACGCATTGACGGCAATTGGCTGTTCAACTGTCAACTCGTACCGGCGGCTGTGGGATACTGGCTTTTGGGCACCAGTTTTTGCCGATTGGGGTTACCAAAACCGTACGACGGGACTTCGGGTTTCTGCACCAGGTAGATTTGAATTTCGATCCGTTGATTCAATGGTCAATCCATACTTGATGTCGGCCGCTATTTTGATGTCGGCTGATGATGGCATCACGAATGATATTGACTGTGGTGTGCCGGAGGAGCGAAATATTTACGATGCGATGGAAGCAGGAAAATTGGTAAAGAAATTGCCGATGACGCTCGGTGCGTCGCTCGAGGCACTTTCCAAGGATGAAGTAATTAAATCGGCCATGCCGGGTGAGATGTACAGGCTGTTTAATGAGTATAAGACGGACGAGTGGGAACGGTTCAACCACAATGTTTCCGATTGGGATCGGGAAACTTACTTGGATTATTTACCGTAATTCAACTATGACTTTGGATTTGTGCCTCCTCGCGTCCTGACGGGCGACAGGGGATACAATGGAGGAAGGAGCTCAATTTTCATGTGCGGTATTGCTGGAATAATACATCGCGGAAAGAGTTCAAATGTTGGCTCAGAGATGACCTTGATGCTTCAGGCTCTCAAGCATCGGGGTCCCGATTCTACCGGTTTCGCTGTTTACGGCGAGACGAATCCGGACGATTTCTTGATGCGTATAAAGGTGGCAGAAAAAGAGGACATGGATAAAGGCCGCGGCATCTTCGATCTTATCAAAGAGCGGGTTTCCGAGGTGGAAAGGCGCTTGCGTACTCATGATACGGTGATCAAGGAGATGGACAGTCCTACCCCGTATGCATTGCGATATGTTATCGGCCGAGATGCTAATACAGAGGAAATCGCAGAACATCTTGAGGAGATCGAGGGCGTCGAAATTTTATCACTTGGGAATGGGTTAGAGTTAATTAAGGATCTTGGAGATGCGAAAGAGGTTGCGGAAGCGTATGGTCTAAGCTCTTTTGAAGGTACACATGCTATAGGGCATGCGCGTATGGCAACAGAGTCAGATGTCGATATTCGTTCAGCTCACCCCTATTGGGCCTTTCCTTACAATGATGTGTGTGTGGTTCATAATGGTCAAATCACCAACTACTGGATCATGCGACGAGATATGGAGCGACGAGGCTACCGTTTTACGTCGGACTGTGATTCTGAATTGCTGGCTGTGTTCACAGCCCACAACTTAGCGCACGGCGTCAGTCTAGAGGAGAGTTTGCATCGCTCCGTTCAAGAAATTGATGGTGTCTTCACATATCTGGTGGCAACTGAAAACCAACTCGGTATGGCAAAGGACACAATGGCGGCCAAGCCGCTCGTTCTCTACGAAGGCGATGAACTGATTGCGATGGCCTCTGAAGAGGTCGCCATACGGGCTATCCTTCCTCAGGAGATTGATACCTATGATCCGTATGATGAGGAGGTTCGCGTATGGGAGGCATAAGTGATGAAGCGCTCAACAAAATGACGCAGGAGGAGCGGGTTAAGGCTCTGGGTATGGAGACAGAGCAGCTTTCGGGTCGTTCACTCTTTATCGAGTTCAACCCGTCAGAAGAGGANCGTTTTACTTATCCGTGGGCACCGGACGTCGACTTCAATAAAAGGACTGAANTTGATGCTGACCAAATGACCTCAACGATGCTCAATAAAAAAATGCGGGAACTCATGAAGGAGGGCTATGGATCTATCGTGGTCAAGAACCCGCGCGGTAAACATTCTTTGGGTGTGGGAATCCTGAACAGACTCAATCTAATTTTTGAGGGATCACTCGGGTACTTTGCAGCGGGCCTTATTGATGGGCCAAATGTGCGGATCAAGGGTCGCGTTGGCTGGTCCTGTGCCGAGAATATGATGTCAGGTACGGTGGTGATTGAAAAAAATGCCGGTTCCACTTTTGGCGCTGCGCTGCGAGGTGGCGATCTGGTGTGTGGTGGATCTGTGGGATCACGAACTGGCATCGACATGAAGGGAGGCACGATTATTGTTGGCGGTGACGCTGGGGCGTTGACCGGTTTTATGATGCAGCGGGGACGAGTGATTATTTGTGGTAATGCAGGTAAGAACCTTGGCGATTCAATGTATGACGGAACGATATATGTGGGTGGGGAGATTCGCTCGCTCGGCGTCGATGCGGTTCCGGGCGAGTTGACGGAACTGGAACGTTCTTGGCTTTCCCGCAAACTCAANCAATTCCAACTCTTGCCGCAAAGGGGTGTGGATCACTTTACTAAAATTGTTNCTGGTAAACAGTTGTGGAACTACGACAATCTCGAGCCGACCGAAAAAAAACTTATTCTATGAAGAAGAAAGGTGAGAAAAATGGATGCCCCACTTAAAAAGCCTCTCAACCGTGACGTCAATCGGTTGGGAAATTCGTCTATTTTTCCACCACACGTGATTGACGATATACATGTTAAGTCGGAACTTGGTCGTTACCGGATGCGAGGTTTCTCCGTCTTTAAGAAAATACCGCACTGGGATGATCTGACATTTCTGCCTGGNACACTGACACGTTTTGTGATTGAAGGTTATCGTGAAAAATGTGAGACGAAAACGGTCATTGGCCCTCGTGCAAAACGTCCATTGGAGCTCGACATTCCCGTATACGTAACGGGTATGAGTTTTGGGGCACTCTCCTATGAGGCAAAAACCGCGTTGGCGCGTGGGGCGACAATGGCAGGAACAGCGACTTGTTCGGGAGAAGGCGGTATGATTCCGGACGAGCGGCGATATTCGTCCAAATGGTTCTATCAGTGCATACAGTCACGGTATGGTTTCAATCCACACCATTTGGTTTTGGCAGATGGCTGNGAGTTTTTTATCGGTCAGGGTTGCAAGGTTGGCCTNGGCGGGCATCTGATGGGTCAAAAAGTGACTGATCAAATTGCTGAAATGCGCTCGTTGCCAGCAGGTATTGATCAACGCTCACCCGCCCGACATCCGGACTGGTTGGGACCCGACGATCTCGCATTGAAGATAGAAGAAATAAGGGAGGCGACTGACGGGCAAATCCCGATCCAGCTGAAGCTCGGAGCCGCTCGAGTTTACGACGATGTGCGGATGGCGGTGAAGTGTGATCCAGACGCGATCTATATGGACGGGATGGAAGGTGGTACCGGAGCTGGTCCGCATATTGCTACCGAAGATACTGGCATTCCTGGAATTGCCGCTATTCGTCAGGCACGTAGAGCGATTGACGATCTTGGAAAGAGTGGAGATATCAGCCTCATCTATGCAGGAGGGATACGGAATGGAGCAGATGTGGCAAAGGCCATCGCACTTGGCGCCGATGCAATCGCGTTGGGTCACTCTGTTTTAATGGCTTTGAACTGCAACAAAGATATTCCAGAAGCCAATTNCCAGGACGAAATGGGGGTNGANCCCGGCTACTGTTATCATTGCCATACGGGTCGGTGTCCAGTAGGTGTGGCAACGCAAGATCCGGCGTTGCGTGCACGACTGAATCCTGATGAGGCTGCTGAACGGGTCTACAATTTTCTTCATACACTTACCATCGAGGCACAGCTTTTCGCGCGTGCCTGTGGCAAAACAAATGTGCACAGTTTGGAGCCTGAAGATCTGGCCGCGCTCACAATGGAGGCGTCGGCGATGGCAGGCGTTCCCCTTGCGGGCACCGAGTACACAGTTGGTGTCAANGACTACCATCATCTCTAAAGGAGGGATTTGTGGCGGGAACAAAGCATAAAAGTTCTGAGCTCAAGGATATCCACCAGTCTTCGGAAGATCCCGAGNGTCTCAAGAGTGACCGAGAACATGAAATCGGACAACATATTGGTTATCGATACGATGTCAACTTATTGCCCGACTATGATCTCCTTACTCCATTTTTGAAGCATTATATGGAAATTATGGGTTGGGATGACCTGAATTGGTTGGAGGATGTCCACATGGGATTTGAGGATGGGCACGCTGCCGTATTTGATCGAAATATTAATGGGTGGATAAGAGTGCCTGATGCCATCANGGTCCCAGAGAATGAACAAGAAAGGCACATGCTTGCGAGGGAGATGCTAGTTAAGTTTCAGATGTCGAACCGGAATCCGTTAATAGCTCTCAACAAGGCATACGGAAAGTTCTGAAGTGTGTCGCGCTTGTTGANCGTTGCTTGCTTACAAACACAGCCCAGGGCCAGTTTCCGGTCAGCCGGCGAGGGTNCAGANCTAATCGCTTTACCGGACGACTTGGCTAATGAATTATAGCCTCATTTGGCATTATCGTAGAACTGCTAAGAATGGATAGGGGGACAAAGGCCCCTCCCCTGAGGCACACGTTTCTGTATTGGCAGTGCAGGGTGCGGCAGATAGCGATGCGGAAGAATATGGGTCGCCCAGACGCGGCGATCGTTGCGGCAGTGACACTTTCTGGTGAGACCTTGCCTATGGGTCACGTAATCACTCTGATGTCAAAAGCACCGACTTATTCAAAGACGCCAGAAATGCGGCATATTGCTGCGAGTACATACGATCCAGCGAAACGGCGCGAGAAAGCTCTGCAGCTTTTCTCTGATACCTACTACCAAAACGCTCGGGAATTTTCTGATGTGATTACCACCACCTTCCCACCAAATTCTCCGGGCGCAGCGGCAATTTGTACGGGTGAAACATGCACCTTAACCTTTGAGGGCTATGGTCAACGGTTCGATCTTTTTTGCAAAGTTTCGGCGTTATCTGGTGAGGATCCATTGTTTCAAGCCAGTTGGTGTCACAACCTACTTTTTAACCCAAGTTTGCATCCTGAGGTAGAGATTTTGTGCTTTGAGCCCAACTGGGGCCGTAGCAGTGCTGAATCGATTATATAAGATATTCTAGGTGCGTTCGCGTCTGATTACTTCCGCAGCGACAGTAGAAATTTTTTCAGTTTGCCTCATAGAGAGTTCTAAATCACTCTGACTGGTGGCACAAACGTAGAAGCCCCTCTTCTGGCCTTGAAGGCGAGAAGAGGGGTCGCAAATCTACATCGCTCCTTATTCGAACGTCAGGAGCGTCGCTATCTGGACTTTATTGGGTGAAAGGTTTCCAGACATCTTCATGAGCAGCTAGCCACGCCTTGGCAGCGTCTTCATGACCCAATTTATCAATGTCGACTAGTGCAGCCATTTGGCCAATTTGCTTCGTCGTGAATGATAGTTTGGAAAATGCTGCATAAGCTGCCGGATGTGTTTTAGGAAACTTATAATTAGCAGCCTTTTTCAGCCAACCCTTTGGCGAACCGCAGCTACTATCACCCCCATCTGCAATTCTGCAGCCNTCAAAGTATGGTGGGAACTCAATAAACTGGAAACCATCGGCATCCGTAAAGTTAGGTGTCCAGTTAAACGTAATTATTCCGCGCCCTTCTTTTTTGGCGGAAGCAAGTTCAGCCCATATTGCATCGGCAGAGCCCGCAAATTTAACTACATATTTATCGCCAAGTCCTAGCGCATTAATACGATTTGGCATTTCGTCCCCATGCCAGCTTTGAGGGCCCTCTAGTATGCGACCCTTGCCTCCAGAATCAGCTGTCGCAAATACTTCAGCGCAATTTTCTAACGCTTCCCAAGATGGCAAACCCGGGCATAAGTTCTTTTCAACTACGTAACCAGGAACNCCTAGCTCTTCTAGAGTTGCTGCGGCATGCGTGCCNGCGTCAATTAAACCGCCTTTGGCCATCGCATTATAAAAAGACTTGCCGAAGGTAGACTGCCATACTTCGTGNGATATGGTGATGTCACCGTTACGGATGGCTTCGTAAACCGCCTGGGAATCAGCGGGTACATATTCCACATTATTACCCATGCTTTCGAACATTCCACCAATAACGTAGGCCATCACAACCTGGCTTGACCAGTTATGTGTTGGAATTACAATTGGCTTGCTCGAATCTTGTGCGAAAACNGAGCTTGAGCTAGCGGCTAAAACCACCGAAAAAAGCCCAGCAACCAAGTTACTTGAAAGTCTACTCATTTTGTCCTCCCTAATTACGCGGCATCTTAACCGCGACTATAGTAGGGTTAAGAATTTTTCTATTTTATGCAACCTTTTTTGATCCACTTGGTATGTGCTATGATCCAATTATAGTCCAAATCAATGAATAACCGATCAGTCATGACCTAGTAGGATTTCTTAATACCCAGCNGGACAAACAACAGACCCCAACAGCGGATGGGATCTGTTGAAATCGCGCAAATTCTTCGTCGAGAGATCAATAGTGGCGGACTAGACCCTGGTGGTCGTTTTCCGCTTCCATCTCCGTTAGTACGTTCGCAATACGAAGCTCGTCGGTATCCTACGAACGCGGGCGTTTTTTCTCCGGGTCATAAAATGAGAGCGGTACAATAGTTGCCGGAAGTCGCTTCTGATGGCCGTCAAGTTTGCCGACCTCGACTTCGGTACCAGATTCCGCGTATTCAACAGCTATGCGGCTGAGAGCGATATTCTTCTTTAGGATTGGTGATCGAGTGGCACTTGTAACGGTACCAACCTGCTGTCGGCCAACATGGATGCAGTCCCCGTTCGAGGCAATTTCCTCGCCTTTGAGTTCAAGCCCAACAAGTTTGCGCTGCGGGTTTTCCTTTCGCTTTATCAAAGCGTCGCGGCCAATAAAATTCTCGTCCTTTGATTTCAATGGCACAGTGAAACCAATTCCGGCCTCAAACGGGTCTGTCTGGTCATCGAATTCCGCACCTGCGAAGATCAGTCCGGCCTCTATCCGCAACTTATCCAGGGCCTCAAGCCCAAGAGGCGTCAGACCGTGACCTTGGCCATTTTCCCATATAGCGTCCCAAACTTCATGCGCATCCTTGGGATGGCACCAGACCTCGTAACCGAGTTCCCCTGTGTATCCCGTCCGCGAAACCACAATCGGAATGCCGTCGTGATCACCTATCCGGCCAACCGAAAATCGAAACCAATTCAATTCTTTCAATGTGGTCTGCGCCGGGGGAGTCCAAATAACTCCACTCAAAATTTCGCGGCTCGAAGGACCTTGAACTGATAGATTGTGGAGTTGATCCGTCGATGACTTTATCCAAACGTCGAGACCCATCTTCTCTGCTTGTTCGCGCAACCATTCTCCACCGTAATCACAGCCGCCAACCCAACGGAAGTTGTCCTGGCCTAGTCGGAACACCGTGCCATCGTCGATCATTGTGCCGGTGTCGTAGCACATAGCCGTGTACACGACTTGGCCGACGGCGAGACGTCGGATGTCGCGGGTCATCGTGTACTGCAGTAGCTTCTCGGCATCTGGCCCGAGAACCTCGAACTTACGCAGAGCCGAAAGATCCANGACAATAGCTTTCTCACGACAGGCCCAATATTCGGCGATGACACCATGGTTCAGATAATCATTTGGCAACCAATACCCGTTATATTCCGCGTAATTCCGCGTCAGTTTCGAGGTGCGCGGGTGAAATCCTGTTTCTTTTGTCATTTCAACCTCCGATTCCGTCCGCTTCCTGAATCCGATGGAGCGCTTGAATTTCTCATCGGCTCCGTAGGTTCGGACATGAATCTCGGTCGGGTTCCAACCATTGGCCACGTCAACATCGCAAGGACAGGCAGACGATACACAGACCAGATCTTCAAGCGCCCGCATCAAAACATAGTCGCCGGGGCGCGACCAGGGCTCATCCAGATAAAATTGGTTCTGATCGTCAATACCGGTGTTATAAAAGAAGTTCATGGCCATCCAGCCACGACGGGCCATGATAGGATATTTCTCAAGAGCCAAGTTGAAGTTATCAGAACAATTGGCGTGGCCGGGATAGCCCATGTCTTCATAGTACTTTGCCGTGCAAGCAAGACCAAATGCATCGTGGCGGCTGCAGTTGTCCTGCACGAGTTCGATCAAAGGCCGCATGTCTTGGTCGTAGTATTTTGCCATCAAGCCGGGCCGGGGATAGCTCTGCGCAATGAGNGAGCGCGTTGTNGTCACGTCAAGGCACCGTTCAATCCCCTTTTCCAGTTGGGCGGCGGAAAATGCCTGGAAATCCGAGCATTCCCGACCTTCCACGTCAATAATCTGAATCCATTCNCCAGCCTTGATCTCATACGACCAGGCCGTGCTTTTGGGGATCCGGTGATCAATGCGTGGATCGGCTAACGGATCAGGTAAATCAGGCACTTCAATGGCCGCTGGGTTCGGGTCGGCGCGCTTGACGATGACTTCCAAATCGGTTGGCGGTGTCTGTTGATCTGGCTGCATAGTATCTCCGGGCGCCGAGATGATCACCACTCCGTCTGCATCGGCTGACAATGACATGTGTTCGCCTGCGCGGCTGCCATCAATGAAAAGGTTCACGGACCGAAGATTTTCAAGGGAAAGATGATGTCGCTCCAATCCCGTCTTGAGCCGTTCAGCTGNCGGCGATTTAGAAACCAGGATTTTCTTAAGGCCGTCGGCTTGACCATTGACCTTGGCGTCCAACAAATCGATATCACAACACCCATTGGAGAACGCGACAATTTCGGCCGGTTGCTTCCCTTCAATATCGATGATTCGCAGCTGATCTCCACCGAACACCCGAAACACGACGGACCCGCCACCCGCTACGTGGTAACGCTCTGGGCCGTTTGATCGGTACCGAATGCCAGGGCGAAGAACGCGTGGAACTGGCTCCGCTTGGCCGAGTATTTTGGATTCAATTTCAGTCATGCTCTCGGTGTCCATAATAGACCCCAAAACTAGTCAAACCCAAGCAGTTGCCGGCGTTCGCGCGCCCACGTTTGGATTAGATGGTCGACCGCCAAACCGATAAATGCAACGCAAAGGCCAAGCATCAGTCCGTTGCCTATCCCATTCTTATCCGATAGGGATTTCAAAATATATTGCCCCAAATCGTCCGTGCCAATCATGGCGCCAATAATTACCATGAACAATGCAAAAACAACGGTTTGGTTAATGCCCAGCATTATGTGGGGAAAGGCAAGCGGTAATTCTATTTTAACCAATCTTTGCATGCGATTGACGCCCGACATTGAGCCTGCATCCTGCAAAGACTGGGGCACATTACGAAGTCCCTCCACCGTGTATCGTGTAGCGGGGATAGTGGCATAGGCAATCACTGCAGTTAATACAGATGTATCGGTTACTCCAAAGAGCATAATCACTGGAATCAAATAGATAAACGAAGGAAAGGTTTGAAGGGTATCGCAAACCAACAAAATGGACTTTGTGGCGAGGGAGTTTTGAGCACACAAAATACCAACAACAGTACCGATAATAACTGATACAATTACAGCGAAAGTTGTCATATAGGCTGTAATTAAGGCCCTGTCCCACCATTCTGTAGAAGCAATAAAGAGCAGGAACCCACCAACGACAAGTGCTGATCTAATGCCGCCGACGATGTAGCCAGTACCCATTACCAACACAAAAGTTCCAATCACCGGCATGCTCAGATAAGAGTTTTTCATTGGCACCAGTACATTTATGATTAGCGCTTCATTGAAGTGTTGCAGGCCTTGGTACCAGTTGTCGACCATCCAATCCACGCCTGATTGCCAGAAAAGTTCTGTCGTAATTCCCTTGTTGTGAGGAATAAGGTAAAAATAGTTGATGCCGTCCTTGAAAATAAAATTTCCAAGATATGCCAATACAATGCCAGCTAATAAGACACCCATAAATATGAGTGGATATCTATTACGTTCAAAAAAAGTAAGATCTGCAAAATAAACGATTTGTTTATTTGCCCAACCTAAGGACAGCTTGTCCAAAACTACGGCAATCAGCACAATACAAATACCTAATTCCAGCGCTTGCCCTATTCTTAGCTGATTAAGCGCCAGCAACAGATTGAAACCCAAGCCTTTCGCGCCAATAAAAGAAGCAATAACTGCCATTGCCAGGCATTGCATTATCACTTGGTTGACGCCGATCAAAATGTCGTGCCTCGCCGTCGGAATCAACACCTTGAACAAGAGTTGTAAATTCTTACAGCCATTCATCATGCCCGCGTCGATTACTTCAGGCGGCACCGATTTAAGCCCCAATATAGTTAGGCGAATCATTGGGGGGGTTGCAAAAATGATAGTTGCAATGGCACCGGCATGATCGCCCACTCCAAATAAAACCATCACCGGTACCAAATAGGAAAAATGCGGCATCGTCTGNGCNATATTCAGCAAAGGCATTAATGCCGCTTCCGTAGCTCGGTTTCTATACGCTAAAACGCCTAAGCTGAGACCTAACAACACTGAAAGCGGCGCTGCGACCAGTACGAATGAGAGTGTCTCCATGGCAGGCTCCCATTGACCAAAAACAGCAATATAAACAGTTGAGAAGCCGGCTAATATTGCTAGCCATCTGCCCTTGAGCGCGTAACCCAAAATGATTGCAGCACCGGAAACTACTGTCCAAGGTAGTGCAGGCCAATACGCCCAACTATTTTCACGAATATAGTCCCANCTCGTAAAGGCTACGATAGTTTTTACCCCGCCCAAAAGAATTTCACGGATAAACTCGATACAAAAAAGCAAAGCACGTGAAATAGATCTGGTAATTAATTTCAGCAGTGCCGATTCTTCGGACTCTTCAATTTCCGCGTTATATATTTCAACCGGCAACCATTCGAACATCAGAAACTCAATCGAATTATTCAGTATCATTGGGACACCTGCCAAATACGCAGGCAGGCGCCACAACAAGTTGTCTCCGGATGGGTCAATTGAAAAATAAAGAAAGAAAAATACAACCAGCAAAACTGCGAACTGCAGTAGTTTTGAATTCCTTGATATTTGATCCACGGTCATTCGTCAGCCGTTTGAACGGTGCCTAGTGGCTTTGCGCCGTTCTTGCCAAACAAAGCGTGAATAATAGTCTTACTATTGAGAACTCCTATCGTCTCGTTGTCGTCACCAACAACGGCGACTGGTTTTGGCTCATTCAATACGGCTTCCGCAACAGTTTCTATGATGGCATCTTTGGAAACTCTGAGTTCACTTAAATCTGAAGCGTCACCAAGTTTCTCCATGACATTCTCGCAAATCAGCACCTTCTCACGAGGCACATCATTGGTGAACTTGGCAACGTATTCTGTAGAGGGATTGAGAACTATATTTGCAGGAGTATCGATCTGTTCGATGATCCCGTCTTTCATAATTGCTATTCTGTCGGCCAACCGAAGGGCTTCGTCAAAGTCATGTGTTACGAATAGGATTGTCTTATTGAGCATTCCCTGAAGTCGCAGGAATTCATCTTGCATTTCTTTTCTGATCAACGGGTCAAGCGCTGAAAAGGGTTCATCGAGGAACCAAATGTCAGGCTCAACTACCAATGACCTGGCAATACCGACGCGTTGTTGTTGGCCGCCCGATAATTGTCTTGGGAAATAGTTTTCACGTCCTCCGAGACCAACAAGCTCAATCATGCNTGCGGCTCTTTTAATACTATCTTGTGTATTTGCGCCCTTCACTTGCAAAGGGAAGGCGATGTTTTCCAGTACGGTTTTATGGGGCAGCAATGCAAAGCTCTGAAATACCATGCCCATCTTGTTGCGACGAAGTTCAATTAGCTCNTTGCCAGTCATGGCGAGTAAATCTTCGCCATCAATAAATATTTTTCCGGCCGTCGTGGGAGTCAGCCGCGAAATACAGCGAAGCAGCGTTGATTTCCCGGATCCCGATAGACCCATGACCACCAACATTTCACCTTTTCGGACCTCAAAAGAAGCGTTGTTTACCCCGAATATGCACCCCGCTTCTTGAAATGCTTTGACATCNACCTTGCCATCTGATTTCCGCATCATTCTTTCAATATTGTCGCCAAAAATTTTGTAGACTGAATCGCACTTTATAACCGGGTATAAATCATTATCGGTAAGCGCCTCGATATTATTGCGAATTTTGTCAGTCATATTTGGATCCTCGAGGTCATTCCAAAGCACCGTTGAAGTGATTTTGACCATTTCAATACTCTTCCCAAACTAAATACCCAAAATCCTATTACGACAAGAATTTTACCGGGTTCAACCTCAAATGTTAAATTTCCGATCGTAGGGATGTAGTCGTCATCAGAAATAGACTTCAGGTCGGGGGTATTGCGGTGGCCTATGAAACATTGCAGAGCATCCCGCCCGAAGAGTTTCCAGACTCCCTTGTCGGAGAACTTCGCGTTGCTGCTTGTCATATTCCGCCTACTGAATCTTTTAATGAAAGTCCGAAACTTTCCAGGCCATACCACTCCCCCACGTTATTCCTGGAGCAGATTAATGTTTTTGCGCAACTTATGAAATTCANGGGTTTCACCATGCTTAGACATCGAGGGCATTGGTTTTTTCCCATTCCGTAAAATGTTGAGTGTAGGCGTTCCATTCTTCTTTTTTTAGCTTAATATACGATTCCACAAAACCAGCGTCCAACCAGTCACTGAGAATCTCATTCNCGCCAAGAGCACGAAGTGAATCGAGAAGGTTTTCAGGGAGCCTTTCNAAGTCTTCTGANTGTTGGCTTGTGTACATATTCGTATCAAGCCGTTTTCCAGGTTCAATTCTATTTTGGATTCCATAGACACCTGCGGCTGCATAACCTGCTTGAATTAAATAGGGGTTGGTAGCGCCATCAGCTAATCTAATCTCTATTCGTTGATCATCNGGAAGTCGTATCATGTGCGTTCTGTTATTTCCGCCGTATGTAATGGTATTCGGTGACCAGGTTGCGCCCGATAGTGTGGGAGGGGCATTAATACGTTTGTAACTGTTGATCACAGGGTTGGCGAAAGCGGATAGGGCAGGTGCGTTAGACAGTATACCGCCAATGAAATGGTATGCTGTGTCGGACAAACCAAGTTGGCCTTCCTTGTCAGGAAATAAATTTTCTCCACCATCGTTCCACACTGATGCATGTACATGGCAACCGTTGCCCGTCAGGTCTGGAAACGGTTTAGGCATGAACGTTGCCCTCAAACTGTGTTTTTCGGCAATTGATTTGACCATGTATTTAAAAAACGTATGGCGATCTGCCGTTTGCAGTGCATCCGTATAGTCCCAGTTCATTTCAAACTGGCCGTTGGCGTCCTCGTGATCATTCTGGTACGGCCCCCAGCCGAGCCCCTGCATAGAGTCGCAAATTTCAGAGATAAAGTCATAACGTCTCATTAAAGCTTGTTGGTCATAACAGGGTTTTGCCTGGATATCCGCGCTATCAGCTATTGCCGACCCATCCGGCAGAATCACAAAATATTCTGCTTCCACTCCGGTTTTGATGATATACCCGGCCGTGTGCGCGCGATCTAGAACTCGTTTTAAGACCACCCGTGGCGCGTGGTTAACCGGCGCACCATTCATATGAGGATCGCTTGCAAGCCAGCCGACTTCAGGCTTCCAAGGCAGTTGGATTAAGCTATCGGGGTCGGGAATTGAGAACATATCCGGATCTGCAGGCGTCATATCCATGTGTGCTGCAAAGCCTGCAAAACCAGCTCCCGATTTTGCCATATCTCCAATAGCTCGGGCGGGAACGAGCTTAGAGCGGACTACACCGAAAACATCAGTAAAGCTGATGAGAAAATATTTGATGCCTAATTCTTCGGCGGTGAAACATAAATCTCCAACCATCTTCTCTCTCCCAAATCGAGCTAGGCTTACCTTTTACGGGACTTTCGAGCGTTTTATACTTTTCTTGCTTAGAACAAATTTAGCACTGACAACCTATGAAGGGTACAGTAACTTCGTGGGGCGTGGGAATTGTTTAAATGTACGTCGCGATATGGCCAACGCGGTAGAAGCGTGTTGCCTGCCGCGCTCTCGGGGTTGAAACGCCGTATATCTTGGCTGGCGAGTCTTTACAGAAAGAAGAGCTTTTATTTCCGGTCAGACGCGGCACGGCGGAGTCGATCATTTATTGCAAGTCCGAGTCCGTGCTCAGGTATAGACATAGTTGCAATAGTTGTACAATTTGATGTATCGAGAATATGCAGCATAGCGAATAGGTTGCTGGCGGCTTCTACCAAATCACCCGTTGGGCTCAGGTTCTTCGTGACCTTGGCACCAGTGACTGGATTTGGACCAAAGGCAAGTAGACCTTCGTTGGCTTGACACTGACGGGCGTTCAGTCGGACGGGTGTTACGGGAGAGTAGTGGTTTGGTAGCATACCTGGAGCACGAACAGTAAGCGGATCAGGTNTGCCTAGTGGTCCAGTCTCTTTTTCAATTTCTTCCGCTGCTATCCCACCAGGCCGAAGTAGGGCCGGAGGAGTGACCGACCAATCAATAATGGTGGACTCCACCCCTACAGNGCATGGGCCACCATCAAGAATTAAAGCTACTTCGTCTCCTAAATTCTTGGAGACGTGATCCGCTGTAGTTGGACTTAAATTTCCAGAACGGTTGGCGCTGGGCGCTGCAANAGGGGCATTTGCGAGTTCGAGAAGACGGCATGCAGTAGGGTGTGCTGGTGCACGTAATGCCACGGTATCGAGCCCGGCAGAAACAAGTTCTGATATCTTTGACCCAGAGCGGCGTGGTAACACGAGCGTTAAGGGGCCTGGCCANAATTTTTTCGCCAGTTGTGTGGCGCCTTCATCCAAAACGGCATAAGAATGTGCTTCCGTTAGATCTTTGATATGCACAATTAGAGGGTTAAACTGCGGGCGCCCTTTGGCCTCAAAAATGCGTGCGACCGCTCGATTGTTCCGTGCGTCAGCNCCGAGGCCATAAACTGTTTCAGTCGGGAATGCCACTAACTGGCCTGTTCGGATTAATGACGCAGCTTCTGCCACGCTAGAATCAGTGACTGGCTTGACTCGAGTGGCAGTCGCCATGATTCAATGGCTCTGTCAGGCGTCTAGCATTGGTGCCAGGCGGTCCAATGCTACGCCTAAAANTTCCGGGGATTTTGCATAACAAATTCGTAGATAATTTTCACCACCGGNACCAAAGGCAAGCCCGGGGGCCAATCCGACTTTTGTATTCTGCATAATCTGCATGGCAAACCGGCGGCTATCGGTCATTCCGTCGACAGTAAAAAAAGCGTAGAAGGCTGCTGTTGGCTTCGGCATGTGAACTCTAGACATTGAGCCTAGGCGTTGGTGGACAATGTCGCGTGCCAAGTGGTACCGGTCGACCATGGAGCTTATGAAAAACTCTCCATCACGGAGCGCGGTCACACCCGCGTGTTGAGCAACTGTGGATGGCGAAGCTACATTATACTCGTTTAATCTTTCGATTATTGGTATTAGCCGAGGTGGCGCTGTAATCCAGCCCAACCTCCAACCAGTCATGGCCCAAGATTTCGAAAAACTATTAATTACAATTACCAAATCTTCGGGTTCTGCATTTTGTAAGAAGGATGGCGCAAGTGGATCGTCATATATTATGCGAGCATAAACTTCGTCTGAAATTACCCATAAACCGCGTTGACGACAAAAATCCAGTACTGCGCGTTGTTCTTCTTTAGTCATTACCCAGCCGGTCGGATTGTTGGGTGAGTTTATATAAATGGCCCGAGTCTGCTGATTACAGGTGGCAAATAGCTGGTCCAAATCTAGTTGCCAACCGGATGGGTTTGCGGCTAGCGGNGCCATACGAACCTGCCCCCCCATGATTTCCACGCACCGCAAGAAATTGGGCCAAACCGGAGTNACCGCNACAATATTGTCTCCGGGATCAATCAAGGCCTCTGCGATCATCATCATGCCGTTCATAGCTGCTGCTGTCACCGCGACCCGGTCGACGTCAATGCGAGATTTGTATAGATCAGACATGTACTTGGATAAAGTTTCACGCAATACGGCAATGCCTAAATTGGGAGTATAGAAGGTATGCCCCGCTCGCAGTGCTTGGTCCGCTGCTGAGATAATGAAAGAGGGGGTAGGAAGGTCAGGCTCACCAAACCATAATGGTATGATGTCNGGATCCCGCATGCCCTTNTGNGCAATCTCGCGGATTAGAGAGTCCTCAAGTTCACCTACTTGGNGACGAATGGGTAGTGTCGGGTCACGCCCGTCTTGAGTGTCAGGCATTAAGGGAGGTTTCACTAATGTGCTATACCACGGCACCAATCTGCCAAGGTACGAACTCGTCCCCACCGAATCCCAAAGCTTCGCTTTTTGATTGTTCACCTGAAGCTATTTGAACGACAACATCAAATATTTTTTGTCCCATTTCTTGTATGTTCGCTTCACCGTCGACTACCAAACCGCAGTTGATGTCCATATCATCCGACATTCGTTCATACATTGCGCGGTTGGTTGCCAACTTGATACTAGGCACCGGTTTACAACCAAATACGGAACCTCTACCGGTTGTAAAGCACACAACGTTTGCCCCGCCTGCAACCATTCCTGTTACTGACGTTACGTCATAGCCAGGGGTATTCATGAAGGTAAATCCTTTTGCAGTAATCTCTTCCGCGTATTGATATACGTCTACGAGGTTGGTGGTGCCCCCTTTTGCGGCAGCTCCTAGAGATTTTTCCAGGATAGTGGTTAGACCGCCGGCCTTATTCCCGGGAGACGGATTATTGTTCATTTCAGCACCATTTTTGGCGGTGTACTCTTCCCACCACTTGATAAAGCTAACCAATTTTTCACCGACCTCTCTGGTTTGCGCTCGTCTCGTCAAGAGGTGTTCGGCGCCATATATTTCNGGCGTTTCTGCAAGGATTGCAGTGCCGCCATGACGGACCAATAGGTCGGCAGCCGCACCCAAAGAGGGGTTGGCAGACATCCCGGAATAGGAATCTGAACCCCCGCACTCAAGCCCTAGTTTTAAATGGCTTACTGGTAGAGGCTCACGAACAAATTTATTTGCGGATGGNAGCATCTCCTTTATGCGTGATACCCCTTCCTTCACAGTGGCCATAGTGCCGCCAGTATCTTGGATAGTCATGGCTTGGAANGTGCCNTCTTGAGCCCAACCATGGCGTTCCATCATGCCTGCCACCTGGTTAACCTCGCAGCCAAGTCCCACCATCAAGATGCCTGCAAAATTCGGGTGTCGCTTGTACCCATCTATTGTAGCTTGTAACAACTCCCATCCCAGGCCTGATCCGGCCATGCCACACCCAGTGCCGTGGGTATAGGCAACCACCCCATCAACATTTGGGTACTGTTCCAGTATTTCATCTTTAAAAGAGTCAGCGATATATCGCGCGGCTGTTGCGGAGCAGTTTACGGAGGTCAATACACCGATGTAATTTCGCGTTGCCACCTGGCCATCAGGTCGTTTGATGCCTTGAAATTGAGCTTGTTCACTGTCTGAAAAGTAGTCAGTAGGCTTTGCATCCTCTCCGAATTTATAATCTCGTTCAAAAGTCTTCATCTCAACATTTTGGGTATGAACATGTGCACCTATCGGGATTTCCTCACTCGCAAAGCCAATAATTTGGTTGTATTTTATGATAGCTTCACCGGCTTTGATTGTGTCAGTAGCTACTTTGTGGCCAACTGGAATTTCCATAGCTGTAGTTAATTCCTCCCCACCCAATTCTGTGTTGGCTGGAATTGTTTCCTTTGCAGTCACGACATTATCTTTGTCGTTAAGGCGTATGGTTACTGATGTATCAGAAGACATCGGAATACCTCTTGTCCGTTTCGGTGGGGCGATAAGACTAGTTCCAAAGAAACACTGGTGCAATCCGTTGGTCTTGAGCGAAATTCCTTGCCGGGCGGTGATGGAGGCCGTTATTCTCCGTTGCTACTATGCCGTTGCAAGTGTTGCACTAAGTAAGAGGAGAACAATGAATTCGTCAGCGTCTAAAGTGTTGATTTATTTAGTCCCATTCNTGAAGATTACTTGCCAAATACGTNATGAAACTTAAGGGCAAGACGGCATTGATAACCGCTGCCGGACAAGGTATGGGTCGGGCCGCAGCGGAGGCGTTCCTCAGGGAAGGTGCCCAAGTATTTGCGACAGATGTGGATGAGTCGAAACTTGTGGGGCTTGAGGGAGCCAACTGTTTTCCTTTTGACGTGACCAAAAAAGACCACATCGAGATGGCATATGCCCGGACAGGACCAGTGCACGTGCTATTTAACTGCGCGGGTTACGTCGCTAATGGAACGGTGCTGGAGTGTCCGGTGAAAGACTGGGATTTTTCATTTGATCTGAACGTTCGTTCCATGTTTCGCGTTATCCAGGCGTATTTGCCGGGTATGATCGAGTTCGGTTCCGGTCGAATAATCAATATGGCGTCGGTGGCTTCATCGGTGAAAGGTGTTAAAAATCGCGCTGCTTACTCGGCGTCAAAGGCGGCAGTCATAGGACTCACCAAATCAATTGCGGCCGATTATGTGGCGGATGGTATTCGGTGCAACGCTCTATGCCCAGGCACTGTTGACACACCATCCCTGCAAGANCGGATTGACGCGTACGATGATCCTGTGGAGGCACGAAAGATGTTTATTGCTCGTCAACCTATGGGCCGGCTTGCAACGGCAGAAGAGCTTGTTGAAATGGTTGTCTATTTGGCCTCTGACCCGGCTGATTTTGTCACTGGGCAGGTAATGATCGTTGATGGCGGAATGTGTATTTGACGAAACTTTTGACCAGGGAGGGTCACTTATGAAACTAGTTCGCTACGGCCGTTTAGGGCGTGAAAAACCGGGATTAATTGATGAAGACGGAAAACTAAGAGACCTCAGCGGAAGAATTGCCGACATTACAGCTGACCAACTTCCCCCAAAATCTCTGGCGAAGCTGGGGCGCATAAATGGAAAGCGGTTGCCGTTAGTCAAAGGTAGGCCTCGCTACGGAGTGCCGTGGAACGGACCTGGTAAGATAGTGTGTATTGGCTTGAATTACGTGGATCATGCAAANGAGACGGGTTCACCAATTCCAGATCAGCCAATCATTTTCCTCAAAGCAAATAGCGCCCTGAATGGGCCCAACGACAATGTGGCGGTTCCAAGGGGATCAAAAAAAACAGACTATGAAGTAGAACTGGGTGTAGTGATTGGTACGCGCGCTCAGCATGTCTCCAAGAAAGACGCCCTTGATTATGTGGCTGGATACACTGTTTGTAATGACGTTTCGGAACGGCGTTTTCAAACGGAGATGGGCCCAACGTGGACCAAAGGAAAAAGTTGCGACACTTTCGGGCCGATTGGCCCGTGGTTGGTAACTAAGGACGAAATCCCAAATCCGCAAAGATGTCGGTTGTGGTGTGCGGTTAATGGTGAGATGAGACAGGATGGCAATACGAAGACGATGATCTTTGATGTGGCAACGCTGATTAGTTATACGAGCAAACTAATGTCTCTGAATCCCGGGGATGTAATCTCGACCGGTACGCCGCCTGGCGTGGGTGCTGGTATGAAACCACCTGGGTTCCTAAAAANGGGTGATACGGTTACTCTTGGTATCGAAGGTCTCGGTCAACAGACGCAGAAGATGGTAGCTTGGAACAAGGTCTAATCTGCACCTCCATTTGGTAGACTAAGCGGCGAGGGCGGGAAGAATTAACGCGACCTGCGGAACGGTAGCAGAGGTCGTATCANGGAGGGGAGGAGTAACNCAGATATGGCGGAAAGCAAATTTAAGGTTGTCGTGCANCGCCCGGCAACAGGCAGCCTGTTCGGTGAAAACGCATACGAAATGGAAAGGGATGCGCTCGACCCAATAGGCGCCTCCATAGTAGAGGTTGACGCCTCAACNACGGAGGAGTTTATCGCCGCCGCACAGGATGCGGATGCTGTGATAGGACACAACAGGCGTATAACCGGAGAAATAATTTCTGGTCTGAAAAAATGCAGGGTTATCGGCTTGGGGTCAGTTGGCGCGGATACGGTTGATGTGGATGCCGCAACAGAACATGGAATTGTGGTGACTAATGTACCCGATATTTTTATAGAGGAAGTTGCTGACCACACGATGGCTATGTTCCTTGCGGCCTTTCGGCGGTTACCCGAGATGCACCGCATGACGGTGGAAGGAGAGTGGGCAAAGGGACGGGAATTGTTATCTGGGTTTCCCAGGCTCTGGGGGCAGACCATNGGCCTTGTCTCCTTCGGGAATGTGGCCAANGCCGTTGCTCGACGTTGTCATGCATTTGGTTTGCAGGTTATTTCCTATGATCCCTACTTGTCGGAATTAGAGATGAGTTCTGTTGGAGTGGAACCAGAACCGAGTCTTATTCGTTTGCTTCAGCGGTCGGATTTTGTGTCGATGCATGCGCCACTAAATGAAGAGACCCATCACATGCTTACTGACCAGCATTTCTCGGCTATGAAGAAGTCAGCTATTTTTATTAATAATGGGCGGGGACCGACAGTTGACGAGACTGCTTTGATTGGGGCTCTGGAGAACTCTGAGATAGCAGGTGCGGCCTTGGATGTATTTGAAGAAGAACCGGTAACAGCAGATTCAAATAATCCTTTGTTAAGGATGAGTAATGTTATTTGTTCGCCGCACGTAGCTTCCGCTTCCGATCGTATGAGGCCCGAAGCCCTGCGACGGATGGGGCGCGAGATTGCGACAGTTTTAGGTGGACGCTGGCCTCGGAGCGCGGTAAATCCTGGAGTGCTTCCAAAAACTGACCTGATTCGTTGGCAACCGTATCCTCAAACTAGAGGGCCAAATCGATAGTTGAATCATAATCCTTTTCGTATATATGGTTCAGTATAGTCGCAGTAAACCAAGACTAACGAGCCGTGACTGCCGTCTTTTTGGTGTGTGATAAGGTGTGAATACTGGCAAAGTTGCTAGCTAGTCAAAATAAATTGATGTAAAGCCAAGACATGGATTATCAGAATTATTTTGCAAAAGCCTTAAAAGGTCTTCGCAGTGAAGGGCGCTACCGCGTCTTCGCTGATTTAAAGCGGCACTCCGGCACCTTTCCAAAAGCATCTTTTTATAACGCAGCCGGCGAAGTCACCGAGATTGTTGTTTGGTGTAGCAACGATTATCTCGGAATGGGACAAAGTTCCGCCGTTTGTGATGCGATGACTGATGCAATTCGCGAGGTGGGCGCCGGGTCTGGCGGAACTCGTAACATTGCTGGTACAACTCACTATCATGTTCTTTTGGAGCGGGAGTTGGCTGATCTCCACGATAAGGAAGCCGCGCTCCTATTTACCTCTGGATATATATCAAATCAGGCGACTCTGGGTACCTTGGGTTCCATGCTTCCCGACTGCGTTCTGCTCTCCGACGAATTGAACCATGCGTCCATGATCGCGGGAGTTCGGGATAGTAAGTCGCCAAAACGCATTTTTAAACACAACGATGCGCATGATCTCGAAGCCCACTTAAAAGAACTGGACCCAGCGCTACCAAAAATTGTTGCTTTTGAATCCGTATATTCGATGGATGGAGACATCGCACCAATCGCAGAATTGTGCGAGGTATCAAAACGCTATGGAGCCTTGACCTATTTGGACGAAGTACATGCCGTTGGTATGTACGGGACCAGAGGTGGGGGCGTAGCCGAACGCGAAGGTCTCATGGATCAACTGGATATTATAGAAGGAACTTTGGCGAAGGCATTCGGCGTCATGGGAGGTTACATTGCTGCTAATCGCGACATTTGTGACACGGTCCGATCTTTCGCTTCGGGTTTCATCTTTACGACCTCTCTACCTCCCGCAGTTGCCGCGGGTGCTTTGGCCTCTGTGTCTCATCTAAAAAAGAGCCAGATAGAGCGGGAACTTCACCAGGAAAGAGCCGACACTTTGAAACGCCGTCTCCGAAAAATTGGTATTCCCTTCATAGAAAATTCTAGCCATATTGTTCCCGTAATGGTTGGTGATCCTGTACTGTGTAAACAGGCTAGTGACCAGTTGCTGGCGGCTCATGGTATTTACATTCAACCAATCAACTATCCAACAGTGCCAAGAGGAACAGAACGGCTTCGAATAACGCCATCACCGCTTCATGATGATTNGTTGATGGATCAATTGNTAACGGCACTTCAAGATGTATTTANACGACTAGAGATTCAAACTGCGGCCGCCGCTTAGATCGAGTGANAATAAACTACATTCTTAAGTTTTTTTGAAAACTGGCAAAAATTTATGGCCTATTTTCTTCAGCAACTAGTGAACGGAATAACTCTAGGTAGTATCTACGGGCTGATCGCTATCGGCTATACGATGGTTTATGGAATTATNGGGATGATAAATTTTGCCCATGGTGAAATTTATATGATTGGGGCGTTTTTGTCGGTGCTTGGCTTTACAATATTGGGTGTTACGGGAGTCACGTGGCTCCCGCTGGCTCTAATTTTAGTTTTATTGATAGCAATTTTGTTTACTTCTGCATATGGATGGGCCGTGGAACGGATTGCGTATAGACCTTTGCGCAGTTCACAAAGGCTCGCAGCCTTAATCTCAGCNATTGGTATGTCGTTGGCTCTCCAGAATTATGTATTACTCACACAAGGCGCTGGCGTTAAAGCACTCCAGCCAATTGTACAAGGCGGGGTTATTCTTTATTCCGAGGAAAGCTTTACGGTAACGTTGAGCTATATACAGATATTCATTGTTATATTGACCATTCTGCTCATGTGTATCTTCGCTCTCTTAATCGATCGTACGGCACTTGGCCGGGCACAGCGGGCCTGCGAACAGGACAGGGATATGGCAACATTGCTCGGCATCAACGTNGATCGCACTATTTCTCTCACCTTTATCATGGGTGCTGTGCTCGCTGCCGTGGCAGGTATGATGGTTACACTCTATTACGGTGTTATTGATTTTTTTATGGGATTTATTGCGGGACTAAAAGCATTTACCGCCGCGGTCCTTGGCGGTATTGGTTCACTCCCTGGGGCAATGTTAGGGGGAATGTTGTTGGGCTTGGTAGAGGCTTTTTGGGCAGGATATTTTTCTGTTGAGTACAAGGACGTGGCTGCGTTCGGTATTTTAGTTTTGGTTTTGATATTTATGCCAACAGGTTTGCTGGGCCGCCCTGACATCGAAAAAGTATAATTGGTACTTAAGGATGGGCTTTTCGGATTGAGGAAAATAAGGGCACTTTTTTTACTTAAGGAGGCAGGATTAACTGCTCTGGTTGCTTTTGTACTAGCACTTCCCCTCATTGGTTTTAAGACTATTACTGGTGGTGGCAGACTTGAATTTGTGTTTCGCTGGGAAGTGCTCTTAGCAACAGTCTCTATCATATTTTTTGGGAGACTTACTCTAGCNGCGGTTCGGGATACTTGGGGAAAAAAGGGTAGTGTTTCNACAAGGTTTATCCGCCTGAGCGAAAATATAAAAAAACGGCGATTATTTCTTACTATATTGATAATCGCAGCAGCTCTTGTTTTTCCTTTCATGCCAGAGGTCGATCGGAGGCTTGTGGATCTAGCAACACTGGTGCTGATCTACGTGATGCTTGGCTGGGGTTTGAATATCGTAGTGGGTCTCGCAGGTCTTTTGGATCTTGGGTATGTGGCATTTTATGCGGTTGGTGCATACACCTTTGCTCTTCTTGGCACAGTTTACGATTGGTCCTTTTGGACTTGTTTGCCTATCGCTGGGGCAGTTGCCGCAATGTTTGGGATACTGTTGGGGTATCCTGTTTTAAGGCTTAGAGGCGACTACCTGGCGATAGTTACTCTAGGATTCGGAGAGATTATTCGAATAATTCTGACAAACTGGGTGGCATTATCAGGCGGCCCGAATGGTATTGCAGGAATTCCAAGACCTACGCTATTTGGGCTTGAATTTACTAGAAGAACTCGCGAAGGCCATAGTTTTCACGAATATTTTGATCTTCCATTTTCTGGAGACTACAGAATCATCTATTTGTATTACGTGATATTGATCCTTGCATTAATAACGAATCTCTTCGTAGTCAAAATCCGAAAACTGCCTATTGGTCGAGCGTGGGAAGCTTTACGAGAGGATGAGATAGCGTGTCGTGCCCTCGGGATTAACCCAGTTAATGTCAAATTATCGGCTTTTGCGCTGGGTGCTATGTTTGGTGGTTTTGCAGGTTCATTTTTTGCCAGTCGCAACGGCTTTATTAGTCCTGAAAGTTTCACATTTATCGAATCAGCAATAATACTTGCTATAGTAGTGTTAGGGGGAATGGGAAGCCAAGTTGGAGTCGTGTTAGCGGCTGCTGCTATAGTCTTGCTGCCAGAGGCGTTGCGAGATTTCTCTGAGTACCGAATGCTAGTCTTTGGCATGGCAATGGTCTTGGTAATGGTGTGGCGGCCGCGGGGTCTGTTGGCCAATAGAGAACCCACTATAACGTTAAACTCTAACGGAAGAGTGTAGTGTAGGTGACTGTTCCAGAATTGCTAAGCGTTGAGCATTTGACGATGGATTTTGGAGGCCTGAGGGCTATAGATGATGTGTCATTTTCAGCGTCACAAAGAAAGATTACGGCGATTATCGGACCAAATGGTGCAGGAAAAACTACGGTATTTAATTGTTTGACAGGATTTTACAAACCGACAGTGGGCAGAATCACGTTTTCTATTCCAAATAGAAAGACTGTTTATTTAGAGCGAATGGATGGTTTTCGCATCGCTCGTTCGGGTCTAGCACGCACTTTTCAAAATATCCGGTTATTTCCCGCTATGTCGGTTTTGGAAAACTTAATTGTTGCTCAGCACAATGCATTGATGAAAGCATCTTTGTTTTCAATCGGCGGCTTGATTGGTTTATCTCGTTATCGAGATGCAGAATACGTGGCCGTCGAATATGCAAAAGATTGGTTGCGCAGGATTAGGCTCTTGTCTGATGCGGATAGAGCAGCAGGAGAGCTTCCTTACGGGGACCAGAGGCGCCTAGAAATAGCTCGTGCGATGTGCACGAGACCGGCCTTGTTATGTCTTGATGAACCAGCCGCTGGGCTAAATCGGAGCGAATCTATCGATTTAAACAACCTTCTTTTACATATTCGGGCCGAGGAAGAGATCGGAATACTATTAATTGAGCACGATATGAGTGTTGTGATGAATATCTCCGATCACATTATTGTCTTGGACTACGGTCAGAAAATTGCCGACGGACCTCCGATAGAAATACGCAATGATCCCAGAGTAATACGAGCCTACCTCGGAGAGGACGACGACTACGAACTGAAAGGGGTTGAGTGAGGTGCACTATGTTGCGACTAGAAAACGTTAGTAGTTTTTATGGGAAAACGCAGGCGTTACGTAGTATCAACATGCACGTGGAAACTGGCGAAATTGTGGCTATCGTCGGTGCGAACGGTGCTGGAAAGTCCACCGCTTTGATGACGGTTTGCGGAAATCCTCGGGCTAAGACGGGTCGGATATTATTTAGTGGGAGAGATATTACGGAGGTGCCCACGTTCCAAATCGTTCGGCAGGGATTAAGTCAAGTCCCTGAAGGGAGGCGAATTTTTCCTAGAATGACAGTTTTGGAAAACCTGCAAATGGGGGCCGTGGCTACTGATCGGTCGTTCTTTGGAAAAGATTTAGCGATAGTTTTTGATCTATTCCCCATTTTGCAAGACCGACGGCAGCAGCGTGGCGGGACTCTTTCAGGTGGGGAGCAGCAAATGTTGGCTATCGGGNGGGCGNTGATGAGNCGGCCGAAATTATTGCTGCTCGACGAACCTTCGCTTGGTTTGGCACCGTTNCTTGTGAAACAGATATTCCAGGTAATTCACCACATCAACAAGGATCAAGGAATGACTATTTTGCTAGTGGAACAAAATGCCCATCANTCGCTACGTNTGGCGGACAGAGGNTACGTGCTCGCTGGCGGACAAATCATCCTGCATGGTACAGGNGGTGAACTCCTTGCGAATCCTTCGGTTCGAAGCGCATATTTGGAAGGTGGGGACTGANATTTTATGCTGACCTTAAGTACCGTGTCGGTGTCCGGAGTNTTTCTNTGGTTTACAGTNATATGGATGGGCGGGGCTGCCCTGCTAACGGGTCGGGCTCTTGCCCTATCCTGGAGGCCTATATGGCAGGTAGTNTTGTCCTGTTTCGGTCTTGGTCTNGTTGACCGTTTTTTCGCATATGCTCTTTTTGATGCATCCTTGCTGTCAGTTGTGGGCTACACGGTCGACACTGTGACGATTCTGGGGATAGGATTGTTTGCCTATCGGGTGGTTCATGTGTCAGTGATTGTTCGCCAATACCCCTGGTTATTTGAGCGTACTGGATGGTTAACTTATAAGTTATGCCAGTAACATACTGGCCAAACGAAATCAAAGACACCCTTTGGTTTCTTGTATATCTNAAAAGATCTACAATAAGNGTTCTTNAAACTTAATTTGGTCTGTTGGTTCGGCTTGTCTTAANGACGATGAAGGGGAGTTTACAGGATGAAAAAGATTCATTGCNGGTTAGCTATGGTCCTTGCAATCGCTACTGTGGCAATTTGGCACGATGGTCGTGCGCGAGCTTCAGATGACCTTTTGATTGCTGTNGCGGGTCCGATTACNGGTCAGTACGCTATTTTTGGTCAGCAAATGTTACGTGGTGCGGAGATGGCAGTCGCAGATATTAATGCGAACGGTGGCGTCTTGGGACGTATGCTAGTGCTAGAAGTTGGCGATGACGCATGTGAGGCAAAGCAAGCCGTTGCAGTTGCCAATCNGATGGCTAATAAGGGTGTNTCATTCATGGCGGGACATTTCTGTTCTAGCACCTCTATTCCGGCTTCAGAGGTGTATTATGAAGAGGGTATCCTTCAAATGTCGCCAGCATCTACCAACCCGANGCTGACGGAACGCGGTTTCGACAATGTGTTTCGGACGTGCGGGCGTGACGATCAGCAAGGNCAAGTTGCAGGCGCTTTTATGGCACGGAGATTTCCAGAAGCGAGAATTGCGATACTTCATGATAAGACTGCATACGGCAAGGGTTTGGCGGATGAAACAAAAAAGGCACTGAATGCTCTCGGTGTACAAGAAGTGATTTATGAAGCCTATACGGCAGGAGAGAAGGACTACTCTGCACTTGTAAGTAAGTTGAAATNNAAAAAAGTAGATATTATCTATTTGGGCGGGTACCACACTGAAGCGGGTCTGATTGTCCGCCAAGCAAGGCAGCAAGGTCTGGCAGCGCGCCTCGTTTCGGGCGATGCGTTAGTTACAGAGGAATTTTGGTCCATTACCGGTCCTGCAGGAGAGGGTACTATGTTCTCTTTCAGTCCTGATCCAAGCAAAAATCCAGAGGCAAAAGAGGTTGTGGAACGTTTTCTGGCTCAAGGGTTCAAGCCGGAAGGGTATACCTTGTACACTTACGCGGCGATCCAAGTGTTTGCACAGGTCGCCGAGATGGTGGGTGGTACGGAAATCGATGCTTTAATCGCGAAACTGAGAACTGAAAAGTTTGATACCGTTTTTGGTGTAATAGAATTTGACGAAAAGGGAGACGTCAATGCACCAGGATATGTTTTCTACGAATGGAGCGACGGCAGCTATGATTACACTGATATGTAGTTGAACGAGGGCCTAGTGGGCTATGCCACAACTCTGCTTTTCCGGCCAAGTCCGATTTTTCTTGCAAACTCAGAACGCTGTGCGGCGTAATTGGGTGCGACCATAGGATAATCAGTTGGTAGACCCCATTTTGACCGATATTGATCTGGGGTCATATTGTATGTCGTTCGAAGGTGGCGTTTTAGCATCTTTAGTTTCTTGCCGTCCTCCAAGCAAATAATATACTCGGGGGTTAGTGAGCGGCGAATGGGGACTGCAGGCTTTAAAGTGTCTCTTGATGAGTCTCCCGTNNCCTGCTCCATCNCAGACAGCGATTTANAGACCGTTTGAATCAAATCAGGGATGTTTGCTGCCGGAATTGCATTGTTGCTGACATAGGCTGACACTATTTCTGATGCCATGCTTAGAAGGCATTTAGTCGATATGTTTTTTGGCCNTTCGTCATTCATGTTTTTNAAATTTCATTTTTNATAATAATCGTTTCTTACAGATCAAATAAAACTTGTCAATATTCGTTGTAAATAGGGAAATAAAATAACAGCTATTCTTTAATACAGTTGTAATGAAGCTAATTTGTTAGTGTTTGATAATGTTAGGACCGGATTGATGTGTGCTTTGGTGCATAAACTATTTAGTCGATACTTATAGTTTATATCTATTAAAGGACCAATCTTCATTCTTTTATTTTGNTGTATAACATTGTTGTTTTGTTTCGAAATATCGTTATGTCTGCTTGCTTGCAGAGGATCAATATATGGTAGTAGTTTACGTTGTATATTGGACAGAGTGGGCTTTCGTGGCCCATTTACTAGGTGGCTCATCGGTTCAGCCAATTTCTTGGTGGTCATGAATACTGCGGTACAGGGCGATGTTATAGCGATAGCATCAGATCACGCTGGCTTCTCGTTGAAGGTGATATTGCGTGAAGATATCGAACGTAAAGGATTTAGAGCGCTTGATCTCGGCACTGATAGCCTGGACCCAGCTGACTATCCTAAGATTGCGGAAAGCCTGGCTTTGACAGTGGCGTCTGGGAAGGCGCGTTTTGGGGTGGTGTTGTGTGGGACAGGAATCGGTGTGAGCATTGCGGCCAACCGCCATCTTGGCATTCGGGCGGCGCTATGTCACAACGTTGAAACCGTCCGCCTGGGACGTAGGCATAACGACGCAAATGTGTTGGCGTTAGGTGCGCGCGTTATTGATGAAGTTACGGCAAGAGCGTGCCTGCAGGAATTTTTAGTTACGGAGTTTGAAAAAGCCGAGCGCCATTCCAGGCGTGTGGCTATGTTGGATAAAGCGGTCAACGGTACTTTATTATAAATTTTGTCTCAGTAAAGGGCGAAGAGGTAGATGGCACCAACGGCTGTACAGAAGAAATTTGAGGAATTACGGAAAGCAAACTCGCGTCTTTTGGAACAAGACTCAGAGGTCTACAGTGCAATTTACGGAGAGCTTTCCCGTTTGAACGATGGTGTCGAGCTGATCGCTTCAGAGAATATCGTGAGTGAAGCGGTGCTGGCGGCGCAAGGTTCTGTGTTAACCAACAAATATGCCGAAGGGTATCCTGGTCGCCGCTATTATGGCGGATGTAAACAAGTGGATATGGTAGAAGATCTCGCCATTGAACGTGCCCGGCAATTGTTCCAATGTGCGTTTGTGAATGTCCAACCACATTCTGGAAGTCAAGCAAATCAAGCAGTGATGATGGCCCTATTGTCGCCAGGTGACACTGTGTTGGGAATGTCTCTTGCCGCTGGCGGGCATCTCACCCATGGAGCTAGACCCAACCAGTCAGGCAAATGGTTTGACGCTGTCCAATACGGGGTAGAATCCGATAGCGGTGAGATTGCGTATGAAGAGGTGCAGCAATTGGCTTTTAAACACAAGCCAAAACTAATAATTGCTGGAGGTTCAGCATATCCTCGGATAATGAATTTTGAAAAATTTCGAGCGATTTCTGACTCGGTAGGGTCGACCTTGATGGTTGACATGGCTCACTTTGCTGGATTGGTGGCAGCAGGTGCTCACCCAGATCCTTTCCCTCACGCGCACGTGGTAACCACCACTACACACAAGACTTTGCGGGGGCCGCGGGGTGGGATGATATTGTGTAATGATCCAGATATGGCTAGGAAAATTGATGCGGCCGTATTTCCCGGGTTGCAAGGGGGGCCACTGATGCATGTGGTGGCAGCAAAGGCTGTGGCACTCGGTGAGGCAATGGATCCATCGTTTATTGAATATGCACAAGCTGTCGTCGAGAACGCTCAGGTTTTGGGTAAAACGCTGCAGGAACGGGGCCTAAATTTGGTAACGAATGGTACCGATACACACTTGTTACTAGTTGACTTGCGAGCCAAGAATTTGACCGGGGACATAGTGGAAAACAGTTTAGAGCGGGCGGGAATTACATGTAATAAGAATTGTGTGCCTTTTGACCCCGAAAAGCCGTGGGTCACATCGGGGATTCGTTTAGGGAGCCCTGCCGGTACGACCCGCGGTTTTGGTGTGCAAGAGTATTGTCTTATCGGAAACTTAATAGGAGATGTTGTTGATAGCTTGGCAAGTTGTGGCAACGAAATTAACGAACGTGTTGAAAAAAGAGTGCGATCTGAGGTNCTAAAGTTATGCATGAACTTTCCTCTNTACCGAGGCTTATATCCGCCGAGAATCGTTGAGGGGAGGTAGAACTTTGCGCTGTCCTTTTTGTAGTTTTATCGATACTCAAGTAAAAGACTCTAGACCGAGTCAAGATCACGCGGCTATTCGGCGTCGGAGNTTCTGTCCAAGCTGTGGTTCCCGTTTNACTACTTTCGAACGAGTGCAACTTCGTGAGTTGACCGTAGTTAAACGGGACGATANCCGGACACCCTTTGAACGAGANAAACTTCTACGTTCTATTAACATAGCTACACGGAAACGGCCCGTGGATCCGGAAGACATTGAGCGCATGGTGAACGGAATAGTAAGGCGTCTGGAGACCTTAGGGGAAAACGACGTTACTAGTACAGCCATTGGTGAGCTCGTAATGGATGGATTGTCTCAATTGGATTCGATAGCCTACGTTCGTTTTGCATCTGTGTACCGAAATTTTAGAGAAACAAAGGATTTTGAGGATTTCATCGAAGAAATCCATAGCGACCAAGAGTAGCGCCTCTGATCAGCGCCACATGGCTGTGGCTCTGGCGCTTGGACGGCGAGGTCTTGGGCGGGTTTGGCCAAATCCGGCCGTCGGCTGCACAATTGTGCAAGCTGGGAATATTGTCGGAAGAGGTTGGACTCAGCCGGGTGGAAGACCGCATGCGGAAACTGAAGCCCTTGATCGAGCAGGTGATAAACTAAAAGGTTCAACAGTGTATGTGAGTCTCGAACCTTGTTCCCATCTCGGTAAAACTCCCCCGTGCGTTGACAAACTTATTGAGGCAGGTATTTCGCGTTGTGTTGTTGCCGTGGAGGACCCGGATCCAAGAGTGTCAGGTCGAGGNGTTACAAGGTTGCGCGAGGCAGGTATAGATGTGGAAGTGGGTGTTATGGGAGACTTGGCCCGGGAAATAAATGAAGGTTTTTTTTCCCGAGTCACCAGGGGGCGGCCACTGGTGACTTTGAAAATGGCTACAACCTTGGATGGATGCATAGCCACAGGAAAGGGGGAGAGTCGGTGGATTACCGGTCCGAAAGCCCGTCTCCGGGTGCACGTTATGCGAGCTGAACACGACGCAATATTGATAGGTATAGGAACGGCGAAAGCTGATGATCCCATGCTGACTTGTCGATTGCCTGGGATGGCGGAAATGTCTCCTGTACGGGTTGTTCTTGATAGCAATTTACGTCTTCCATTGACGCACGAGCTTGCTGCAACAGCTCGGGACCACCCTACATGGATTATGGCAGACTATGNTGTAAAAGGGGAACANCGTGTTGCTCTAGAGGACTGTGGTATAGAGATTTTCGAGGTNGAGAGGGGTGTAGACGGTCACCTATCNGTAGACNNCATTTTAAAGAGGCTAGCGGGGAGAGGAGTTACCCGTTTAATGGTAGAAGGCGGGCGAACTGTAGCCTCCACTTTTCTACGAGCACGTTTGGTAGACCGCATTGCATGGTTCCGNGCGCCAACTATGTTNGGTGGCGAAGGTATTAAAGTTACAACACCTCTTGGTATAGNGGCTTTGACCGATGCCATACGCCTTAGGCATATGAGNAGAGAGGCGCTGAACGAGGATGTGCTAGATATGTTTTCTTTTGTGGCTTAGTTGTNATCAATGTTTACGGGAATCGTCACTGATGTAGGNAAACTGGTCAAAATCGATGGAACGGAAGAGCGTACTTTATTTTTTGAAACTAGGTACGATACNGCGGGCATNGCTATTGGGTCGTCAATAGCGTGTTCCGGCGCNTGTCTCACGGTACTAGAAGTTGGGAAGAGCTGGTTTTCGGTNTCGGNGTCAGCGGAAACATTGTCATGTACNGTGCTTGGTGANTGGGGTGTTGGAACTTTAATAAATTTGGAGCGNGCTTTACAAGTAGGAGANGAACTCGGAGGCCATTTAGTTTCAGGACATATTGATGGTGTTACCAGTGTAATTAGTGTTCAGCCAGAGGGTGACTCATTGGGGGTTCGGTTTCAAATGCCAGATTGGTTGAGACAGTACGTCGTGCCAAAGGGATCTATTACTATTGATGGCGTGTCCCTAACGGTGAACGAAGTTAGGGCAGACTATTTTGAGGCCAATGTCATACCGCATACTCAAAAGGTAACCACTTTGGGAACTTTACAGCCCGGGACACCAGTAAACATTGAGATAGATTTGCTCGCTCGATACGTGGAACGTTCTCTGAGGGTAAGGGATTTGATTGACTAATGAGTGATCGCAGNACTAGTGCTACTGAGCAGAAACAGGANTTTTTATCCTCGATAGAGGAGATTCTTGATGATGCCACCAACGGCCGCATGTTTGTTCTTGTTGACGACGAGGATCGTGAGAACGAAGGGGATCTAGTCATCCCTGCACAGATGGCCACTCCCGAGACAATAAATTTTATGGCCAAATATGGCCGGGGANTAATTTGCCTTGCACTACCGCATGAACGTGTTCGGGAACTTGGTTTAAGGCCTATGGAACGGAGAAATCGTTCTCGTTTTGAAACAGCATTCCTGACGTCAATAGAGGCGGCCGANGGGGTGACTACTGGTATTTCAGCGGCCGATAGGGCCCATACAGTTCGGGTNGCNATTGANCCACATTCTNCNGCNNAGGAGATAAATACACCCGGNCANGTNTTNCCNCTTGAGGCACGCGATGGNGGTGTACTNGTTCGTGCNGGTCATACCGAGGCNGCTATTGATATTGCGCGTTTGGCAGATCTCATTCCTGCAGGNGTAATTTGNGANATNATGAATGATGACGGAACCATGGCACGGTATGATGATTTGGTTACATTCTGCCAACGGCATGATCTTCGGATGGCAACTATCTCGGATCTTATCGCCTATCGTCGACGTACGGAGCGTTTGGTTGAGCCAATCATTGAAAGTGATTTTGAAAGTCGCTTCGGAGGGCGATTTCGAATGATTGTCTACAAGAATACCGTGGAGTATGCAGAACATATTGCCTTGGTAAAAGGTGATGTCTCGATACCTGGTCCAGTGTTGGTTCGAGTTCACGTAGTCAACGCAATGACCGATCTATTGGGTGATATGGAGAGCAACAGCGCAGGTGATTTACACGGTGCAATGCAAATGATTGGAGACGCGGATCGTGGTGTCGTGGTGTTGATTAGAGACACTCTTCCGACCACTGTGTCGACATTTGTTGGGAAGATTTCGAAGGAGGTTANAATAGAGGGCTCGTGGCGCGACGTAGGCGTTGGGGCACAAATACTTCTGGACTTAGGGGTTTCGGAAATGGTTCTCCTATCCAATGTCGAGCGCGCTTTCGTGGGGTTAGATGGATTCGGCCTTCGAGTTGTGGAAAGGCTCCCAATAGGCACAAAAAATGAATAACGAACACACCAAGCTCCATATCTTAATCGCGCTTTCTCGCTATTATGAAGATATTGCAGACCAATTATTAGCAGGGGCAACGTCTGAATTGGCGTCAGTGAACGCAAGCTGGGAAATTGTAGAGGTTCCGGGTGCATTCGAGTTACCGGCCGTGTTGAGGTTTGCTAGTTTGTCAGGCTTTTTTGATGGTTACATAGCGCTCGGTTGTGTGATTCGGGGAGAAACAAGCCATTATGATTATATTTGTTCAGAAAGTGCCAGAGGGCTTTCNGATCTAGCAAATCGTTTGCAGTTGGCCGTGGGCTACGGAATCTTGACGACGGATACTAGAGCACAGGCATGGGAGAGAGCCGCGGTCGATAAACGAAATAAAGGGCGAGACACCGCAATTGCTTGCCTTCGAATGGTAGAGATTCGTCGGCGGTTTACAGCCCAAGGCTAAGTAATGCCCAGCCGAAAAAAACTCAGAAGTGCTACTCGTTTGGCACTTGTACAAGCNCTTTATCAGATTGAAATTTCTGGGCACACCAGCGACCAAGTTGCGGCGCAATTCCTGTCATATCAGAAAGGCGCCGTTGGTGTNGATGAGCAAGCAAGGGAGATTGATCATCAATTGTTTTCTCAAATGCTGAATAAAGTGCAAGAGGACATCGAANCTCTAGACGAACTTGTTTCGAATGTTTTGACAAAGGACTGGTCAATGGATCGCCTTGGAGCAACGATGCGCGCTTTGATGAGGGCATCATGCTATGAATTGACTAATCGGATGGACGTACCAGCACGGGTCGTTATTAAAGAGTACGTTGATATGGCCCGTAGGTTCCATGACGTTGAGGAAACTGGTTTTGTGAATGCAGCGTTGGATCGGTTGGCGAGGTCTCTGCGCCGTGCAGAAATGGCATCGGTGAAATCNCCCGAGGAGTCTAGTGAAGATGCCAAAAGCTCTTAGTGAATTTAATATAATCTCGCGGTATTTTGCTCCGCTCACTGACAATTTTNNTGGTGCGAAAAATCTAAAAGATGACGCAGCAATAATTTCGGCTAAACCTGACTATGAAATCGTTGTAACCTGNGATGCTATAGTTGCTGGGGTCCACTTTAGAAGCGAGGATAGTCCAGAAGATATTGCAGCGAGAGGGCTCCGTGTAAATCTCAGCGATCTAGCAGCAATGGGGGCACAGCCTATGGGGTACCTGATGGCGTTGTTGGTATCTCCTGATCTNACAGAACACTGGTTGGAACGGTTTGTTGGTCAGCTTGCACAGGACCAACGTAGCTATGGTATAAAACTGTTAGGTGGTGACACGGTTTCTGCTCCCGGACCACTTACTCTAACGATTACAGCGATTGGTCAAGTTCTCAAAGGTGAGGCGCTCACCCGCGATGGGGCGAAAATAGGCGATAGGGTGTTTGTCTCTGGTAACATTGGGGATGCTTGCCTTGGGTTGAGCATTCTTCGCGGTGAAGTGGCGAATCTTTCAGATCCGCAATCAAAGAAACTGGTAGATCGTTTTCTCCGCCCGGAACCACGTATTACCCTAGGCCAGTCGCTTTTTAATGTTGCCCACGCTGTAATTGATGTCTCAGATGGATTGATCTCCGATGTTGGTCATATGTGCGCCTTTGGTAATCTGGGTGCCCGTATAGAATCTGGCTCTATCCCGTTATCCACAGGGGCTCTTGAGGCTCTTAAGTACAAGCCAGACATGTTAGGAAATTTGATCACGTCAGGGGACGATTATGAGCTAGCGTTTACTGCTTCTCCTACTGCTGTTCCGCAATTGGCCCGAATTTCTTTAGAAACTGGCGTAGCGGTCACTGATATCGGAGAGATTGTNTCGGTGCCAGGGGTGACATTGGTGGATCCGAGCGGAGACGAAACTCAACTGGCAGTTGAGGGTTATAAGCATTTCTAGGAACGTGAAGTCCAACCTATAGTCTATCTTGCGTTAGGTGACCACCTCTGGCATGTTCCGCCGACTTTATGAATTTCTGTTACCCTCAGTTCTTTTGAGAACCAATAAAAGTTTCAAGAGTATCAATCAGTCTAAGTAAAAGGATTTACGATCTATGTCTACAGCACTGGTACTGTCCATCACATGTGGGGCCTTGGCGGTTCTCTATGGACTTCTCACGACGCGGCAAATTTTGTCAGCTGATCCAGGAACTGAGCGTATGAGGGAAATATCGGGGGCTGTGCAGGAAGGCGCCACCGCTTACCTAAACCGGCAGTACCGAGCAATAGCAATAGTGGGACTCGTAGTAGGTGCAATTCTATGGGCCTTGCTCGGGGCGGAAGTGGGTATAGGTTTCCTAATTGGGGCCGTGTTATCGGGAGCTACTGGGTATATTGGGATGAATGTATCTGTCCGGGCCAATTCCAGGACTGCACATGCAGCAACTGTTGGCGTATCACAGGCTTTGTCCATAGCTTTTCGGTCAGGAGCCGTAACGGGCTTGCTGGTGGTTGGTCTTGGTTTGTTGGCAGTNAGCGTATATTACGCCNTCCTCCTTGGTCTTGGGGTGGANACGAGAACATTGCTTGAGGCGTTACTGGGACTNAGTTTCGGNGCATCCTTGATTTCGATCTTTGCTCGGCTCGGAGGCGGAATTTTTACTAAAGGTGCTGATGTCGGTGCTGATTTAGTAGGTAAAATAGAGGCAGGCATCCCTGAGGATGATCCACGGAACCCAGCTGTTATCGCGGACAATGTCGGCGATAACGTTGGGGACTGTGCTGGTATGGCGGCAGATTTATTCGAGACG
>PAVD01000050.1 GCA_002712985.1 Rhodospirillaceae bacterium
CCAAGCCGGAGCTTACCTGCGTCACTTGCTGGCGGGTACTCTTCGAACCATTCTAGAATATGACTGGGGGTGAAGTCAGCTGCCATGGTTTGTTCTAATTTCGTACGAAGGTGCGTTAGGCCAGGCCAATCGCGATGTGCTCGAATGAATTTGATAAGTTGATGGGTATCAATTTTCCGGTATGACTCCGAATATAAAAGCCACTCGATCAGGTCGCGAGCCAATCTACTATCAAGTGAATTNGATTTTGATATAGCCACTTCCCAGCGTCTATTTGAGGCAGCTGNAAATGCTTCTTTGGTGACCTCAATTTGGTCAGTTCCAAGTACTAGTGGCGTTTTTTCGTCATCAGGTGCGGCCACAGCCGCATGAGATACGGCTAAAGTCATTAACCCGAAGAGTTTACTCAATAGGCGGTTGTTTGGTTTCAGGTTGTTCATTCTATCCGTTCACATAAGGGCCATAAACCTATATTGTCCAACGACCCGGGCATAGTCTCAATAGCGCTCTCGGATGGAGGAAGTTTGGGATTTGTGTCTCGATATTCTTTTAGGCGGGCTCTTGCTGTCGTAAACGGGTGGGTTTATCTTTCTTTTATCTCGATGCATCTGGGGGAGGGGGCTCATGTTCAGAGGCTCAATTACTGCGTTGATTACACCATTTCGNAATGGCCAAGTAGATGAGAGCGCTTTCCGTGGGTTAGTAGAATGGCAAATACAGCAAGGTGTGCACGGTCTAGTGCCGTGTGGCACGACGGGAGAATCGCCAAGCCTGACTCACGAGGAGCACGAACNGATAGTGGATCTTTGTATCGAAGTTGTTGCTGGACGCGTACCCGTTATCGCGGGTACCGGCTCTAATTCGACCGCGGAGGCGGTTAGCCTAACACGACATGCTGCAGCTGCCGGTGCTGCGGCAGCGTTGGTCGTGATGCCTTACTACAATAAGCCGACGCCAGAGGGACAATATCAACACTTCAAAACCATTGCCGAAGATGTCGACATACCAATTATTATATACAATATACCTGGACGCTGTGTCGTCGATATGTCCGTAGATACCATGGCAAGGCTAGCCAAGATTCCCAATATAGTTGGTGTCAAAGATGCAACTGGAGATGCGGCTCGGCCAAGTCAGGTACGACATTTGATTGGTAGGGATTTCTGTCAACTTAGTGGTGAGGATGGGTGTGTCCCAGCTATGTTGGCACACGGCGGTCATGGTTGTATCTCTGTGACGGCAAATGTAGCTCCCAGTTTGTGTTCTGCAATGCACGAGGCCTGGCAATCGGGTGACGTAAATCTTGCTCTTGAAATACATGATAAATTGACGCCGTTGAATGACGCATTGTTCGCGGAGACGAGCCCCGGCCCAGTGAAATATGCTCTGAGCTTACTGGATCATTGTTCGTCCGAGTTGCGTCTTCCGATGACAGATATCAATGGAAGCACGAAAGAAATGGTCCACGGCGCAATGGAGGCGGTAGGTTTATTAAGTTTGGGTGAAGGACAGTGGCAGGCAGCGACGTAAGTCGTAGGATTGTCGCTCAAAACCGCAAGGCTCGATATAATTACTTTGTCGAGGAAACACTTGAGGCGGGTCTAGTTCTTCAGGGCACTGAGGTCCGGGCAATGCGTGCCGGGCACGCCAGCCTCGGAGATGCCTACGCTGACATTAGGGGTACGGAGATATTTCTGGTCAATGCTCATATTGCTGGCTACCAGGCGGCCAGCCGCTTCAATCACGAGCCGTTGCGGCCAAGAAAATTGCTTTTGCATAGGCGTGAGATTGAGCAGTTGCGAGGGAAGTTGCAGAGGGAAGGTTATACACTGATTCCTTTATCGTTATATTTCAATGAACGGGGGCGCGCCAAAATTGAACTGGGCTTGGCACGTGGGCGCCGTCAAATAGATAAACGCGAACGTGAAAAGACGCGTGATTGGGAAAGACAACGGGCTCGATTGTTGCGTGCCGATTCCTGATCCCACTATCTGGTAGTGGTGCGTGGGCGCAATGAGCTCTAGTAGCTCTGGGATTCCTTCAGGTAACGTGTTACGGCTCGGAAGACATTATAAAACATTCTTGGTGTCAGTCTGCCAGTGTTTGTGTTGTATCGAGAGCAGTGGTAGCTATCAAACAATAGAATTTTGGATGTGATAGGATGCCTCTGACCGTGTCCAAATCTGTATTGGGCCTTATTCTGTTTGTAGGCGTTAAGAATCGCGTCGTGGGCCACCCGGCCCAAAGCAATTATTGCCCGTAGTTTATACATTGATTTGATCTCTGAGGAGAGAAAATTCATACAGGTTTTTATCTCTGCGGTTGTAGGTAAATTTTTTGGGGGGACACAACGTACAGCATTGGTAATCCGGCAATTGATTAACGACAGTCCGTCGTTAGNGTGCGCCTTATATTGTCCGTTTGATAAGTTGAACCTGCGCAATGCTGCGTAAAGCAAGTCACCCGCATAATCCCCCGTAAATGGCCGGCCAGTTCGGTTGGCACCGCGTAAGCCGGGAGCGAGGCCAACAATCAAGAGTTCTGCTGTGAATGATCCAAAGGAGTCCACAGGAGCATTATGCCAGTCACAAAATTTTTGTTGGTTATCGAGCCGGAAAGCCGCCAGCCTTGGACACAAGTCACAGTGTGGCAAGGGAGTATCTATTCTAGATCACCGTTTCGTACTTCAGGGGACTTTAGAGTAGGGCAAGTTCAACATGGACACGGGTTCCTGATATTCGCCTTGAGGTAGAGTTAGATATATAAGAACGGCCACCGTGGATTTCTTGGAGCATCATTTACTATAATCAAACTAGCGGCGACTGCCCAGTTGGGCGGTCTTTATCTTTCGATAGGTTATTTTTAGGAATTTTGATTACGGTGGTTCGATTCGGGCATGATTTTATCCTAATCTTTTACTTTGGAGAGATATCCTAATAGACTGACATATATGACAGTTGGTCGAATTATTTATAACCAAATATGATGCTCTCTATACCTTAAATCTATTAGGCACATAAGTGGGCATGTTAGATAATNTCAACCTNCTCTTTTTTTGGGAAGGGAGAGGTCCGGTAGCTACGGATAACGATCTTATTCTAGTTGGCCTAGGAGCAAATCTGGCTAACAAGTCAACTGTCAGTCCGCTTGCCACCTGCCAAGCTGCTCTTAGTAAGCTTCGTGAGTACGGCGTTCATGAGCAAGGAAGTTCCGGCTGGTATGTCAGTGCTCCAGTGCCCCAATCTGATCAAAATTGGTACATAAATAAGGTTTCTATTATTCAGACTCATCTAAATCCGGAGAAGCTATTGGAGACGCTTCTGGCGGTCGAACAGTGTTTTGGTCGCGTTAGATCTGAAAGATGGGGCCAACGGCCACTAGATTTGGATCTNTTGGCTTTCAAAAGAATAATTTGTAAAAATTCCGGCAAAAATCATTTAAATCTGCCTCACCCTCGNATGTTGAAAAGGAGATTTGTGGTCGATCCCTTGGTTGAGATCGCGCCTCAATGGTCGCATCCGTTGACTCGCAAGACAATTAAGGAGGTTGCGAAAGAGATGCAACAAGAGCAAAAGTTGCTGGGTTTTTCTTCAACAATTCCTGATAATAGTGGAAATTTGTAGTAAACTCTGCGAGAACTCATAAATTAACACATCGTTTTTGTAGGATGGCGCAGNTATAGCTAGCTCTCAGGTTTTAGTTAGCCTCATCTTTCAGGGCGGTTTCGCGACAATTTGATTCGGAATGTAAAGGACCTGTTATGGCACGAGTTACCGTTGAAGATTGTGTGACTAAGATACCCAATCGCTTTGAACTAGTGGTGTTGGCAGGGCAAAGAGCCAGGGACATTACAGCGGGAGCCGAAATTCTTGTTGAGCGAGATAAAGACAAGAATCCGGTAGTGGCATTGCGGGAGATCGCCGAGGATAAAGTCGCCCCTGAGGAGTTACTGGAGGCAGTGGTAACTAGTTTGCAACGTTATGCGGACACCGATGAACCGGAACAAGAAGGCGACGAGGATGTCGCTAAGACCATTAGTGCAGAAGAGGCTATTTCACATCTTGCTGCGGTCCGAGCAGTCACGCGAAAAGAGGTACTAGACGTGAACTACGAGGATACAGACAAAGATGGCTCATACTGAGAAGGGGGTCGCTCTCTGAANCGGTGTTGGTATTGTGAATTAATTGATCGGGAGCGTGAGAAAGGTCTTTCACTAAGACGATTAATGGTAAACAAGAAGTGACGGTGCGGCGGGATTCCGAGGCGACCATGCGCCAACAGCAACTAGTCGATCAGGTCAAAGATTATGACTCAGATGCAGACGAGGTGGTACTAAATAAGGCGTATGTGTTTTCTATGTCCAGGCATCGTACTCAGAAGCGTGCTTCCGGCGATCCATATTTCTCACATCCTTTGGAGGTTGCCAGTATCCTAGTTGGCCTACGACTAGACCCGGCCTCAATAGTGACAGCCTTGTTGCACGATACTGTTGAGGATGGTGTAGCAACCCTGGCGGAGATAGGCGAGCAATTTGGCCCCACCGTAGCGAGGCTCGTTGATGGGGTGACAAACCTTGGCAAACTTGAACTGGCGAAAGACGCTACGACGAGGCAGGCTGAAAACTTTCGTAAATTGCTACTAGCCACATCCGAAGACATCCGTGTGCTTTTGGTAAAACTTGCAGATCGTTTGCATAACATGCGGACACTTGTTCATATCAAAGATGACAACAAGCGTCGGCGGATTGCTCGAGAAACGTTGGATATCTACGCTCCGTTGGCCGAGCGGATTGGTATGCAAGAAGTAAAGGATGAGTTGGAAGACTTGACTTTTTCGGAGCTGCAACCGGAGGCAAGAAACTCCATTGTTCGACGGCTAGATGCGCTGCGTAAAACGGGTCCGAAAGTGACAGCGACAATCGTAAGCGAACTGGAGAGAACTCTCCTGCGAGCGGGGATCAAAGCGGAGATAATCGGTCGTGAAAAAAGACCATATTCAATTTGGAGGAAAATGGAACGGAGGGATGTAGCTTTTGAACAAATCGTTGATGTGATGGCATTTCGAATTTTGGTGGAATCAAATCGTCAGTGCTACCAGTCGCTAGGCGTTGTTCATGAGGCTTATCCAACTGTGCCTGGCCGATTTAGGGACTACATATCNACGCCCAAACCAAATGGCTACCGTTCCCTGCATACGGCGGTCATAGGTCCAGGACGTCGTAGGATAGAGGTTCAAATTCGAACAACAGAAATGCATAAATTGGCAGAATATGGCGTCGCCGCCCATTGGACCTATAAGCAGATTGGGCGTCCTACGGTAGAGCAAGAAGGGCAAAGTTATAGGTGGCTGCGGGGACTTCTGGAAATACTTGAACATACGGCGGGTCCAGAAGAATTTTTGGAACACACCAAACTGGAGATGTACCAAGACCAAGTATTTTGTTTCACTCCAAAAGGTGATTTAATTGCGTTGCCTCATCAAGCCACTCCGGTCGACTTCGCTTATTCGGTTCATTCGGCGGTTGGTGACCATTGTGTTGGTGCCAAGATTAATGGACGCGTTGCGCCATTGCGAACGAGGCTTCGGAATGGGGACCAGGTTGAGATATTACGATCCGTGGGACAGACTCCGGATCCGAATTGGCAGCATTTCGTGGTAACTGGAAAAGCCAGGACACGAATTCGGCAGTTTATTCGCCAGCAAGAATTCAGTGAATACAGTAGTCTGGGAGAGGCTATCCTGTCGAAAACGTTTCAGAACCACAATGAAAAGTTTGATACAAATCAACTAGACAGGGCGGTTGAAAAATATCAGTTGAAGAGTGTAGATGAGTTATTAAGTTGGATAGGAAATGGCAGTCTGGATCCAGTTGACGTCCTCGAAAGTGTTTTCCCGGAATCGGTTCGCAGGCGNAAGGAGAAGCGTGGCANGATAAATCCGTTTCGAAGGACTTTTACCCGAAAAAAAAGTGCACAAGGTCCTGTGCCTATTAAGGGATTGACCCCTGGGATGGCTGTTCATTTGGCGGGATGTTGTACTCCATTGCCGGGCGACCGTATTGTGGGTTTAATCACTGAAGGTAAGGGCGTGACAGTACATACAATTGATTGTGAAGCGTTGGTGGGTTTTAGTGGTACGCCGGAACGATGGTTAGATGTGACTTGGGATTCGGACGCCAACAACGCTGAGTTGCATGTTGGACGCATTTCCACNGTATTGAATAATTCACCTGGTAGTTTGAACGCGCTGACGGAAGTGATAGCGCGATCCGAAGGAAATATCTCCAATCTTAAGATCACTCACCGCTCCTTAGACTTTTTTGAACTGGTAGTGGATGTTGAGGTGCATGATGTGAAACATTTAACGCATATCATTGCCGCTCTACGCGCCGATCCTACTATATACAAAGTAGAACGTTCGGGTGCCTAGAAGCGGGCTTGTNCGACGANNTTTTCGTTTTNGTGATTGGGCCTATGCTTTCATATTCTGGCGTCAACGCCGGAGTCCGGTATGAGTATATTCCGTCGACGAAGAAGGCTTGGAATTTCACAGAGTCTGCGTTATTTCTTTTGGCCGAAAACAGGTTGGCTTCGGTCTTTAAGGTATGTTGGGCATCGCTTGCGTCGGTTAAAAGGATCGCCTAATAGCATTGCGGTTGGTTTCGCTTGGGGTGTGGCGGTTTCTTTCACGCCTTTTATTGGATTCCATTTTATCCTGGCGGCTCTGGCTACTTGGGCTATGGGTGGGAATTTACTGGCCTCTGCGGTTGGCACAATAGTGGGTAATCCATGGACTTTTCCATTTATTTGGCTGCTAAGTTTTAAATTAGGAAGTTATCTATTTGGATTAAACCCTAGTGGAGAAATTCCTGATGCACTGACTATGNAATTTATTTTCGACAGTCCAAGTTTAGTTTTGTTGCCTATGGCCGTAGGGGGTTTACTACTTGGACTGGGGGCATGGCTGGTGACGTTTTGGACAGTTCGCCGGGCTGTGGATCGATATAGAGGTATAAGACGTGCTCAAATACGACGACGNGGCAGGAAACCTTTCAACATAAAAAATNAACGCTAAACTTTAAGGAGANTTGCGAATTGCGACTTGGGGTAAATATTGATCACGTAGCAACTATTCGTAATGCGCGAGGTGGTGTGCATCCAGATCCAGTTCGGGCGGCACAGCTTGCATGTGCGTCAGGTGCTGACGGGATAACTGTTCACTTGCGAGAAGATCGTCGGCATATTTCTGACAATGATATTCATCGCCTGATGAAGGAAGTAGATTTGCCACTGAACTTGGAAATGGCGGCTACAGGAGAAATGNTAGGCATTGCAATTGCGACGAAACCTAACGCTGTTTGTTTAGTTCCTGAAAAAAGGGCAGAGATAACAACTGAAGGGGGGTTATATTTGAACTCAGATGACGGACATTTACCAATTTTTGTTGAGCAACTAAAGAGAGCCAACATTAAGGTGTCCGCATTTGTTGACCCGGACTTAATGCAGATTGATGGTGCACACTCTCTAGGTTTTGATGTAGTGGAGTTGCATACAGGCGCCTATTGTAATTCAACTACCGGAGAGGGCAGGGAGATTGAACTGATGCGTCTAATGAGTGCGGCAAAATCCGCAAGGAGTCTCGGTCTCGAATGTCATGCGGGTCACGGTTTAAGCTTCACCACAGTTTCTGACGTAGCAGCAATCACTGAAATAAGTGAGTTGAATATAGGTCATTTTATAGTTGGAGAGGCTGTTTTTATTGGGCTTAAAGGCAGCATACTAAAAATGCGCGCACTGATTGATGAAGCTAGAAATCNATAAAGAAAGGATACCCGTGTGGGTTCCCCGGTTGAGATAGCTGCGTTATTTATATGATTATAGGTCTTGGACACGATGTGTGTGACGCACGCCGCATTAAGAAAACCCTTGATCGTTTTGGCGNACGCTTTCTNGANAGAATTTTTACTGCTTCTGAGAGGGAAAGGTGTNGTAAGCAAACACGATGCGCCGAATGTTTTGCCCGGCGTTTCTCCGCGAAAGAGGCTTTGGCCAAGGCNCTAGGCACAGGGTTTAGGAGGGGGGTCTATTGGCGTGACATTGGCGTTATCAATTTAGCGGGAGGGAAACCAACTCTCTGCTTGACTGGCGGGGCTCTAGATCGTTTGGATGAATTGGTCCCAGCGGGAATGCGGGTCAATCTAGAATTAAGTTTGACTGATGACAGAGAATTGGCGCACGCTATTGTGATAATTTCGGTTAGCTAACGAATTGTAACGGNGATANNGAGCCGCAAAATACGGGTAGTTAATTTGAATAGGTTTATTTTTTATTGTGGTTTACGGTTTAGCNGTTTAATAGAGAGTCATCGTTATTCTGTCAGAATTATCAATGTTTCCAACTGGTATGGTTAGCAAATTGAAACAAATTAAGAAAATGTTTTTACGAAGCGTGGTCAACGGAAACGCCTTTTGGGAGACCTTTCGGACAGTATTATATGCTATGGTAATAGCCATTTTGGTCCGCACCTTCGCCTACGAACCATTCAATATACCCTCAGGGTCTATGTATCCAACCTTATTAGTGGGTGACTATCTTTTTGTATCGAAATTTTCGTATGGTTATAGCCGGTATTCGTTTCCATATGGGGCCGACCTTTTCAAGGGTAGGATTTGGCGTACGAGTCCAAAGAGAGGGGATGTTGCGGTGTTTAAGCTGCCCACCGATAACGAGACAGACTATATTAAGCGTATCGTCGGACTTCCGGGAGACAAAATACAGGTGCGTGAGGGTGTCCTGTATATCAATGATAAAGTGGTCGAAAGAGTGCGTACCGAAGACTATGAGTACTGGAACCGCTATGGTGAGTTGGTAAAGTATGCGCAGTATGTTGAAACTTTGCCTAACGGAAGAAGCTATAAAGTTCTGGATGCTACGCCGTTTCGTTTGGAGCCCGGTAGCTTAGATAATACTTCGGTTTATGTTGTTCCTGAAGGGCACTATTTTGGTATGGGAGATAATCGGGATAATTCGCAGGATAGCCGGGTTTTAGGTTCAGTCGGTTATATTCCAGAAGAGAATTTGGTGGGACGTGCTGAGATCCTTTTCTTTTCCACTAACGGAAGTGCNAGGTTATGGGAGGTTTGGCGCTGGCCTTTCTCAATTCGATTTTATCGTTTGGGAAACCTTCTGTGAGTGTCTCCTTGCTGGATAAAGGTAACTTACGGTCGGCAAGTAAACTTCTTGGCGTAGAATTTCAAAGACCGGAANTGCTTTCGTTCGCACTAACTCATCCGAGTGCTATCCCGAACACAGACAAGGATCGATCAGAAGGCCCCTCCATGTTCCAGCGGTTGGAATTTCTTGGTGATCGGGTGCTTGGNTTAATAATTGCGGAACGCCTTCTAGTTTATTTCCCTGACGAAACAGAAGGGGATTTGGCGCGGCGCTACGGGGTGCTTGTGAGTACAGGTACTTTAGCTGATATTATCCGAGAAATGGGACTCGCTTCTTATGTTAAATTCGGTGCCAGCGAAAGAAGTCAGAACGGCTATTACAACTCGTCATGTCTCGCAGATATTTGTGAGGCGGTNATTGGAGCAATATATCTAGATAGTGGTTTAGAAATAGCTCGCNNNCTGGTGGAACGAGAATGGGTTGACATGATNCAGAAACAGGACGANCCACCGCGAGATCCAAAAACCGCACTTCAGGAGTGGTCACAATCACTTGGCCTTGGTTTGCCCCAGTATGAGGTNCGTTCCCAAGGNGGGCCAGACCACTCTCCTATTTTTGAGATTTTGGTTCGTATCGGTGANGGTTTGTCAGTGCTTGGTAAAGGTAAGTCTAAACGTGTAGCTGAGAGACTTGCGGCAGAAAATATGCTTGTAAAGTTANAGGAAGAAGGCAAGCTCGCCANGCTAAGCAAATCCTAGAAGGGTGANAAATGGCTCCCAGATGTATGTTGGTGACCCTTCTTGGTGCNCCGAATGTGGGNAAATCAACATTATTGAACCGAATGGTNGGNGCNAAAGTTTCGATCGTTACGCCAAAGGTTCAAACNACTAGATCTAGGATTGCTGGTATTGGTTTATTNGGTGAGACGCAGCTAGTATTTTTTGATACGCCTGGAATATTTAAACCTAAAAAGCGCATGCAACGGGCCATGGTCGAGGCTGCGTGGTCATGCGCTCATCAATCAGATAAAGTTGTCCTAATTATTGATAGTTGTGCTGGGTTGACCTCAGACACATGCCGGGTAATAGGTAAATTGCGAAGAGCGCACTTTTCTGTAACTGCGGTCCTTAATAAGATTGATCTAATTCAACGGCCTAAATTACTACAACTGATATCCNACTTAGATGACGAGCAGCTATTTCAAGATATTTTTATGATCTCTGCGTTAAACGGGGACGGGGTAAAGGATTTTTTAGAGAAATTAAAAACAGAAGCGCCACTCGGTCCGTGGTTGTATCCTGAGGATCAAGTTTCTGATATTCCATTGCGTATGTTTGCCTCCGAGATGACCCGAGAAAAATTATTTCTTCAGCTACAGAATGAACTTCCCTATTCGTCTAATGTTTTGACGGAACAATGGAGAGAACGAAAGGATGGTAGCGTCAGAATAGACCAAGTCATATTTGTGGAACGGCAAAGCCAAAAAGTAATTGTCGTGGGAAAGAATGGTGAACGTGTTAAATCAATTGGAACGGCGGCGCGACGTGAACTTGAAAGTTTTTTGGAGAGGCGGGTGCACCTATTTTTACACGTGAAAGTACGTCACGATTGGTCAGAACGACCCGAGCACTACCATGATCTTGGATTAGACTTCAATGCCTAACCATAATCTTTGCCTGCAGAATCCGGGAGATTATTACGAGCACGCCTTAGCAAGTTGTAGAGAAATTTGATTTGATTTTCGTCGAAGGCTAGTGGATTTCAATGAACTGGAATGATGACGGTATCTTATTGCATGCCAGGNNTCTTGGTGAGACGTCGTCAGTNGCGACAATTTTTACCTTGGCACATGGTAAACATGCTGGCCTGGTTAGAGGTGGATCAAGTTTACGAAACCGATCTATCTTGCAGATGGGAAATANTGTCAGATGTAGTTGGNNGGCCCGACTGGAAGAAAACTTAGGAACTTTCGCGGTTGAATTGGAATATGCGACGGCGTCACACTTACTGACCGAGAGGGTGAAACTTGCTGGAATGGCTTCTGCTTGTTCACTGGTATACGTGTTGCTTCCCGAAAGGGAAGTGTACGCAGNGTTGTTTATTACCCTTAGAAAGCTTCTAGNTANGATTGAATCTGATTTTNATTGGATAAAAGAGTATATCTCCTGGGAACGATTCCTGCTTGCAGAACTGGGTTATGGTTTATCTCTCGAATCCTGTGCGGTGACAGGGAAATCTCAGGATTTGGCTTGGGTGTCTCCCAAAACTGGGAGGGCGGTATCCACATTGCCCGGCACTCCTTATGCTAGTCGATTACTTCCGTTACCTGAATTCTTGGTAAGGGAAAGTGAAGCGGCTTCTACCGACCTCTTAGATGGTTTCCGATTAACGGGCTATTTTCTTGAGAAGGCTGCTAGAAGTTCTGGTTGTAGACTTCCTTCTGCTCGATCACATTTTATAGATACTTTTTCTCGTATGCCCACTACATATTGTGTTAATACTGAGGTATGACACATTTAAATGACGGGGGCAAAATCCAGCCAACGCCGTTTGTAGAAGCGCTTAGTGAGCGTTATTTGTCCTACGCCCTTTCTACGATAACGTCGCGTTCGTTACCCGACGTGAGAGATGGCCTCAAGCCTGTGCATCGCCGTCTACTTTACGCAATGCGCCTGCTGAGATTGGATCCAAGTGCGGGTTTCAAGAAATGCGCAAGGGTCGTTGGAGACGTTATTGGTAAATATCATCCTCATGGTGAGGTGGCNGTCTACGATGCGTTAGTACGCCTGGCCCAGGATTTCTCGGTCCGTTACCCACTGGTGGAAGGGCAAGGAAACTTCGGGAATGTCGACGGTGACAATGCTGCGGCTATGCGTTACACGGAAGCGCGTTTAACCTATATAGCCGAAGCATTGCTCGAAGGTATTGATGACGATACCGTTGATTTTCGGGATACGTATGATGGGACCGATAGAGAACCTGTGGTTCTGCCGGCGGCTTTTCCAAATTTACTCGCAAATGGTGCGAATGGGGTTGCCGTGGGAATGGCAACGAGTGTTCCACCCCATAATGCAACAGAATTAATAACTGCTCTTATACATTTGCTAAATACTCCGCGAGCCAGGACGGAAAAGCTNGTTGAATTTATTCCGGGCCCTGATTTTCCTACTGGGGGTGTTTTAATAGAGTCACCAGAATCCATAATAGAAGCATATGAAACAGGTCGCGGTGGCTTCCGCCTTAGAGCCAAATGGGGAAAAGAGAAACTATCTCATGCCCAATATCAAATCGTCGTAACGGAACTTCCCTATCAGGTCCAAAAAGCTAGATTGGTTGAAAAAATAGCTGACCTGATGGAGGCAAAGAAACTTCCCTGGTTGGCTGANGTGNTAGATGAATCCACNGATGATATCCGACTGATATTGNTGCCGAGGGCACGAAATATTGACCCGAACTCCTTGATGGAAGGCATGTTCCGGCATACAGAACTTGAAGTCCGAGTGCCTCTGAACCTTAATGTTTTAGATCAAGACAATGTGCCCCGTGTGATGTCTCTGGGGGACGCATTAAAGGCCTTCTTGGCTCATCGTTTCAATGTTCTCACCCGTCGTAGTAGCTATCGGATAAATCAAATCCAAACTCGCTTAGAAGTTTTGGATGGCTATCTAATTGTCTACGTTAACTTGGATAAGTTGATCAAGATAATACGGGAGTCTGATAATGCTGAGCAGATAATCAAGAGACGTTGGAAACTAAACAAGGTGCAGGTTGACGCCATTCTTGGTATGCGGCTTCGGCAACTTCGAAAACTGGAAGAAACTCAGATAAAAAAGGAATATGATCAGTTGTCGACTGAGCTGAAGAGCTTAGTTCAGTTATTAAAAAGTAAAACGCGTCAACGAAAATTAATAGAGTCGGAGTTAGAAAACCTACGACAGCGTTTAACCGCTAGTGACTTCGAGTTGCGCAAAACTCAGTTTGCGGAGGTGCAACCGATTCATGAAATGCCTCCGATAGAAGCAACTGTAGATAGGGAACCAATAACGATAATATACTCGGAGAAAGGTTGGATTCGAGCCGCTAAAAATCATGTGGTTTGGGATGACAACCTTAAGTTCAAGGAAGGGGATGGGTGCCGTTTTCTGGTTCACGGATATACAAATGACCGTCTTTTAATGTTTGGTACCAATGGACGATTTTACACCGTGCTTTGTGATAACCTTCCAAGTGGAAGGGGTTTTGGTGAACCTGTNCGTTTGATGGTGGATCTTAGCAATGANAATGANTTGGTGTCTTTGAAAATACATACTGTTGGAGGGCAACTTCTGGTTACTGGGTCAGATGGCAGGGGATTTATTGTGGGTGAGGATGACGTTGTTGCGCAGACCCGAGCCGGTAAACAAATCCTAAACGTGCCCTCAGGTGTTAATGCAGTAGCNTGTGTACCTGCCGATGGGGATACTATTGCAGCTGTGGGTGAGAATCATAAACTGTTGTTATTCGGGCGTGAACAAGTCCCCACAATGACTCGTGGTCGTGGTGTTATTNTTCAACGTTTTCGAGATGGCGGGCTTAGTGACGTAAAAGTTTTNCAACTTGCGGATGGCCTGAGTTGCAAACAAGGGGATCGCACTCGAACATTTACAGATCTCGGCCCTTGGAGCAGTAAGCGCGCGCAGGCAGGTCGGTTGGCACCAACGGGATTCCCAAGAGACAACAAATTCGGAATTTATTAATTGCGTCCACTGCATAGCGAGGTGTTACCGNGGGCATCCTGTGCGTCACTTCTATTGTTGGAAAACCTTTTAGGCGTATGATGATGTTTGTTTCAGGAAAGAATTTGAAGATGCACTTCGATGTGCGACCGGTAAATTATTTCTGAGCCAATTTCCTTTAATGTACATAACCCTAGAATGGGACAAGCATATTTGAGACATATCGAGTGAAAANTTTTCTGAACATAGCGAGANTAATAGATGGAGTTAACGATGCAGTCGGTCGTTGGATGGCNTGGCTGACTGTTTTTATGGTGTTGGTAACCGTAATTATTGTGGTGCTACGGTACGGTTTTTCCATTGGATTTATTTGGATGCAGGAATCCGTACGTTTCATGCACGGATTCGTGTTTCTTTTATGTGCCTCATATACGCTTTTACACAATGGACATGTTCGCGTTGACATATTTTATGCGAAGATGAGTGCACGGGGTAAGGCACGGGTAGATATTATTGGCACTGTCCTCTTTTTAATTCCAGTTTGTCTCGCGATCCTAATTTATTCTTATGATTATGTGCTTAATTCCTGGCGCGAAACGGAAGGATCTTTAGAAGAACGCGGTCTCCACGCCGTTTATTTGCTGAAAACCTGTATTTGGGTTTTTGCCATCTCGATGATTGCGCAAGGCCTGTCACGGATTGTTCATTGCGTGGAGCTTCTTCTTGATAAGGGGAGAGTGGAAGGCACGGAAGAAAGAGAAATGTTTTAGATGTCTGGGCTCCCCCTTGAGGAATTTTTCGTCATCGGGATGATTCTGACCCTTTGTGGCGCGTTGTTAATGGGTTTCCCCGTCGCTTTTACCTTGTCTGGTGTGGCTTTGCTGGCCGCACTGTTAGGTAATGCTTTTGGTATTTTTGAACTCGTCTTCGTTGCTGCACTGCCTAATCGCATGTACGGAATAATGACGAATGACCTGCTTATAGCAGTGCCACTTTTCGTCTTTATGGGCGTGATGTTGGAGCGTTCAAAACTTGCCGAGGAATTGCTAGAGACCATAGCGCTGCTGTTAAGCGGTGTGCGAGCAGGATTAGGAATTGCGGTGAGCGTGGTCGGCGGATTGTTGGCAGCGTCAACCGGAATCGTTGGCGCTACTGTGGTCACGATGGGTTTGTTGTCGTTGCCTACAATGTTGAAGAGAGGGTACGCGGCAACGGTAGC
>PAVD01000051.1 GCA_002712985.1 Rhodospirillaceae bacterium
TACCAACTTGGGATAAGCTAGTCTGTATGGCTTGCGCAATTTGTAACGCCAGTGTATCTGACCGGACATCAGCTCGTACAACAAAACCCTTTTTATGGCCAGCTTCGTCAAGTAGTTTCCGTGCCTGAGCCACGTCAAAGGCAAATGGATTCTCGTTCAAAGACCCTAAAAAACCTTCTGGTAAAAACGACTGATGAACCTCGGCACGTCCCGGAAGCAGATGCCTAACAATTCCTTCGTAATCAATTGCGAAGCGGATTGCTTTCTGCACCTTAGGATCGGCCAAAATTGAATTTTTCTGGTTCAAAGAAATGTAGAAGATACGGGCTTGGGATCTAGACCAGAGCACAACTCCAGCCTCATCGGACAGGGCAACAATCTGATCCGGCGTCAGATCGCGGGCAATATCAATATCCTTTCGGATTAACATCAATCTTTGTGTGGCAGGTTCTCGGATATCTCGAATTATTATCTTTCCTATTCTTTTCGAAAAATTTGGGTGCCCAGGGTTGGAGTCCAACACGACATATTCACCGACATTCCATCGACTCACTTGGAATGGACCAGACCCTGCACTATTTGCTCGGAGCCATTTCTGCCCAAGATCTCCTTCTTCGGAATGCTGCAATACTGTTTGCTTATCCAAGACAGAGGTAATCGTTGCGCTCAGAATATTTAAAATTAGGGAAGGTGAATAATTCTTATCCACCTCAAAGACAAACCGAAGGTCACTTAACACCCGAACTCTCTCATCGATGTTTTGTTCGGAAAGCCCTAGCTGCGAAAGTATAAACGCCGGAGTTTTGTTTAGAATGATGGCACGCTTGATCGAAAATACGGCATCATCAGATAGAAGTGGACGACCATCGCGGAATACCCGCCCTTCCTTTAAGGTGAACTCATAGCGCAGACCATCTTCGCTAATGCTCCAACTCTCCACCAAATCGGGTATTGGCTCTTCCGGTTTCTGAGGATTCGCTTGGAATAGTCGATCATAAAGATTGGCAACAATTTCCGTACCGGAAAATTCAAAAGCCTCAGCCGGATCCAAAGTGATTAAATCATCAAGTGATTTCGCCATTACAACAACATTCTTAGGCGTTTCCGCTTCACAGGCAGGACCTGACAGAAACGTTGCCATCATAGCGAAAAGACATACCCATCTATTTCTAATCATTTCTGAATCATAACATTAATGGTCAAATGAGCTCTCTACTACTAGTAGAAATCAGTCTATCATCCTATATCTTTTGTAATCCCTATAAATCAGTGACATATGGAATTTTTGTGTGAATGACCGGGCCCACCTACACCTCTTTTGAAATGATAGAACGACTGGTTGCGTTTGATACAACCAGCCACACGTCAAATTTGGAATTAATCGAGTTTGTGTCAACCTACCTGTCTTCCTACGGAGTTGAATCTCAACGCACGTACAATGACAGTAGAAAGAAGGCGAATTTATTTGCGACTATTGGCCCTGGAATTGAAGGTGGCGTTGTTTTATCAGCGCATACAGATGTCGTACCGGTAGACGGTCAGAGCTGGGATAGCGACCCTTTTTCAGTTACCATTAACAACGATAAATTATTTGGACGTGGGACGGCTGATATGAAGAGCTTCCCCGCAATTTTTCTGGCCATGCTACCGCAATTTCTGGAGGCCAATCTTCGCCGACCTGTCCACCTTGCTTTGTCCTATGACGAAGAAGTCGGTTGTCTAGGTGCACCCACACTCATTGCATTGCTGAGAAAACTGAGCATTTNACCTAATGCCGTTGTGATTGGTGAACCTACTGAAATGAAGTTGATTAACCGGCATAAAGGAGTCTTTCGTTTTAGAACCAATGTAACTGGCCTAGAAGCACATTCCGCGTATCCTGATCATGGCGTAAACGCNATCTTTCATGCTGCAGATATAATCCATTTTCTTCATGGACTATCCANGGAACTTCGTGAGCAACGTGAAAATTTGGTAAATTTTGACCCTCCTTATCACACCATTCAGGTGGGACTATTGAACGGAGGTACTGCTCCAAACATCATACCACTCCAATGTGTTTTTGATTGGGAGGTCCGCCTTATGCCTGAAGGTGATATCAACTCCTTGGTCCTTCATCCTCTCNAAAAACATATTGCCAAAGAAATACTTCCACAGATGAAAAAAACTTCGGCNNTTGCCAATATTACTACAGAGCTGCTTGCACAAGTTCCTGGATTAGCACCAACCCAGAGCCCAACCGTTGAAAATCTTGGTCGCGANCTTAGNGGCACTAACAGTCCAGCAGGATCTATTTCATTCGGAACAGAAGCCGGNCTCTTTCAAGACGCCGGATTCACAACTTTTATCTGTGGGCCAGGCAGCATTCTTCAAGCACATAAGCCAAACGAATATATTGAGATCCAACAAATTTTGGACTGCGAGATGTTTATGCGTCGATTGATAAACACNCTCACCAGAGGANAACCAGTCTAACCCGGCTTCTAACGAATAGTTTTAGATCCCAAGTGCCCTTAATTCCTTTCGACACCTTTTGCCTTGGTCGAGCAGACTTTCGTGTTTTGGCGCCCCTCCGCCACCAAACGAGAGCTTGCCTCTTCTATCGTGGNAGATAATTTTTTTACGAAAGCCCTCGGTTCTAAGTTCTCAGGCATGGGAGACAAGAATTCGATAACAATGGTTCCAGGATATTTAACGAATTTATTACGCCCCCAAAACAAACCTGAGTTCAGTGCAACCGGGATAACTGTGACACTTAAATGTTTATAAAGAGATCCTATCCCAGATTGATACGCTCTCTTCGCATCGGGTTTGACNCGCGTCCCTTGCGGGAAAACAACTATTTGCCGACCAGCCTCCAAAGCTATTTGGGTCGCAACCACCATATGTTTTAACGCACCAATACCTGCGGACCTATCAATTACAATTTGGCGATTTCGATAAATATACCAACCAAATATCGGAATCCAGGTCAGCTCTTTCTTGAGAACAAAGCATGCGTCAGGCAATAAATGCAGNAGCTCGATCGTTTCCCAAGCTGATTGATGCTTNGCCGCAATGAGACATGGTCCTGTNGGAACCTCTCCACGAACTTCCACTCGAATGCCGACAGTCACACCTAACCACACCCTTACCAAGTATGCCCATACGCGACCACACCGTGGGAGGATATCACGGTCCCACAAAAGTACTGGAAGAAATATTATCGTCAGCACAAACGTTCCTATAAAGAAACCAATATTAAATATAAAAGAACGGAGTACTGTCATTTTTTAGGGGAAATAACTAAATCCAAAAATAGGCGACAATAGCTTACCAGAAATTTAGCATATTCGTTCAAGAGTAAAATTGTAGACCCACTCCACATCCACCAATGATCCAAATGCACATGAGGGGGNAAAACTGGGTGCGGAACTATTTCTGCATCTGGCATTAACCGAGAAAATTCTTTAAGGCTTCGGGGCATATGATAGCCNGCTGTTACTAGACGAATNCTNTCAAACTGATTTTCCTCCATCCATTCTGCAGTCTCTATGGCGTTGCCAAGGGTGTCACGTGCTTCATGTCCAACTTCTAAATCCCCCCGGACAGAGCTGGGAGTGCGATCCACTACAGCCAAGAGTTCATCCAGATCAACTGTTGTTGACACCCCAGAAACAAACATTTTTCTGGCCCATCCGCTCTCTAAAAGGTCTAGACCGGTGACTATTCGTTCGCTTCCCCCTGTTAAAACAACTATAGCATCTGTTACACGTGAAGGGGCCTCTACGAGGCGAGGCACTTTAGCAATGAACACCAAAAACCCCACCACNGTTAATACGAAAATGGCGACACAACATAACAATACTATGCTATGTGGCTTTAGCCATCCTGGTGTCCTTCCATCGACCATGTTAAATATCAAAGCATCCTAATGACCGCCCTTACGACAATTCGGCGCACCGTAAATACGGCGATAAGAACTGCTGCACAAGGAGTGGCACACATTGCTATCCAACATCCTACGTTAAGGTCATACTTAGGTATTAAGGAGTTATCAATGTGGCCTCCAACGTATTCCACAACATACAAAGTAACTGTCGCAAGGACGGCACCCATAGCACCCCCTTTCACAGCCATACCGATAACTCTACGTTGAAACTGTTTTACGATATACTCATCGCTTGCTCCGAGTAAGTGCACTAATTCAATCGTGTCACGATGTATCGCGAGTGCCGCCCGAGCTGTCAAAGACACAGCCGCTATCGTTGCCCCAACGACCAATATTAAAATAAGGATAGCAGTTCCTTGAACAATACGTAATGGTTTTGCAACGTTTTCAAACCAATTAACACCACTATCAAGGGATACACCTGGCACCTGCCCAGCAAGACTCTNTTCAAGATCTTCCCAATCTGGGGATACCCCTTTCTTGATTTCTACGTCAATCAGCCATGGTATGGGCAATTGGTCGAGTAGGTCGGTACTGGGCAGCCAAGGCTCAAGTAATGATGATATTTCGTCACGTGATACTATACGAACATTACCCACGCCCACAGTTTGTCTCAGTTGTTCGACTGCATGGTCCACCAACTCTGGCGTAGTGACGGGAGGCAATTCCACTATGGCAGAAGAATATGCCATACTTTTCCAGCCCGTTAGTGCTGTATCTACTATAACTATCCCTACAGTGGCCAACGTGCCGAGGTAAACTACGACTGCTAACAACCAAGGTAAAAACCAAGCACTATCGTTGTCACCTAAGATAGGGTCCCGTCCAACAAGCATTATTCTGCCTTTGTTCCGAGTGCCGGCGTACACCCGGCCTCCACCAACTGCAAAAATCCATCCTGCAAGTGAAGACAGGGGTACTCGTGCCCAGAAAACAACGAATCGTCATGAGTTGCGATGACGATACTCGTGCCCAATTTGTTCAACTCTTGAAACAATCGAAAAAGACGGACACTGTTTTCAGGATCAAGGTTACCAGTAGGTTCGTCTGCCAGAAGTAGATCCGGGCGACGAATAACAGCTCGGGCGATGGCGAGCCGCTGCTTTTCGCCCCCTGACAAAATAGAGGCACGGGCATCTTTTTTGTTACCAAGTCCGATCCAATCCAAAAGTTCCTCAACCTGGGGGCCAGCCTGCGAATTATCAACCCCATCGATTTGGAGCGGCAGAGCAATATTCTCCCGCAAGCTGAGATGGTCAAGTAGCCGGAATTCCTGAAAAACGATTCCTATTCTCCTCCGGAGNGCAGTCAAAGTTTGTCTGTCAGCCGTGGCCAAATCTTTCTGAAACATTGTTATGAGACCCCTTGATGGTCGGTGTCCCAAATACAATAAACGCAGCAACGAGGATTTTCCCGCACCGCTAACCCCCGTTATAAAGTGGAATGAACCAGTTTCTAGAGAAAAATTGATATCGCGCAGAACTTCGGGATTCTTGCCGTAACGCATCCCCACATTATTGAACCTGACCATCGTCAACACCGACATATATTCACGGTTATCCCTTCCATAAAGTGGCGCAGTCCGGTTTTTTTAATGCGTCCCCGCTCCACGAAATACCTATCTATGTATTATCCCATGGGAAAGCACATATTTTATCCTATCCGCGAAATTATGGATAAGCACGACACCTACTTGGCTGAAATTGCGGTTTAATAGATTTTGCTCCAAACAGTTATCAAGTAGGTGCACGTGGCTAAATCCTCTTCAAGTGACTAACTATGTCGACCTTTAGTCTATGATACCCGAATCCGACACATTATGCCGGTGGTTTGGATCAATCTTTAAATGAGAAAGGGAAGAATCTGATCCATTGATCATTAGAACCCAGCCCGCACTATGTAGACCCTAATACACATCTTACGTATCGGACTTGCCTCGGAAATCCCCTCGCACGGGCTGTTACGGCACAAGAGAGTCTTCAAATTCCGACCGAAGACTAGTCTCCATTGCCGCCCATCAGTTGATTAGTTAATAAATTAGTCTCGACAAACGATAACGGGGACGGCGGATCCGTACGCACATGCAACACCAAAAAAAACCACTGTTTTTTCAATTACAATTAGTACCAGAAAACAGCTTTAAACGCCGCTCATGAGGAACAGGTCAGTACCAGCGCAACAATCTTTCGATATAAGAGCGCTCCGACTCGGCCCGATTGGAATCTCCGGCACGGCGATACAACTCATCCAAAATCTTTTTGCTCCGTTGTATATCGAATTCTTTAGGTATCTCAACGTAACCTGTAGGATCTCCATCCCTGCCAGGAGGTCGACGACCAAAGGGATCACGTCGATTTTGGCGACGCTGTGAAGCCCGTCCATCCGTGTCCTCATTGTCAGAAATATTGTTTGCACGCTGTCCTCGTAATGTGGCCACACCCTGACGAAGTTGGTTTAGCGCCTGCGTCTGAGATCTCACCGCTCGATCCGGCCTCTCACGAGACAGGGCCTCGCTCGCGTCTCGCATAGACTGCGCGGCCCCATCCAGTTCTGCGGGCACTGCCTCTCCAGCTGCCTTCATATCACGCATCACGTCCCGAAGTTCATCTCGCAACTGTTCTTGGCGCTGGGAACTTGTCTGAGGGGAAGGATTATTTTGTTGCCCCGCATTTCTGCCGGGAGCTTGCCTCTGTTGCGTGTTACCTTCCGCACCTTCCCCACCCCTAGTAGCCTGGGACGGAGATACTGATTGCCTGTTAACGGCAGGTGGCACAGTTTCCGATTGCCCTTGTTGCTGCCCTTCCCTAGTGCTGGGGGCCGTTGTCTCCGGCTGATCTCCTCTTGCAGTTTCACTCTGCATTCCAGTTTCATTGCTAGGATCCTCACGACCCGCTTCCGGGTCTTGTGTTTGTTGCACTGAATTATTTTGGCGAGCAGCAGCTGGTGACGGATCGCCGGCACTCAGATCATCCATCCTTTCAATCTGGTCATCCCGAAGCTCCGGTGGCTCCCTATTGTCACCTCCCTCTTGAACGCTGGCCACTTCTCGCGCCTGTTGACTGGAATCACCCTGTTGATCCCTACCAGATGTATCCCCTCTATCCCCCCGCAACTGCTCAAACGTCTCATTCAATAAGTCATCCTGCTTTGCAGTTAGTTCCTCTAGGGCATCTATGTCCTGTTCTGTTCCATTTTCTCCTCCGGATGACTGCTCGTCCTGCCCTTGTCGCAAGTTTTCGAGGGTCTCCTGGAGTTCTTGCAACATAGTTTGGGCGGCCTCCCTAGATCCGGTCAACGCGAGTTCACGTGCCTTGTCCAACATTTCTTGTAAATCTTGCCGATTCCGTTCTTCCTGGTCCCTTCTGCGATCAGACTTAGTGCTCCGCCTATTTCCCCCATGATCCACTTGCCGAGGAAGGTCGCTATCAGGATCGAATGCTGCCTGTTCAGAATCTCCGAATGGCCCCTGTTCATCTTGTATTGCCTGTCTCTCCATTAATTCCAAAAATTGGTCTAAGTTCTCTTGTAGATCACGAGTAAGTTCTAAGATCTCGTCATTAGATGCGTTCCGGTCTAGGGCATCCCTTAGCGCTTTTTCTGAAGCCCTAAGATCCCGTTCAGCAATCGACAAGGCACCATCCTCAATACGAAGTGCTACTTCCCAAAGTAAATCCAGCATTCCCGATCGAATTTCCACATCGTCGACTTCGCTCAGACGTTGGACCGCCGTCCGGAGCGACATGTATGCCACCACATCATCTCCGTAATCTTCGGGTCGACTCAAAATGTCCTCAAGTGCGGACGCAACTGCTTCTGACTGTGTCCAATCCGAAGCCAAGAAACGTCGTTGCTCAACGATCTCCTTGGCTATGGGATGATTGAAAACCCGTGCCGGCAAGATAAAGTTGATGCTCGAACTTTCTCCAGTTTTTCCCGCAACATCCTCTACAACTAGACGGATGGTAACAGGCATTCCTGCCCACGGATGCGGCGTAAGATCCTGATAGCTCGCATCTTCTATCGACTTCGGCGAACCACCGGGAACACGAAGGTCGACGGAAAAGGTCCTTTCATGGTCATCGCTCCGTTGAATATGAGCCATGATCTTCTTCACGCCATAATCATCAGTCGCTTGATAGGCAAGCCTCAATATCTGTTTGTGCGTTTCTTGAGGTGCACCCACAAAAATCGCCAACGGCGGTTCGTCTTCGATAACTTCAAAATTCCATTCAGCGAGGACGGAGTTGTCTTGCCCAACCTGGAGACGTGTTGTTTGAAATAATTCTTCGTCATAGTTGAAATTTTTTTCTTCATCTGATCCAAACAGAATATCCGTATCGAACGAAACCTCAGAGGTAACGCCCGAAACCGACATTTTTATTGTAGGTACGTTTTCCCCACCGTGGACACGAGCCACAAATTTACTTCCTTCGGCTATCATTGATGGTCGCATTCCGAGCACAAGATCACCGGCGTTAGACATCTCGGTCAAAAAGATTGGAGCTAAGCCGGTATATCCTGGAGGTGTTATCCACGCCGCTAAAATGCCTGGATCCGCAGGGTGAAACAAAGTGAGATTTAAGTCCATCGAAGCTAACAAACGGCCGGGTGCCTCCTTACCCGATACAAACAAACCGATAGCGATGAAAAGGAGCAAAGCCGGTCGTATGCCAAATCTATCACGCCGACCTAGTACGGAGGTCGGCCAGGCGACTCTCAATCTGCGTATACTACTCAACACTCGTTTTATGTGTAAGCTCCAGATTTGTCGCGGCGTTGACCCGATAAGAGGAACTGCTGGCAGGTCCATTAAACTCGTTACTGGACGATTACTCTCGCCACCCGTGCGCTCTAAGCGACGTATACTATCGAAAAGAGTCGGAATTTCGATTGAGCGAACAAGATGTGCTAGCCCCCAACAAAATCCAAAAATAAAAAGAAAGAGTATAATTGAATGTGGCCACCCAGGGGCCCAAACCCAAAATCCAAATAGAGACACGGTTATAAATAAACCTACAAGGAACCCGATTGGCCAGGCAGCTGACAAAAATTCTTCCCATAACAGGACAGCACTACTCAGCCAGATCTGGCGCACCAACCGTTTGTCAACAAGTTCAGAGTTCTTTAATTGGCGCCACGTAAAGAGTTTGGTTTCTTGGCTCATGTGATACCCTGTTCTCGGGCTGACTGCTTTGATGTACCTAGCCATCGCGGCAATTTATCCTGGCCAATCATTGTATCCANATCGACACGTGGGCGCACCACAGCGAACTCATCTCCGTTAACCATAACCTCAGGGGCCGGAGCACGAGTATTGTAGCTGGATGACATCACTGCCCCATACGCTCCAGCAGCACCAATGGCGATAAGATCCCCCGGAGCCAAATATGACATCGCTCGTGCATGTCCAAGTGTGTCGCCGCTTTCACAGATGGGACCTACAATTTCCACTGTCCTTCGTTCTACGTTAGAAGGTGGCTTGCAAACTGGATCAATCGGATGCCAAGCATCATATAGTGCAGGACGCAATAGGTCATTCATCGCGGCATCTACAATCACAAATCGACGGTCTTCCGAATATTTGACCTCAATCACTCGAGACAACAACACACCGGCATCCGCTACAAGGAAGCGGCCAGGCTCCAGTATTAACTGGCAACCCAGGTCACCTAGTAGTTCTTTTACCAAACCTGCGTAAGCAGACGGTGTTGGCGGGTCCTCCTCCCGATATCGAATGCCAAGTCCTCCACCCAGATCAAGTCGTTCAATGGCATGCCCGTCATTGCGGAGGACTGTTACCAACTCTGCCAAATAAACAAACGCCTCACGGAATGGTTTCAAGCTAGTGAGCTGCGAACCTATATGCAGATCAATACCCGTTACCTCAATACCCGGCAAATTTCCAGCCAAAGCGTAGAGGTCCCGCGCTTCCGCTATGGAAACCCCGAATTTATCTACTTTGCGACCTGTTGCAATCTTGTCGTGGGTTTTTGCATCAACATCTGGGTTAATCCTAAATGCAACTTGTGCGGTTACGTTTTGTCTCTGGGCCAATGCCGACAAGGACTCTAGTTGAGTTTTAGACTCTAAGTTGAATTGNTGCACCTTTGCATTAAGGCCTTGCAACAATTCTGTTTCCGTCTTACCGACCCCAGAAAAAACTATACGGCCTCCCGGCACACCCGCGGTNAAGACCCTTCGAAGTTCCCCTTCAGAGACAACATCTGCCCCAGCGCCACATGTTGAGAGAGTTGTTATTACGGACTGATTTGAATTNGCCTTCACGGAATACGCTATCAACACATCCATGCCGTCAAACGCACGAGCAAAATTGATATAGTTCGTTTTTAACGCACTGGTTGAATAACAGTATACTGGCGTACCAACCTCTTCAGCTACCCTTACCAAGGAAACCGACTCTGCATGCAAAGTGTCTTTTTGATACTTAAATTCGCTCATCATCCTTACCGATCTTCACGAACTTCGGGCGCGACCTCTCCGGGCACTGCAAGCGGTCCTTTACGGCCACATGCAGAAAGATCAACGGCGAGCACCATGAGGAGCAATACTGAAAAAATAGGAACGAACCTGCGGAAAACGAGCCCACTCATAGGTAGCGTGCCCTCGCAGACGATAAGGCTTGCCGAACCCTCACCCCAGCGGTGCCTCCTTGGCTGGACCGGCTAGCTACAGACTCATCGAGGCTTAACACCTCGTAAACACTGTCCGAAATGCATGCTTCTACAGTTTGCATATCAATTAGCGGCAGATCCTCCAGACGGCAGCCACGATCCTTTGCCAGGTTGACTACCGCGCCAGCAGCATTGTAGGCATCTCTGAATGCTAGTCCCCCCTCCCGAACCATCCAATCTGCCAGATCAGTCGCGGTAGAGTATTCAGCACCTGCCATCTCCCTCATCCGTTGCTTGTCGACCTCCAAACTGCCCATCATGCCGGTCATAGCCTCAACACACAGCAACAAAGTATCGAGAGAATCAAATGTAGGTTTCTTGTCCTCTTGCAAGTCCTTCGAATACGCTAACGGCAATCCCTTCACGGTTATCAGCAGTGCATTTAACGACCCTATTATCATTCCGCTCTTGGCACGCACAAGTTCCGCAGCATCTGGATTTCGTTTCTGGGGCATAATAGAAGACCCGGTGGAAAATTCGTCCGCCAGCCGCACTAAACCGAAACTCGGGCTGGACCACAAAACTAATTCCTCCGACAGTCGCGACAAATGTACGGCTGCAATCGCGGCTGCACTCAATGCCTCAAGAGCAAAATCTCTGTCTGAAACCGAGTCAATTGAATTGGCGGTAGGACGATCAAATCCAAGCTCCGCTGCTGTCAGTTCTCTGTCAATGTCGAATGAGGTACCGGCGAGGGCCGCAGAACCCAACGGACACTCATTAAGACGTCCGCGTGCGTCCCGCAAACGCCCGCGATCACGCCCAATCATTTCAACATATGCAAGTAAATAGTGCGCAAAAGTAACCGGCTGTGCAGGCTGAGAGTGGGTGAAACCCGGCATCACTGTTTCTACATGGTCTTCAGCAAGATCAATNAAAACTTTATGTAGATTTTGGAAAGCTAGTTCTAGACCNTCCAGTGCATCACGTACCCAAAGCCGAAAGTCCGTGGCAACTTGGTCGTTGCGCGAGCGAGCCATATGTAGCCGTTTTCCCGCATCACCAACTAATTCCGTTAGCCGCGCCTCTACGTGCATGTGAATATCCTCGAGAGCCGGATCAAATTCCATTTGGCCCGCCTCGATTTCCTTCCGCACTTCCTCGAGACCGCGAGTGATAGCTAGACCATCATCCTCTGTTATAAGACCTTGCGAAACCAACATATTGCAATGCGCCACAGAACCAGCAATATCCTGGTTGTACAACCGCCGATCAATATCAATTGACGCGTTGATACTCTTCATAATCTCGGCCGTGTCAGCGCCAAAATGGCGACGAAGCAAACCTTCTTTTTTTTTCTGTGCAGATGGCTTCGCAGTCATGGTATGCAACTCTATCTGTTAAAATACACAAGTGGTGTACAAGCTTATGTCAAGCAAAGTGAATTGGCGACTGATTGCTGCTTTTGGCGCGGCATTTTCAGCTGTGGCTATTGTTACTTTTTGGCTGTCCCAATCAAGTCCCCCAGGATCTATGGACAAAACTGAAAAGGTCTCCGATGCCACTTTCCCTCTAAAACTACATACCACCCCAAGAACGATCCCCGCTATAAGATTTATTGATAAAAAAGACAACTCGGTTGAACTTGCTAATTTTAAGGGGAGAATGGTTTTGCTCAATCTTTGGGCAACATGGTGTGCGCCATGCATTCAGGAATTGCCCGCCCTTGATCGCCTTCAACAGGCGATGGCTAGTACAAATTTCGTGGTTGTAGCACTGAGTCTCGACCGGGGCGGTTTGGCGGAGGTGGGACCTTTCTGGTCTCGCGCAGGGCTACGCCACCTCCCCATCTATATGGACCCCAGCATGACTGCTGGACAAACGCTGGGAGTCCGGGGCTTGCCAACAACATTATTGATTGACCAGAAGGGTTTCGAGATTGCTCGACATGAAGGACCTGCCGAATGGGACTCAGAAGAATCAATCTCCCAGCTAAAAANTCTCANTAAAAGTCCCTAGACACTGTNCCCATCGAGACGTTCGGAGGCANCCTCTATAGCATCGCCGAGGGCTCTGTAATTATTAACTACTTTGAAAGCAGGGTAATTGGCCAACACTCCCGAAGGGGGTCGAAATAAGATACCCTCGTCCGCCTGCGTTAACATTGAGATATCGTTATAGGAATCCCCGGCAGCTATAACTCTAAGATTTAGACTCTGAAAGGCNGTTACTGCACTCCGCTTCGGATCTTCTTGNCGTTGCTGGTAGCCAGTGATGCGGCCCCCCTCCGTTATTAAACGATGACATAGCAGAGTCGGCCAACCCAAAATTTTCATCAATGGCATTGCCAATTCGTAAAATGTATCTGAAAGAACCACGATTTGGAACTGCGGCTCTAGCCGTTTAAGGAACGAAAGCGCCCCCCTCAACGGCTTCATTTCGCTAACTACCTGCTGCAAATCTGATATTTCAAGACCGTGTTCATCCAGCAAGCGTATTCGATCACTCATCAATACGTCGTAGTCCGGATTGTCACGAGTGGTGCGCCGGAGCGCGTCAATTCCGGTTCTATCCGCAAGCCCCACCCAGATTTCAGGAACTAATACTCCCTCTAAGTCCAAACAAACAAGTTTCACAACACCCCTCATATACTAAAATTTTTACAAAACCACGGCCCGCGCAGTTGGACGACCTCTCCCTAAGGCAAGGTAACCCGACCACCCGACGCGATGTAACATTGCCCTGTCGTAAAGCTAGATCGCTCCGACAACAAAAACGCAGCCAACTCTGCAATTTCATCCGCCCTACCCAGACGCTTCATTGGCGTTGCATCAGCNATCGCTTGGCGCTGTTCAGGGGTCATCACCTGGATCATATCGGTCTCGATCAAGCCCGGCGCGATACTGTTAATTCGTATCTCAGGTGCAAGATCTTCGGATAGGTTACGAGCCAAGGCAATGACTGCAGCTTTAGAGGCTCCATAGACCACCTGGGCTGGCCTTGGCCGCAAAGCAGCTATCGACGCTATACATACAATTCTGCCAAATTCCCGTTCCCGCATGCCCTGAGTAACAGCAACTAGCGGCAAGTAGGTACCATCTACATTTACTGACATCATTGCCTTAAACGCTTGATAGTCCAATTGATCCGGAGGTTCTGGCTTCGCAATTCCGGCGCTAGTGACCAATAAATCTATCGAGCCTAAATCTCGCTCCGTCTCCTCTACCATTGCTGTCACTTCCGAAGGTTCCGCAACATTTCCCTGTATTATCAGAGCTTTAACACCTAGGGCAGTTACACTTTCGGAGGTTTCGCGGGCTGCCGGTTCGTTGTGTTGATAGTTTATGGCGACATTGGCACCTCCAGACGCCAAACGCTCACAGATAGCCCTACCAATGCCCCGTGATCCACCGGTGACAAGTGCTGTGCGTCCTTCAAACTCCTTGTCCGCCATTTTCTCCTCCCAAAATTTTTCCCAACTTAGCCGTCTTAGTTTTATTTGACGAGTAGNCAAACTATTTGCTCCTGTAAAATCCGTATTTCACAAAAGCCGTGTATCGGCTTATACCAACACAACAATCAATAAGTTTATAGTAAAGGTGGAAGACGGCCATGAGCGAATTTTTAATTGGCGATATAGAAGTCACNAGAATTATTGACATTGAAGCNCCAGACTTCGCTCCCTTCGANTTTTTTCCGGATCTAACAAATGACATGTTGGAGCCCCACCTAGACTGGATGCAGCCTCGGTTTCTGGATCCTAAAAGCAAAAAGCTAGTATTTGCCATTCAGAGCTACCTAGTCCGTACTAATCGACACACTATTTTGATAGATTCTTGTATAGGCGAAGACAAAGAGCGAACCCGTTTCCCAAATTGGAACCTTAGAACAAATACAGACTATTTGACGAAACTTGCGACGGTGGGAATCGCACCGGAGTCCGTTGATTACGTCTTATGCACACACTTGCATGCCGATCATGTGGGTTGGAATACACGGCTAATCAACGGCAACTGGGTGCCAACGTTTCCAAATGCCCGTTATGTTTTTGCACGCAGTGAACATGACTTCTGGCGCGAAAAGTTTACTAAAGATCCGCGCAAATATGACGACGGATGCTACCAGGATAGCGTGCTGCCCATCATTGAGTCGGGTCAAGCTACTCTGGTCGATAGTGATCACGCCCTAGACGACCAAGTTTGGCTAGAACCCTCGCCGGGCCATACACCCGGTCACGTTAGTATAAGGGTTCGGTCAGGTAATTCAGATGCGGTATTTTCAGGGGACCTGATGCACAATATTCTTCAATGTGTTTATCCGGATCTTGTTTCGCGTGCCTGTTTCGATAAACCTCTAGCACGTCAAACACGGCACGAGTTTCTTGATCGCCTTTGTGATACCGAAATCCGGGTAATGACTGCTCATTTTCCTTCACCCTCATGTGGGCACATACGAAGGAATAGGGATAGCTATCGATTCTCGTATTGTTCTCAGTAAACACACACAAAAGGTTCAATATTGTCCATAAAGGCACCCTTTCAATGCAGAACAAGCCAGCATTCAGGCCACGGCATATTAAAATTGGGACAAGCATAAGGAGGGCTGGCCTTAATGGCCACGCCTTGCTAGGTTCCCGTCTCAGTAGGAACGTTGCCCCTGGGCAGTTATCAATTTGTGAGGAACAGACGACGAAATGGACTATAAGACCCCAACTTCAATAGACGACGCCATTCAACTCCTAGTGAACGCCACTGGTCCAGTGCAGTTGTTGGCAGGTGGTACCGATTTGCTAGTTCAAATCCGTGCCGGATTCAACAAACCAACGCTTGTGGTGGATTTAAAAAATATTCCGGAACTACGGAAAATGTCCATCAACGGGAACGGCACCAGAATTGGCGCTGCTGTTAGTGGTGCTGAGCTGAATGAAAATTCGGATATTAAAGCGGCATGGCCTGGGGTTGTGGAAGCCACAGACTTGATCGGATCTACCCAAATTCAAGGACGGGCATCACTGGGTGGGAATTTGTGTAACGCGTCGCCTGCAGCGGATACCGTTCCCGCCCTGGTGGCTGCAGGTTCCAGTTGCTTAATTGCAGGGCCAGAGGGTGAACGGACAGTTCCAGTTGAGGAAGTCCCAACTGGACCTGGCCAAACGTCGCTCAAAAAAGGTGAATTCGTGGTGGAATTTCAACTTCCGAAGAAACTTGCTCGATCGTCTGATGCATATTTACGTTTCATTCCTCGAACTGAAATGGATATAGCAGTAGTTGGTGCCGGTGTGAGTTTAACACTCGACGAAAGTGGAATATGCCAAAGTGCGAGAATAGCTTTAGGTGCCGTAGCGCCTACAGTGGTGGTGGTCGAATCTGGGGCCGAAGCCTTAATCGGTTCAAAATTGGATGACGATGCGCTCGGTAAACTAAAAGCTGCAGCCAGTGCTGCTTGTAAACCAATTGATGATAAACGTGGAACCGTTGAGTTTCGGGTTGATGTTGCAGGCGTACTTGCCACGCGCGCTGCACTAATCGCAAAGCACCGTGCGGAGGTTAACTAATGGCGAGACAACACATAACATCAGAAATAAACGGCGAACCGCAGGATTTTCTATGCGATCCTCAGGAAACACTTCTTGATGTACTTCGCGATGAGTTGCACCTCACCGGGACAAAAGAAGGTTGCTCATCCGGCGACTGTGGGGCGTGTAGCATTATGATGGATGGCCGTCTGGTTTGCTCGTGCCTAGTGTTTGGCGTCGAAGCCCAAGGCAAAAAGATAGAAACTATTGAAGGCATGGCCGATGGTGAGGAGTTACATCCTCTACAAACCAAATTCCTCGAAGAGGCAGCGCTGCAGTGCGGATTTTGCACGCCAGGGTTTCTAGTTGCCGCAAAGGCGTTACTTGATCGGAACGACAATCCGACGGAGACCGAGGTGCGTTACTGGCTAGCTGGAAACCTTTGTCGTTGCACGGGATATGATAAAATCGTCCGCGCAGTTATGGATGTCGCGGCAGACATGAGAGGAGCGTAGATATGGGCAACGAAAGCCAAGAATTTAAATGGATCGGGAAACGACCAATTCGCCCAGATGGAGTCGATAAAGTAACAGGTCGAGCGAAGTTCGGTGCAGATTTGCATTTACCAGGAATGCTGATCGGACGAGTGCTCCGAAGCCCGCACGCCCACGCTCGGATCCTATCAATCAATACGGAAAAAGCCGCTGCTCTACCCGGCGTCAAAGCAGTCGTAACCGGCAGTGATTTCCCGCCAGCACCACCACCGGTGTGGCAAGCGGCTGGAGAGACACCCGTTAACTTTCGCGATCTTGCAAGAAACGTGATGGCGAGAGACAAGACTTTATATGATGGCCATGCAGTCGCGGCGGTTGCTGCTACCAATGCTGTGATAGCAGAAGAGGCCATGAACTTGATCGAAGTTGATTATGAAGTGCTACCACACGTCATCGATGTCAGAGAAGCAATGAAAGAGGATGCTCCGCTCCTTCATGACGACTTGTTCACAGATGGTGTGTCTCCTAAGCCCGACAAACCATCAAATATTGCTAAACGAATGGAATTTGTGCTCGGAGATATCGAAAATGGATTTTCTAAGGCGGATGTCGTAGTAGAGAAAGAGTTTACAACTAAGCCTGTTCATCAGGGGTATATTGAGCCACACGCGTGTGTCGCGGATACGTCAGAAGACGGTAAAATCCATATTCACTGCAGTAGCCAGGGGCAGTTCATGGTGCGTCAGTTTTGCGCACGAGTTCTCGATGTTGAGATATCCAACATTACGGTCGTNCCCGCTGAAATTGGCGGCGGTTTTGGTGGTAAAACGACCGTCTATCTAGAACCCACGGCCGCTCTATTATCTCGTAAAACTGGCAAGCCAGTAAAAATGGTAATGAGTCGCACTGAAGTGTTTCGTGCTAGCGGACCAACATCAGGTGGCGCTACAAAAATTAAAATTGGTGCCAAAAAAGATGGCACTATTACAGCTGCAGAGGCAGACTTGGCCTATCAAGCGGGGGCTTTTCCTGGTTCTCCCATCGGACCCGGATGCATGTGTGCCTTTGCACCCTACAACATTGAAAACGTTAATGTCGTNGGATATGACGTTGTAGTTAACCGACCAAAAGTTGCTGCTTATCGAGCGCCAGGCGCACCCATCTCGGAGTTTGGTGTTGAATGTGTTCTGGACGAGATTGCAGACAAACTTGGTATAGANNCAATTGAACTCCGCGAAAAAAATGCGGCAACACAGGGCACTAAAGCTGCATACGGGCCTACCTTTGGACCGATTGGCTTTAAGGATACGCTCAAGGCTGCAAAAAACCATCCACACTACTCTGCACCTCTCGGCAAAAACCAAGGCCGAGGTCTAGCATCAGGATTTTGGTTTAATATCGGTGGTGATTCCAGCGCAAGTGTGCACATCAATGAGGACGGNACAGCAACTGTTNTGGAAGGAAATCCCGATATTGGGGGCAGTCGNGCGTCATTAGCGATGATGGCCGCGGAGGTTCTCGGGATTGACTATGATAAAGTGCGTATCACCGTAGCGGANACCAGTTCTGTCGGNTACAACTTCCTAACTGGCGGCAGCCGCGTAACCTTTGCAAGTGGCAAGGCTGTTATAGAGGCCGCTAAGGGGGCCATATCAGAACTATGCGCCCGCGCAGCCAAAATATGGGAAATCGACGTTGATGCAGTCGAATGGGTCGATGGAGAAGCGCGGCCGGCAGGACCAAATGCGGGAGACTTTGAACCGTTGCCATTAAGTACGATAGCCGGAGCATCAGGGAAAACGGGCGGACCAATTGGTGGGCACGCATCGCTGAATGTTAAAGGTGCAGGGCCAGGNTTTGGCACTCATATATGCGATGTTGAGGTAGACCGAGAAACGGGCAGAGTATCCGTTATACGGTACACGGCCATACAAGACGTGGGGCGAGCCATACACCCAAGTTACGTTGAGGGACAACTTCAAGGAGGNGTAGCCCAAGGCGTAGGTTGGGCCCTGAACGAAGAGTATATTTACGATAAAGATGGGAAATTGGACAACCCAGGTTTTCTTGACTACCGGTGCCCAGTAGCATCTGATTTGCCAATGATCGANACAGTNCTGGTAGAAGTACCTAACCCGAACCATCCCTTTGGCGTACGTGGCGTGGGAGAAGTTCCTATCATTCCTCCGATGGCTGCAGTTGCAAATGCAATTTCTAACGCCGTTGGCGTACGACTCAAAGATCTCCCCATGTCGCCACCAAAGGTGTTAGCGAGTCTAAATAATGGGGCTGACATAGCGACCTGANAGGATGGCTAAAGTTGTAATTCCCGCCGGTTTGGGTCAACAGTTCACCGGCGGGAAATCAGAGTTCGATATTGACGCTACTTCCGTACGAGGAGTAATACGTTTTTTGGAAGATGCTTTCCCCGGCATTGGGGAAACAATCGAAATTCACATGGCGGTTGCTGTCGATGGAGAGATATATCACGATCCCCTTCTGGAACCTGTTGGCCCCGACAGCGAAGTCTATTTTCTTCCTCGTATAGGTGGTGGCAAAAACTGCACAAAGTGAAAACAACAGATCATCAGCTATAGGTATTGATGGGCAATTTATCCCTCTGACGTCCAGCCAGCGTAGAGCTGATAACTTGTACTGGCCAGATAACCAGCATCAATCGGCAGGATGGTGCCCGTGATGGCACGGGCTGCGTCTGAGCAGAGAAAATAGATCCCATCAGCAATTTCTTCTGGTTCCACCATGCGCCCGAGAGCGCTTTGTTCCTTCATTTTTGCTTCATCTCGTAGACCTGCATCAATCCGAGATTGCATCTGTTCGCTTCGAACGTAACCGGGTAAGACTGCATTTACGCGTATACCTTCGGGCCCGAGGTCTGCAGCCAATATCTGGGTCAACTGGTCGATAGCGGCTTTACCGGGAGAATAAGCTAGTAGGGGAAANACACGCACAGCAGAGGTCGAAGAGATNTTGATAATACAACCACCACCTGCGCTGATCATCCCTGGAGCAAAGGCTCGGCAACACAAAAATGTTCCCCGGTAGTTTACAGCCCATATTCGGTCGTGCTCCGCCATATCGAGGTCCACCAACCGACTCGGGTTTTGCAACAANCCTGCACAATTCACCAACACGGTGGGAACACCAATCCCCTGCTCCACCTTTTCTACAAGTGCTAAGACCGACTCATCATGAGCGACATCAACCTCACGGTAGATGGCCTTCCCACCGGCCGCCTCAACCTCCTCTACCACGCCCTTTCCCCCAGGTTCGTTGATGTCTGCTATCACGACGGTATCGCCACTGCGCCCAAACCGAACAGCCGTCGCACGCCCGATTCCGCTAGACGCTCCGGTAACCAATATCGTTCTAGCCTGGGTCATTACAGAGCCTCGCCAAAATTGCATTCTTCAAACTACAGCAACCATCGGGGACTGAAGCTATTATCTCAGAAACCTTGTCGCCTCTAATTGAATTGGTGGATGATTTTTATGGCAGCAACATAGTCGATTCCAGACACAGACGTCTGCGCCAAAGTGGAACCAACGAACAAACTAAACCCTCGCCACGCGGTTGAAAGGAAAAATCAAACCGGTATTGCTATGCTGCGTCCGAAAAAATGATCTTGCTCGGTTCAGANAGGATTTCCATTTGTTTCTCCTNCCGCACTTCTTCNAGNAAGGGTGCTGAAACCTGTATTTCACCCAGCTTCAAAGTATTTCGAATTCTAACAATGCGGGCATTTTCAGGCTTGATCCCAATCAAAGTTTTAACAGCAAGACGGACGGCATCCTGCCCCGTCTTCATTGGAATCGGGATTCTAGCTCCTTCAAGATAAGTGCTGGTAACTGTATTTGCATAGGTCGCNGCAAAATCTACGCGACCGAGCAACCGATGCGTTATCACATCGGCAGAGCCGATACCTGTGGCATTACCTTTTGTAGCGTCCGTAACGTCCAGGATAACCATCTTTTTGACGCGGGGCAGCTCAAAACCCGGAGAATTTCTGTGACCAGTAACGTTAGGATCACAACCGGCACCGCTAATTTCTTTTCCAATCTCATCAATCACCAAAACATCAATATCATCGATCAGGATCCGAGCCATAAGCTCTTTTGCTCTAGCTTGTAGTTCCGGTTCTCTTTCAAAAAGTGTCTCGGCAGGCATCGCCTCAACAATTGCTGTATCGTCATAGGCATCTTCAACCATCCCTACACCAAACAAAAAGGGAATGTGTTTCATTAGCGCGCTAGCTGCCTTTGGCAATATTTCACCAAAGTCTGCCATCGCATAATTTCCATGGATGGAAGTTGCACCATCGATCTTTCCCATACCGATGATCATCATTTTAATCACGCCGCTTTCGACAGAGCCACGGAAACTGGTATGCGGCTTGACCCTATTAATCAGAACTACACCATCCGCCTCATGCGCAAACCGATCCATATGAATTTCAGTCCCATCGTCCAACTCTGTCACTACAACTGTATCCATTGTGGCGCGAATGGGCGCCCCCATTGAATCTTCAGTTACTCCATAACCGGCGAGAAGACCCGCCTGGGCATCTGCTGTACCACCAGCGTGACTGCCCATAGCAGGAAAAATGAAGGGATCCGCCCCCTGTTCTTTTAACCCACTGATCAACGCACGAACTGCCACGTCAATATTGGCGACCCCGCGACTACCAACACCAACGGCAATTTTAGCACCCGGTTTTANCTTGGCCTTAATTTCGGGACGTTCGAGTTCGTCTGTCACGGCTTTCGCAACATCATCGAGGCCATGTCGCTCAAAGACTTGCCGCACTTTTGCCATCTCCGGTAGATCAAACCCAAGACCGCCAGCAATATTGAATTGTAGATCTTCGCGCACGATTNTACCCTTTCCTCTATTATGGGCCTGCAGTAAGCCTCAGAAACAANACCTCATAAGGATACCATACCACAATCACAGCACCCCATACAAAAGCTCTGGTCCGGTTTGTGGTAACATTCTTACTGTAGAAAAGCTCTGAAACATCTCACACCCTGCTTGTTTCGCTGAGTCTTTGGCTGCGGAGTTGTGATCTTCTCACTTTCCCGGCATCGTCCCGTAACGAATACTCCACAAATTCATATGTTCGCGGCGTTTTATACCTCGCTAGTCTCTCCTCAACAAAATTCCGTAACTCCTCCTCCCCCACCTCTATGCGATCGCTGCACCGAAAGCGGACTATCGCATGCACAATCTGTCCCAGGTCCTCATCGGGAAGCCCTATCGCCACAGCGGTATCCACCTCAGGATGCTCTGCAAGTGCCGCCTCGACCTCTGCAGGATAAATATTTGCACCCCCGGAAATAATTAAATCGGTCCGACGGTCCGCAAGATACAAGTAACCGTCTTCATCTAACCATCCCATATCTCCGAGTGTCTCCCAACCACCGTCCGCAACCTTTGGCTCTGCTCCAATGTAATGATAAGTGCTGCCAGGGCCAGTAGCCGGCATTAAATAGACTTCTCCAATTTCTTCAGACTCACAATCAGCACCTTCGTCATTTAGTACCCTAACCTTTGCATCACGAATAAATTTCCCCACAGTGCCTTTATGGGCCAGCCACTCATCACCTCTAATCCAAGTACCTCCTGTTCCTTCGGTGCCGCCATAAAGTTCATAGATACGATCCGCCCCAAGCCATTTAATCCATGCTTCCTTTAACCATACCGGCATCGGTGATGCTACGTGACTGACTACCCCTAAACTAGAGATATCAAAACTAGTCCTGACCGCTTCGGATAAACGCCAGATCCTATGCATCATTGTAGGAACCATCATCACCCAACTTGCTCGATGCTTTTCCACCAAACGCAACGACTCTGCGGCATCAAATCGAGACATGCCTACTATATGATTACCCCGAAACAAACCATGATGTGTCATCACAAACGGTACATTGTGGTAGAGCGGGCCCGGATTTAGAACACAACTATTCTGCGGCAGATCAATAAACCACTCTTCTGGATCCACCTCCGCAGGCTGGTGATCAACAATGATTTTAGGTCGCCCAGTCGAACCCCCGCTTGACATCGCTTTCCAATATTTCGCCACGTTCACTTCTGGAATAGAATCTGGATAACTAGCTGTATCCAAATCCGGACTTATGCAGAACTTGTACGGTGCATCAGCGGCGGTTGTGGCAACGAAAGCGGCTGGTTTGAGCAATTCCAAAATCGCCTTTAGTTCCGCTGCTGGCAATCGGTGGGATACTATATGAGGTGTCGCCCCGAGCTTCCATAAAGCAAAACAAATTTCATGGAAAACAATGCCGTTCTCTAGCGCAACCGTAATAAAATCATCTTTTCCCACGCCCAATGTCTGAAACATATTAGCGCGGCGATTTGCACGACTCTCGAGTTGGGACCACGTAAGTTCACCATCCGGATAGGTCAAACACAATGCATCATTTCCCTTTATACGGGCATAGTGAGAGGGGATCATCCCCATAGGAATCATTGCCATGAATAACTCATTTATCTCCTGTTGATACTGCGAACCGAGGGATCTCGTCGCAGTTAAAGATGGTTGAGTAAATCTATAATTTGTTCAAGTAGCCCCGTTTTCTCTTTTTCATCTTCAACGTCTAAACGCAATGTAAGAGAGGTAATTCCAACATCGCGGTACAAGCGAAATCGCTCCAACACCATCTCAGGAGTTCCAATGGCTCCATATTTTGTAACCATATCGTCAGGAACACGTTTGGTTGCCTGATCCCGTTTCCCGGCCAGCCAGAGTTTTTGAATTGCCTTGGCATCATCCATAAAACCTGCACGTTGAAGTGCGTCATTGTAGAAATTTGTAGTCCTTGAACCCATTGCACCCATACTGAAAGCCACCCCGTAACGCCGTGCATCAATCATCTGCTCCACTCTTTCTCCGATAGCGACTGGACAAGCTACATGCAACTCGATCTCTTCGATGGAACGACCGGCCGCCCTGGCACCTTCTCTAATGTGTGCGAGATGGGCTTCTGCATAATCGGGGGAAAACGAGGTGCCCAACCAGCCATCAGCGGAAGCTCCTGTATATTCGAGAGATTTTGGAGCAAGGGTCGCCAANAAAATTGGAATGTNAGNNGGGGGGAAGTCAAGCCGAATGGCCTTTCCCTCACCTCCGGGCTTAGGAAGGGCATGCCGTTTTCCCTTATAGGAAAGCTTGTCGCCTTTNAACGCCAAGCGCACTATCTCAACGGTCTCCTTCAACCTCGTTAGTGGGGCGTCATAGGCCACACCGTGCAACCCCTCGACTACTTGCGGCCCGCTGACGCCCAGGCCAAGAGTAAAACGCCCGTTACTCAATGCATGCATTGAGAGTGCCGTCATCGCTATCATGGACGGCACCCTGGCGCTTATCTGCATAATGCCCGTTCCGAGTCTGATCCTATTGGTCTCCGCGGCCAAGAACGCCAACGACGTAACCGCGTCTTGTCCCCAAGCTTCGGCTGACCAAACTTGTGATACACCTAGTTTCTCGGCAGACCGAACAAAGTCCACAGTGGCTCTAATATTATCTCTTGCATAGCCACCGACGGTAATGGACGTTTTCATATTCTGATACCGTCTCTGCTTCTTTCAGGGTCGAGTGGATTTATTCCCATAGCTAAAAGTAACTTGAAAGTTACAAGAAACAATTTGTTAATAACGCTAGAATATATCACGGTCACATTTTATCCGGCGCAAGAATTGGAAATTATCTCATATATAATGGTGCCACGATGTCTAAAGCCAACCTACCCTTGTCCCATATAGTAGTTCTCGATCTCACAAGAGCGAGAGCTGGGCCGACAGCTGTGCGCCATTTAGCCGATTGGGGAGCAGATGTGATAAAGATTGAAATGCCTAGTGAACCAGGAGACGAAGGTCTAGGCGGGGCACGACATGCCCCGGATTTTGTCAATCTTCAACGCAACAAAAGAAGCATCACACTCAATTTAAAAAAAGAGAAAGGAAAAAAAATATTTTTAGACCTGGCACGCGAGTCAGACGTCGTCGTCGAGAACTATAGACCCGATGTAAAGCATCGCTTGGGTATTGACTATGAAACGGTAAAAAAACTTAATCCCAGGATAGTCTATGGCAGCATATCGGGATTTGGCCAGGATGGGCCACTTTGTGATCGCCCTGGCCTTGACCAAATAGCCCAGGGCATGGGAGGCCTTATGTCGATAACAGGTCTTCCCGGACAAGGACCAGTGCGTGTTGGCGTTCCTATTGCCGATTTGTCTTCAGGCAACTATTTGGCCATGGGAATTCTATTGGCATTGATTGATCGAGATAGGAGCGGCGAAGGACAGTGGGTGCACACCTCTTTACTAGAAGCGCAGATTTCGATGCTGGATTTTCAAGCTGCGCGTTGGCTAATTGATGGCGAGGTACCCCCTCAGGCAGGAAATAATCACCCCACAAATATACCGATGGGCGTCTATCCTACTTCAGACGGTGCTATCAACATCGCAGCTGGCGGGGGTGTCCTGTGGCAACGTTTCCTGCAAGTCGTAGATGTGCCCGACTTGGCCGATGATCCCCGATTTACAACAGGGGAAGATCGTTCCAAGAATCGTGACGAGCTCAACGAAATTCTAGAAGCTATTACAGTGAAGAAAACAAGTTCACAATGGATCGAGGCGATGAATGATGCCGGCGTACCATGCGGTCCAATATTAAATATCGATGAAACATTCGCGGAACCTCAAGTACAACACCTCGGCATAGCACGCGAGATGAAACATGATGAACTGGGATTTGTTCGAGTCGTCGGACAAGCTGTGAATTTATCTCGCCAGCCACAACCAAACCAAATGCGAAGATCAACACCGCGTAAAGGTGCACACACAGAGGATGTGCTACGAAAACTCGGAATGTCTGCAGACGCCGTCGCTCAATTACGCAATGATGGTGTAATATAGAAATTTTTCAGAGGAATTGGAGTAAACCATCCGTGACCACAGCCAACACAATCAAAGTTTCCACCGACAAAATGATGGCGCACAAGGAGCAGCACATCGGTTGGATGATTTTTAATAACCCTATCCGGCGAAACGCATTGTCACTTGAAATGTGGATAGCGATAGGTGAAATCATGACTGGATTCCAGAACGATTCTGAAATTCGGGTAGTCATCATGGCTGGAGCTGGTGACAAAGCTTTCGTCTCAGGTGC
>PAVD01000052.1 GCA_002712985.1 Rhodospirillaceae bacterium
ATGCTCGCCTTCAGGTAGAGCACACGGTTACCGAAGCGGTAACAGGCGTAGATTTGGTGCAAACGCAAATTCAGCTGTCGGAAGGAGCCTCCTTGGCATCGCTAGGACTCGATGGCTCCTCAATACATCCACGCGGATACGCGATACAAACACGCGTCAACATGGAGAAATTTGCTTCAGATGGCTCGCTACTCCCCGCCTCTGGGTCGCTAACAGCTTATGAGGCACCTAATGGGCCTGGCGTCCGTACGGATGGTTTTGGCTACGCGGGGTATCAGAATACTAACGCCTTTGATTCTTTNTTGGCCAAGGTAATNTGTCATACTACAACCGAAAATTTCTGCGATGCCATCACGCGAAGTAAACGNGCCCTCAGTGAGTTTCGTATACAGGGCATCGATACCAATATTGCCATCCTCCATAAGATTCTGGGCCACGAAGATTTCCATGTCGGCAACGGACATACCCGTTGGATTGACGAACATATGACAGAACTCCTATCAACAACNACCCCGCCGCCTCAACGTCACATAGTAGTGGACCAACGTTCCCCTCGAGTCCAAGACGGGCATGCCGGTGCAAAAATTGAAAGCAACGATCCGCTAGCTCTTTTTGCGTATGACGCAAAGATCAAAACCATACAATCCTCAAGTAGTGACGCCAATAGTGAAGCATCAAACAACGGACCCGATGGCACCATTGGCCTCGTAGCTCCCATTCAAGGAACCATCATTTCGATAGATGTCACTGTTGGAGAGATAGTTGCACTTGGACAACAGTTAGCAGTCCTTGAAGCGATGAAAATGGAGCATGTCATTACTGCCGAACATAGCGGTGTAGTACGTAAAATCACGATGGCTCACGGTGACGTTGTTCGCGAAGGATACCCAATCGTGTTCATTGAAGAAAGCGATGACGTTGTCGGTGGCGAGGAAATGAGGGGAAGCGAAGGCGCTGACCCCGACTACATTCGACCAGATCTTCAGGAAACTTTGAATCGGCATGCCCTGACGCTGGATGAGAACCGTCCCGAGGCTGTAGCCAAACGAAAAGCCCGCGGGTTCCGGATGCCCCGCCAAAATATCGAACAGCTAGTTGATCCGGGGTCCTTTCAAGAATACTGGCCACTTATTGTGGCCAAACAACATACTCGGCATGACATCAATAACTTGCGAAAAAACACGCCAGCGGACGGCGTGATCGCGGGAACTGCGTCCGTAAACGGAGACCTATTTGAGGACGAGGTGTCACGAACCATGGTGGTATCCTACGACTACACAGTTCTCGCAGGTACTCAAGGGCGCCGAGGCCATTACAAACAAGACCGAATATATGAGATGGCCCAACGGTTTAAACTTCCTGTTATTCTATTTTCTGAGGGAGGGGGTGGCAGACCAGGGGATGACGATACCGGGCCAAGAGTAGCCGCGGATACACACACGTTTACTCAATTTTCCCAGCTTAGTGGGCTCGTTCCTCTAGTCGGTGTCAACCATGGCCGGTGCTTCGCAGGCAACACCGCCCTATTGGCTTGCTGTGACGTGATTATTGCCAGCAAGGGGTCAACCATTGCCATGGGCGGACCCGCTATGATCGAAGGCGGAGGATTAGGGATCTATACACCAGAGGAAGTAGGGCCCATGTCGTTCCAAGTACCAAACGGTGTGGTCGACATATTGGTGGAAGACGAGGAAGAGTCGGTTGAAGTTGCCAAAAAATATCTTTCGTACTTTCAAGGAGATCTAACGGAGTGGGAAGCACCGGATCAACGCACATTGAGGCATGTGGTTCCCGAAAATAGAGTGCGCTTGTACGATATGCGAGAGGTAATTTGGACGTTAGCCGACAAAGACTCTGTCCTCGAAATCAGGGAAAAATTTGGCGTTGGCATTATTACGACATTCATCCGTATTGAAGGCAGGCCAATGGGAGTGATCGCGAATAATCCACATCATCTGGCTGGTGCTATCGACTCCGACGGTGCGGATAAGGGTGCGCGCTTTTTACAACTTTGTGATGCCTTCGACATACCGGTGTTAAGCCTGATGGATTGTCCGGGCATTATGGTGGGCCCAGACGTGGAGAAAACGGCATTGGTTCGCCATTGTGTCCGCATGTTCAATACCGGAGCTAATCTCTCCACACCACTTTTTGGAGTAATTGTGCGTAAAGCATATGGCTTAGGGGTCCAAGCAATGTGCGGCGCCAGCACTTTGGTCGGCTTTTTTACCGTCGCTTGGCCAACGGCAGAATTTGCGGGTATGAACATAGAGGGAGCGGTAAAACTAGGCCACAGAAACGTAATCGCTGCCATTCAAGATGCAGACGAACGCAAAAAGGAATTTGATCGGCGGGTCGCTGCTGCATATGAGGATGCGCGAGCCATAAATGCTGCTACAGGCGGAGGNATTGATGATGTGATAGACCCTGCCGAAACGCGAACGTGGATAGCAAATAGTCTTCGCCGCTTGCCTCCCACTCCTGNAAGGGAGGGGAAAAAATACAGTTACATCGATACATGGTAAACCATAGTGGTGAAACTAGAACTCAATACATCAAGCAACTGGTATTTTGGGTAACAGAAAGTTGTTAGATGTACTGAATGAGTGGATGAATCAACCAAGCAATCTTTAAACGATGAAGTGCTGAGACATTCCCTTCTGGCGAAAAACCGCATAACGTCTATAAAGAAACACACAAATGATTTAGATTAATTTCTCTAGAGGGTCCCGGAGACACAGGTATGTACGATCTGATTATACGGAATGCACGTATTGCAGATGGATTGGGTAGTCCATTAGCTGACGGGGATCTCGCCGTTCAGAATGGACGTGTCGCCGTCATCGGCCAAGTTCAAGGGAAAGCGGAGAGTATCGTTGATGCTAAAGGGTATGTACTCGCACCCGGCGTTGTCGATCTTCATACACACTATGACGCCCAACTAACNTGGGACAGCACAGCGTCTCCATCAGGTGCTCTGGGAGTTACTACGGTCATTATCGGNAATTGTGGATTCGGAGTAGCGCCCGCTCCGGCCGATCNGAGAGACAGCATTATCGCAAACTTGGCCGAGGTNGAGGGGATGTCACTTGAGTCTCTCCGAGCCGGGATAGATACGAGCTATGAAAGTTTTTCGGAGTATCTCGATCTTTTACGTCGAAAAGGTGTCTATCCGAACGTAGCATGCCTGGCATCACACAGCGTCATGCGGACGGCGGTAATGGGCGACGCCGGCTCAGAAAGGCCTTCAACACCGGAGGAACTGGANGCAATAGTNGGNCTCCTCCGGGAAGCAATGGATGCGGGCGCAATTGGNCTCGCATCCTCGAGCAACGAAAATCATCGNGGAGCAGGAGGTATCCCTATAGCATCTCGCTTAGCAACAGANGAAGAATTCCGAACCCTGGCAGGTGTATTGAAGGACTATGACCACGGCGTCTTTATGGCCACGTTTGGCGAAAAACATTCCATNCCATTTCTTGAGGAGCTATGTAGCATAACGGGAAAACCAGGATTTTACGCCGCGCATTTCTACTATGTGCATCAGCCAGAACGAGCCAGGAATATCATGAACATGGCTGCCGATGCGCGCCGGCGGGGAATTCCTGTTTATACCCAGGGTTCNTGCCAGCCACTTAGCCTNACATTTACTTTGGATAAAGCTTATATCTTAAAGGCGATGGANTCGTGGCCNNCCACAGAGGATCACGATGAGTTGAGAAATATTTTTATGGATTCATCATTCCGTGATGCATTTCGTGAAGTCCTAAAGAAGAAAGATTCCCAACATCTATTCTATGGGCGGTGGGACTGGGTACCTATCGCGGCCGTCGGCTTGAAAAAGAACGAAAACTTGGTCGGTAGGACTGTGGCTGAAATTGCGGAAGAACGCGGAAAAGACCCATTCGANACTTTCCTCGAAATTGGTCTTGAGGAAAATTTTGCGACAAAATTNTCCTTTTACATACTAAATATGGATGAAGATGGCGTGGCAGAGATAATAGCCAATGACGGCACATTAATCAGCCTATCAGATGCTGGAGCGCATAATGCACTACTTTGCGATGCTGGGTACGCTATGCATTTATTTGGCCACTGGGCCCGTGACAAGGGATTGTTTGACCTACCAACCGCTATAAGAAAGGTAACTAGTGATCCTGCAAATACATACGGCATTGTCGACCGCGGTGTACTTAAATCAGGTTCGTGGGCAGATATGATTTTGTTTGACCCGGATAAAATCCACATCACCAAGATGAGCCGTCACTATGACTTACCTGCTGGTGGGGAGAGGCTTTTACGGAAAGCCCCCGGTCTACACGGCACCTGGGTCAATGGTGTACAGGTCTTTGATGGATCCGATTACGTTGATGTATCTCCCCCGGGTCAGGTATTGACAGAATTTAACGATTCCTTGCCGGCGCTTGGCATGCGTCAACGGCTCGCCGCGGAATAGGCAATCCCGACAGTGCGTGAAAATGTACTGCGCGGCACGGGATTCCCTGAAAAGCCGAAAACTTTGATCTTTAACTTCAACTTCTGCCATTTGGGTAAGACATCATGAACATCACCAATATTCTCTCTGTTCCTATTTCTTTTCGTGTGCCAGAAGGAAGCAATGTTCGTTTGGGTATAGGGCGAGCGGTAAAACGCGATGCTGTGCTTGTGAAAGTGGAAACAAGTGAAGGNATTACGGGTTGGGGAGAATCCCATCATGGCCGCTGCCCAGGAGCCATCGCAAAACTTATTGATACAACAATTAGAGAACTAGCGATTGGCATGGATGCGCTCGACACGGTTGCCGTTTGGTCCAACATCTATCGTATGCAGTTGGCGAGCCATGGTATGGGGTATGCCTCCGTGATGGCATTGAGTGGGCTGGATATGGCACTTTGGGATATTCGTAGTAAGGCACTTGATATCCCTCTTTATCAACTTTTAGGCGGAGGAAAACGTCGTATAAAAGCCTACGCCGGAGGTATATCTTTGGGTTGGCAAAGTCCTGAAGAATTGGTGGAAGAAGCCCTCCGGCACATCGAATCCGGTTATCCGGCCTTAAAATTAAGAGTTGGAGATTTACCCTCACGAGATATCCAAAGAGTTCAGGCCGTACGCAAAGCACTTGGTGAAGATATTGCGATTATGGTCGACGCAAATACGGGTTATTGCCTGGAGGACGTTCGCAAGGTCATGCCTGCGTTCGACGACTGTAGGGTAGCTTGGTTGGAAGAACCATTCCCAGCACACGATTATAGAGACTATAAGATTGCATCAACCTTAGGGAGGGTCCCATTAGCTGCAGGAGAAAATCATTTCACCCGTTACGAATACACCCGACTAATTGAAGACGGTGCAGTGCGTTTTGCCCAACCCGATTTATCAAAGACTGGTGGTATCACAGAATCATGCCGTATTGCTGCCTTATGCTCTGCGTGGAAGATAACCTTCAATCCTCATACATCAGCTACTGGGATCAACATGGCAGCCTCAATTCACATGCTTGCCTCTGTGGATAACCCGGGCTATTTCGAAGGTGATGTCGCTACGTACAACCCGTTTCGGGACAGTTTGGGAGTAAAGCCATATGCACTTGATAAAGAAGGGTGCGTACAACCTCTAGAAGAACCCGGTATCGGAATACCAGTGGACGAGGATTTTCTGGCAAAACATCCGCTCATCGAGGGACCTTGCTATGTATAACAAGTAATTTGCGACAGTTTAGCTTGCCACGAAAGTAACAATAACCTACCGGTTATATGTCGCGGAATGCCTTAAACCGGGCACCGCCTAGTCTTCTCTCTTCCATCGCCTGCACAAATATCTCGTAAGCTTCCATAAATTCGCGGTGGCGGGAAACTCCAAATAAATTTTCCGTCTCCTCTTTCTTAGTTTGATACATTCTAAGACGTTCACGAAGAATTTCAGACCACCAAGCCGATATATCCTCAGATTGCGCATCGACAAAACCGGCCGAACTTAAGAAATTGACATAATCATTTTCATCGTGGATTGCTGTCGCCGCCATTCCCTCACCTAACGCACCACGTTCTATATCTGTCAATCGTGGCGATGCGATCCAATCTGTAAAAGTCAAACAACCACCTGGTTGCAGCACACGCAAGCAATTGGCGAACAAAGATGCTTTATCTGGAATATGTAAAAAAGCCTCTTGGCTGATAATTTTAGTAAAATTCTTGCTCTCAAATGGCATCTTCGTAGCATCACCACAAACAAAGGAAACCTTTTCTCCAAGAGCAACTCTGGAAGTTAACTGACGTGCAGCGGCAGTACGCAACTGGTTAATGTCAATACCAGTAACCGAACAACCATAGTTGTGAGCTAAATACCTTGCAGGACCACCCATCCCTGAACATACGTCGAGCACCCTATCTCCTGCTTGGACTGGACTAGATGTCGCTAACGCGTCAACCGCAGCAAGTCCTCCATAGTGGTCCTGGTCAAAATCGAATAAGTCTTCAGGCACCAAATTTTCTAAACTTTTTCCTAACCGGATGAGTGCATTTTCGATCGCAACCTGATTGATAGGGTGTTCGTCGTAGTAAGTTGAAATATTTACCATGTTTCTTATCCCCCGCGTTGCAATAGTTCCGTGCGGGAAGCGCTATTTATCGACGGCTTAGAGCTGCTTTTACGTCATCAGTCATATCACGGGGAACGGTTGCAGTGATTGCGATCTCTATTACATTGGCCCTTTGTGGCAACAATACCGCCATCATGACTGCCGACGATATATCTTCTGGTCGCATCATAAGTCCACGAACCTCCTCATTTGGAGGCAACGCTCGATTGTCCAGAATAGGTGTGTCCACTTCTCCCGGCAAAATAGTTGTACAGCGAATACCGTATTTACGTACCTCTGCATCCAACGCATTCATGTAAACACGGGAGGCGGATTTAGCAGCGCCATATACAGCGCCAGACATAACACCGGAGCGAATGGCCGCCATAGAAGATATCATGACAACATGCCCAGAGCCCTTATCAATCATCGCGGGCAAGAGTGCCTTTGTTAACATAGCGGGCCCAAGGGTGTTGACGTTCATCACGTCGCGCCACTCATCAGGCCCTATATATCTTGCGCTACGAATTTTTGAACTAAATCCAGCATTGTTAACCAAAATGTCTATACAGTTTCTTTTTTCCAAAAGCTGANTGGCCATAATCTCGATAGCCTCGGGATCCATGAGGTCACATACTGAAATTTCCGCCTCACCCCCTGACGCCAAAATCGCATTTNTTGTTTCTTCCAGAGGATCAATGCGGCGTCCACAAATGGACACATTTGCACCAGCACCAGCAAGGTCTAGTGCAATTGCACGACCAATGCCACTTCCTGCACCGGTTACCAAAGCATTACGCCCTACTAATGACTTCATTGATAACTCCCTGAATTACTTTTGGTATTGAATGAGGGGCCATAATTTGACCCGTTCCTATTTCTCCATACTAGTCCTTAAATAAAGTACTTTGCTCGTAAAGATCCCACCGATTGACGCTGTTTCCCGGCACATTCGAAGACTTCATTATCTCTATCGGAATTTTTGTTTATTTTCACTATAATCGACTGAAATATCTGGCCACAAAGAGTTTTATAGCGAAATTGCTCTAAACNCNACTTTGACGGCACAATAGCCGGTAGTCCAGATTATTTGTTCGTTGGTTGTTCGTTGGTTTTTCGTATAGTCAACCNTACTTGAAAGGATCGGTTGTAGTAGATTGACTGAAAAGGTGATGGAAATGGCGTATCTGGTAAGTCAACAAGCCAAACGAGGCTGTATAACGATCGCAGAGACATCTAGCATTCAAGAACTGGCGACACTTTTAGCCAAACACAATATTGGTGCCGTCGTCGTCACTAGTGCCGACAATAGATCAGTCGGGATTGTATCCGAACGAGACATAGTCCGATACTTGGAGAGTGCAGAAGAGCCCGATCTGAACACCAAAGTATCAGAAATTATGAGCCCAAACTTTATAAGTTGTGGGTTGGCCACAAAGTCTTCGGAGCTAATGGAATTGATGACGGAACACAAAATACGTCACGTTCCAATACTCGACAACGATCAATTAGTAGGAATGGTTTCAATAGGAGATGTCGTAAATCGACTAATAGAAATTTACGCAGAAGAAAATGCTCAACTTAGGCAGTATATAAATACATAAGATGTTCATACAAACCTTCTATGGTCACCCTGAATTAAATATCGAAAAGGGGCGCTAAAAGCGCCCCTTCAACAAATAACACCACGTTTGATTATGCCGCTATTTTGTCTTTGAGCTTTTCTAGAAGAGGCTGTTTGTCCATGACCTCTATCTTCCTAGGTCTAAGCGCTTCAGGAATTTCACGGGCTAAGTCGATAATAAGAAGCCCATTCTCAATACCGGCATCAACGACCTCGACGTAATCGGCGAGCTGAAAACGCCGCTCAAACCGGCGACTTGCTATTCCATGGTGGAGGTAGGTCCCGCCATCCTTCTTAAGCTCGCCTTTTACCACTAACTGGTTTTGCTTCTGTGCTATCTCAATATCATTTTTAGAAAATCCCGCTATCGCCAGAGTGATACGGTACTTATTCTCTTCCAATTTCTCGATATCATAGTGTGGGAAACTATTGGACGCGTCGACACCATTAAAGGCCTGCTCAAACAATCGTTCAAAACGATCAAAGCCCACGGTAGTCTGCATGAGGGGAGCAAAGTTAAACGTATTCATAATAATGTCCTCCTTTTGAGCAACATCGATTTGTGACCCGCCACAATGGCCAGATCAGTAGTAGTCGACCCCGGTATTGGCAGCCGACATTCTATAAATGGTAATTTACTTTACGATTTTCAAGATTAATTGCGGAAACCGTTCGGAAATAACCATTTTAGAGATATATTATCACCTATTATGTCTGATATATAACTAATCCGTAATTTTATTATATTCAGTACTTATTTTTGCCGTGAGCCGACTGATATAGAAATAATATTTCTTACCAACGTAGTCTTTTCTCATAGGTTCGTTGGGACGCACTAAGGCAACGTGCCAAGACCTCCAGATGCAACATGAGTTTGGCCAGTCGTGAAACTCGATTTATCGCTTAACAAAAAGCACACAAGTTCCGCAATTTCGCTTGTTTTTCCCACCCGTTTGAGCGGGGTGGCAGCAATTAAACGTTGCCGTGCCTCCTCAGATACGCCTTCGGTCATTTCAGTCTCTATCCACCCTGGCGCAACACCGTTTACCCGAACGTGAGGCCCAAATGCTACTGCGCAATTTCGTACGAACCCGATTACGCCCGACTTGGAAGTACCGTAGGCTATTAAACGATCAGGTGAGATAGGGTTTGGCATGATACCGAGGACAGAAGAAATACAAACGATTCTTCCAAAACTACGCTCNATCATGCCATCCTTGGCACGCCAAACCTGGTAAAATGTTCCATCTAGGTTTGTGCGCATAATTTCGTGCCACGTTTCAACACCCATCGTTGCGCTGTCCGCGACACTTGCNATACCTGCGTTGGTGACTAAAAAATCTACGGGTCCCATCTCACCCTCAATAGCATCAAACATTTGCGAGACTTGCGCACCATCACTTACATCGGCGCGATAAATTTTACTTACACCGCCCTCATCAGCAATTAGTTGTCGAGTTTGCTCGGCCGCGGCCGTGTTGGACACGTAGTTTATTGCTACTTGGGCGCCACTGCTGGCAAGCCTTTGACAAATNGCACGGCCAATACCCCTTGAACCTCCTGTAACAAGNNCGGTTCGCCCGGTAAATTCCCTTTCACCCNCCATGTTGTTGTGNCACCCAAAAGTTACAATGGTCTACTAGCTAAGAATACCCGAAGNTAGTCAGTTCAAATCAATAAATACGGCTCCCGATAAATCCAATACGGATCAGAAGTCCATCACTTTTTGCACCAAAGTCAGTTAACTAAGGCCAAGCAACGGCGCCACATCCGTGCTACTCCAGCAAGGCAACTCTTCTAGCCGCCCATACCACGCCCGAATGTTCGCATGATTTGACAAAGGCAATTTCTGGTAGCTGTGTAGATGCATTGGTGCGCCAACAACAATGTCTGCAATGGTCGGTTCGCTGCCACTAATCCACGATTGGTTATCCAGTCGAGTATTTAAAATTGAGGCTAGTTTCTCAAATTTAACATCTTCGGCTTCAAGGATCCCGGCATCTGGGTCTGTTTTCACAACATAGGGCTTTACAACATTTTCCACCAGATAAACATAACAGCTAGCGAACCAACTATTAGATTCCCATAAGAGCCAACGATTGATGTCTGCACGAACTTTCAAATCTTGGGGATATGCCGCAGATGGTCCCGCAGCATCCGCCGCGTACTGCAAAATGGCATTGGATTCCCACAAATTCAGATCTCCGTCCGACAATGTAGGTAGTTCCGCCATCGGATTTATTGCTAAGTACGCCGGTAATGTACGAAAACCCGTTTCACTAGGTTCAAGGAGACCATCAAAATAGTCATAAATTTCGGATTCAAATTCGATATTCATCAGTTTTAATCCGGCGATCACCTTCCGGCAATTNACGGTACATGGATCGTAGTGAAGCTTCATTCTATCCTCCCCTATTCAGTACTTAGTTGCTGACCNACTTAACACACAATCTTTATAGGTAGACGTCACAAGNAAAGAAAGNCCCCGCAACNAGGGAGCCTTTCTNNCGTAACNGNAAAAATATGCCNTAGACANTCAGCAANAGCCTAGTACGTACAATTCGTCCAGGTTGCATAACCCATACCATTCATTCCGTCATCAAACGCAACGGTATGGCCAAGAAAATCACCATTGCCCCCGGCACCATCGAACTTTCCAGTCCCGCTTGTGACTTTAAATGGTCCACCCGTATATGGGAAAGCACCTGTGCCAGCCCAGGTCATAAATATTTTATCTCCGTCGGCATCTTTTCCAATACATACTCCATTAGAATTTCCTTCACCGCCTTCTACGTGCCATAGGCCTGGGCACTGAAACGTCATCTTGTGGGTAGGATCACTGGTATCCGTATTAAAAAAAGTTCCACTGAATTCACCGGTAAAGATGAAATTTCCTTCGTCNAGGTTGTAGGCAGTACCCTTNCCAAGCCAACCAAACTCACCATTGCAGGTNCCCGCAGAAACAGCAGTTGAAAATGCNAGGGTTCCCAAGGCTGCTAATAACATCATTCTCTTCATCTTTTTCCTCCNNNCTCTTCTTATCCAGNNAATCTGGATAATTCCCTCNGAGCAGAAACATCGTAACATTTTGTATAAATTATAAAAAGTTTCNGTTTTTCCATGNCNCCANANAAANNGTGTTCCATTCNNATNAAATNTTNACTAGTTCGCNACGAGNNNGTAGTTGACCATANCTTTGNGANANAACACTGTTAAANGTTGNTAGCCATNGANCGNCCNNANTTTCAGCGAACTTGGTGAATTAAGNCGCGACCAACAGGCGGCCCGTCATTNCATGTCGTTCTATTAAACGCTGAACAAGGCCACTNGANTTGGCANCTCTGACAAAATNGTCCAGAAAGGTTCTAGTTTCNGNTTTTGNGGTAGCCGTGCCCACAGATTGCTGTACAGCAGTGAAACGGCCCTCCAGGATTCTGTTTCCAGCATCCGCATCATTTAATAACCCTGGCCTTAGGCCTGCCAGTGCATCTAGNTTTTCAACTAGATAAAGCTCCGAGGCTGCGGCAAGACCTTTTGCTCGAACCAACGATGCATGTCTCAGATTTCTCGTTAAATACAGGTCGTAGGCACTTCGGGCTGAGACTGCAATCCGGATCCCCGGCCTATCGACCTCCTCAATGGACTTTAATGGGGATCCAGTTGGAACCATATAGGTGGCTTCTATCTCAACATATGCAGAGGTAAATGAAATAGTTTCTGCTCGTGCAGGCTCAGCAGCAATTAATCCAATATCCCAAAGATCTTTCTGCACCGCATCAGCTAACTCACCCGGGGATGGAAACGTAACTAAGTTAAGTTCGACACCCAAATGCTCTGCTATAGCACGCGCCATATCGGGAGCAACCCCGATAGGAACACCAGACGCATCTACGCGTTTTACCAACAAAAAATTTGATAAGTTGATTCCAGCACGCAAAGTACCAGTTGGAGCAAGCACAGAAACGACTTCATTAAAATTCATTTTTCCACTCAATAATAGACGTTGGGGCCCACGTTACATTTATAACTGCTAACAAGAAATCCATCATTGCTTATTGGCGTCAACCGTATCACACCGTACGCATTGGCGTAGCTATCCGAAAAATAAAGGGAAGCACCCGATCATTTTTCTATTTTTCTCGACTCAGTCAAATTTTCAAAGAGAAGTTCCCTTTATTGTATGTCGGGGTCTATTAGCTTGCAGATACTCCCAGTATCCAAAGCACCATGGCCGTTGTTGACATGTTGTTGGAACGCCACTGTCGCCGCTGAGCCTAAAGGCGTTGCGGAGTTGGCCAACTGCGCCGCAGACTGAGATAGCCGTAAATCTTTTAGCATTAGATCAGCAGCAAACCCCGGCTTGAAGTCCGANTCTCTACCTGACCCCGGGACCCCTCCCGGCAATGGNCAGACATTGTTTAGTATCCACGAATTTCCACTGGAGGTNGACATNACNTCGTAAATAATTTTGCGATCAACNCCAAGTTTTTCTCCCAGCACAAATGCTTCCGCTGTCGCAAGTGAAATGACNCCNGCNACCATGTTATTGCAAATTTTTACAACCTGTCCTTGGCCNGGGCCACCACAATATATAATACTGTTNCCCATGCCTTTAAGAATATTCCGCCCTCTATCGAAAGCATCTTGTTTACCCCCACACATAAAAGTAAGAGTTGATTTTTCAGCACCGGCCGTACCCCCAGATACCGGAGCATCAAGCATTTCAAATCCCGCCTTGCGAGTTATCTCATGCACAGCCAAAGCACTTTCGATATCAATCGTAGAAGAATCGATAAATAATGTCCCCTCACCGGCGTTCTTAGTAAACTCTTCTAAAGAAAATACCTGTCTGACCTCTCTGCCAGTCGGTAACATAGTGAATACGAACTCAACGCCTTTGGCAGCATCACAAACGGATTGTGCTCGAACTGCGCCAAACTCTACAACACGGGAGACCGCCCGTTCAGACAAGTCAAACACCTTCAACGTATGCCCCGATCTGATAAGATTCTGTGCCATCGGTGCACCCATATTCCCAACTCCGATAAACCCTATCCGCGACATAGTCCCTCCTCAATGAAACCGATTATTCCCGAGACCAAAGGTCGTTCACCTGCTCGTGTTATCTATATGACTAAACGCAACACTGCTTTATAGGTAAATTTGTTGGTCAACCTCACCAATACCTTCTATGGACCACAAAACTAGACTTTTGCCAATTTGTTATAGAAACTGAGATACAAGACAACGAATGGGCAGCGACAGTTAGCCGCTCGAAACAACTGTACGACCACATAGACCAAGAACTTCGAAGTCCTCCACGATCTATTGGCAATGACTATGTCTAGCACCTTACATCAAATGACGGTAAATTACGTTGCTGAGCAGGATCGCGTATTGTTGCGGGTTAGCACGACGGACAACACAGAAGTCCAGTTATGGCTAACAAGACGGTTCATCAAAATACTATGGGATGTTTTAGTACAGACAATAGACTCACTTGGGCATCAAAACAGACCAGATGATATGAAAGATGAACGGAGTGTTGCAGCGGCTCGAGCAGTAGAGCATCAAGAAGCCCTTAAAAAGGTATTAACCGACACACCGTCGGACTCCAACGAGCCTCCAACGGCTATGTCCACTAATCCTCTCTTGATTGTCGAGATCAATAGCCGCCTCGATAAAAATGGAACGGCACACCTAAACTTAAAAACCAACGACGGGAAGGATATTCTGCTAACTCTCAATACAGAGCTGCTCCACGGATTTTTGCATCAGATCAGTTCGGTGGCTAATACGGCTGATTGGGGACTCGAGTTAATGCTATCTCAGAGAGATGCTTCAGTAACAATACCTACTGGCAAACAGCAACTACACTGATATCCCCGTCATGCTCCAACATTGCCAAGGGGATCTATTCTCCACCTCCTCATTGTATTGCTTCCTTGGCTGCTAAGAAGCCACCCTCTTTCCAGTTTATCTTGTCGGACGGGCTCTCTCTCTAGTGATCTGATTTGGCCACTGTACGTCGACACCCAGTTCTTGCGCAAAACGACGTGGCAGATAAGGATCGGCCAGGTAGGCTCTACCAAACATTACGAGATCTGCTTGGTCAGATTGCACAATCCTGTTGGCCTCCACCGACGTAGAGATCAGCCCAACAGCCGCAGTCCGAATCCCCGACCTCCGACGAATGGCTTCAGAAAATGCCACTTATTATCCAGGCAAAAGTTCAATTTTCTGATTCGGATCAAGCCCCCTGACCAACAGTCAATGACGTCAACCTCGCCAGTCAGTTTTAGCGTTTTCGCTAAAGCAATAGATTGTGTTAAATCCCAACCACCGTCTTCAACCCTCTATGAGTTTGTTCCCTCCCTTGGGGGTGTTGTCGACGCCTTCCGGCCGGCGTGCGCAAGCTAAATCGCAGGGATACTTCCCTGCCTCTCAATAAACGATCACACGCTCAAAGCCCATTTTTTGTTCATCATTATAGAGCCCTAAACAGTACTTCGAAATCAAACCTCTTTGTTCTACACTCGTTGCCTCCGTAAATATAATACCACCTCCACCAACCGCACGTTGCCCCAACGCGGTCAAATGCCAGTCAACTGGAATTCCGTTTTGAGCCGAGCACTGACACATCGGAGAAAGCACAATTCGATTACTGATCGTTATAGATCTTAGCGTCAGCGGTTTAAACAAGGACGGAGTTTCATCATTGAAGGAGGTTGACATACTAATTTTGATATCTGCCAGAAATTCTAAACAGCCCTAGGAAAAATAAAACAACCAGAACCGGATGAGGGTACATTTTGATTGAGAAATACGGAGTGCTGGAACAGTGGGATACCTTAATTGGCACAATGAGAAACTATATTCCACATGAAACCATACGGATAATAAGGCAGTGACGTACAAACTATGCGCCAATATACTGGATCAGAAACCTGAACTGGGAGGTGCAATTGTCCGAGTTTCACGTGCAAATAGGTGAAGAGGTTACTTTTTCCAAAACAGTCTCTGAAAGTGATATTTATATGTTTGCTGGTATTACTGGAGATTTCTCCGGAAACCACGTCAACGAACAGTACATGTCAAAATCCTCTTTTGGGCATCGAATTGCACACGGAGCACTGCTTGTCGGATTTATGTCAACAACCTCAACGATGATGATCGCTCGTTGCGTAGAAAAAGGCATTGATGAAACACCTGTTTCTTTGGGATATGACGGCATTCGGTTTATCAAACCTGTATTCATTAATGATACGGTAACAGTTACGTACACTATTTCTGACATAGATATAAAAAAACGGCGCTCACTTTCTGATATTACGGTTTTGAACCAAAAAGGAGATACTGTAGCCGTTGGCCGCCATATATTAAAATGGGTTGCTGATACCTAGGCTGGGACTCAACCACTAGTCTTTTGAGACAAATTGACAAGTCAGAAAGAAAAGAATCGTGGATAAACGACCTGTCAATTTATAGTGACTTTGTGTTATTTCACCAGCGGCATTACGTTCTCTGAAAACTCGGTCATACGAGCAATCATAGCGTTTTTGTCACTGGCAGAAACGTTAACCATCATGGTTTCCAGCCCAACGTTCTCAAATGACCGGATATCCTCCGCTCTTTGCTCCGGCGTCCCTGTGAAAGTTTGCCTTCCCCCGTCCAAGTGTTCCTTTTCCTGAGCGCTATGAAATGCACAGTTGTAAGCCAAACTGATTGTTGAAGGGTCCCGCCCGGATGTTTCGGAAATTTGCCGCAATTTATCGAGCCGCTGTTTATATGTATCGAGTCTATCCATTCTATATCTTGGATTGCTACCAAACGGATACCATCCATCCCCCAAAGCGACAGCGCGGCGGATAGCAGGCATACTTTCCCCTCCAATCCAAATTGGGGGGTGTGGTTTTTGCACCGGTCTTGGATCGGTATCGATATTGGAAAACCGAATGAACTCTCCATCATAGGACGGATCTGCGGCTTCCCAGGCTATTTTCATAGCCTGTATATATTCATTGGTAACGCCCCCCCGCCGCTCAAACGCGGGAAGATTCAGAGCTTCAAACTCCTCCCGCATCCAACCCGCCCCACAACCGACCGTGACGCGACCCTCTGAAAGGATGTCCGTAGTGGCAAGTGATTTCGCCATGAAAAGAGGATTTCGGTGAGGGATTACAGTAACTGATGTCAGTACCCGAATTGTATTGGTCACAGCCGCAACCCACGCCAGCAAGGTAAATTGTTCCATGCAGTCGGTTACACCATCTGAAGTCCAGACGAATTCGCCTGTTTCGCTATATGGATAATTAGGATCTATCTGACGCGGTACAACAATATGGTCAGGAATCGCAATATAGCGATATCCCAGTTGCTCCGCAGTTTGTGCAAGTTCCTTAATTATCGCTGGTGTGGCGAGAGGGCCTCGGTTTGGTATTGATAATCCAAATTTCATTATTATCTCCAGCAGCAACAACTAAAATTTTTCATAGTTAATTCAAATAAAATTTGTCTATGAGTGTGTCTCCGGACACAATCCTAGGGGAGAATACATTAAACCATATACCAGCGAGTTTTCATGCTTTCAATTGAGCCATATACCATAAATATACCTGACGAAACGCTGACTTACATATATGACAAGGTCGCAAGCTATAGGTGGCACGAAATGCCGGCCGACGGTGGTTGGTCGTACGGTACCAACCTTGAGTACATGAAAGAATTTTGCAAGTACTGGCTTGAGACCTATGACTGGCGAACTCACGAAACTATCCTGAATCGGTTTCACCACTTTCGAACAGAAATAGACGGCATCGATATTCATTTCATTCATGAGAAAGGGAGTGGCCCAACCCCAATGCCACTATTGATTAGTCACGGTTGGCCGGGATCAGTTTCTGAATTTGAACAAATTATAGAACCCCTGGCACACCCCGAACGATCCGGTAATGACATCATGGACTCATTTGACGTTATTGCCCCTTCGCTGCCCGGTTTCGGATTCTCAGGAAAACCTAAGCGACCCATCGGTCCCCGCAAAATAGCCAAAATCTTTGCATCCCTGATGAAGAGTAGGTTGGGCTACGATCAATATATTGCACAAGGGGGAGACTGGGGCAGTGCTATTTCGACTTGGTTAGGATATGAGCACGCACCCCCATGTAAAGGGATACATATAAACATGATGAATATGCGTCATGGAGGTGGGCCGCAAACCGACGAAGAGCAAAAATGGTCGTCTCTTGTTTCCCAGATTTTTGAGAGGGAAGCTGCATATAATTATCAACAATCAACAAAACCTCAAACGCTCAGCTATGCGATGATGGATAGCCCCGTCGGGATCGCCGCGTGGATAATCGAAAAATTCAATACATGGTCGGATACGGCGGGGGACGATATTGAAAGTGCATACACCAAAGATCAATTGCTAACCAACATTATGATCTATCTCGTTACAGGCTCCTTCAATACTGCAACCTGGATCTATTATGGTAGACGGGAAGAGGGGGGGCGAGAAATGCCCGTGGGATCCAAACGAGTTGAGGTTCCTGTTGGAGCAGCCATTTTTCCGGCCGAATTTGTACCTTGGGCACCCCGAAGCTACGTTGAAAGAATTTACAATATATCCCGCTGGAGCGTTATGCCGCGAGGAGGACATTTTGCCGCAATGGAGGAACCGAACCTTTTGGTGGAAGACATTAGGGCCTTTGCTCGGGACATTCGACCAACAACCAAAAAATAGAAATTACCTGGATACCCTGTCATACTGGACACGTGTTTATGGTGAATTTTTCTAAGTTGAGAACTTAAGAACAGGGACTGGGCCTGACCCTAACGAATGATAAGGAATCACGAACCGATGAGGCACCTCATACGATTCACTCCATTTTTGTTTAAGGCGATCCTATTGTCAGCTTTCATGTTCGCCGGCATGGCTTTGTTTAGCTTCAGGGAGTTGGCAGCTGATTCTCAGAACCCGTTGGACAATCCCCTGCCCGCCGGGGAAATATCAGCTTCTCAAGCCGTGAAAACATACGATTCCATCAGACCTTCA